>CALXNX010000001.1 GCA_944389865.1 uncultured Succinivibrionaceae bacterium
GACATTACTACATTTTTAAAAACGATGTCTTTGATTTTGAGAGCTTTTATTCAAGTAACTGTCAAAGAAAAGATATTATACACGTTCAGCGCCGATCCTTGCAGGTGCGGCTGTACGCCGCGGGGCGCTTCTTTCTGCAGGCAGGGCAAAGAGCTCATAAAAGTCGGATCAGCCTCCAGCAGGGCAGCTTAGGTTAACACCTGGTCTGAGGACGCAGTTTTTGGGGCAGAAGGGCTGTAACAGCAGTGGTAAAAACTCTGAGGATACGCTTCAGGCTTGCGGAACCTGCTGATCTGCAGTTCATCCGGCAGAGCCTCTGGTGCATGGAGATGCTGTTTGGGATGCCCATTTATGCAGATGTGCAGGGATGAGTGAGCGCCTGCAAGGATCCGCAGCGTTTTCTGATCAAAATTTTCATCTGGATGCTCACATTTTATGTAATTTCGGTATAATGCTCCGAATTTTAAAAGGGGCATTTGTATGGCTAAAGCTGTTGTCATTGCTGTAGATGGACCGGGCGGTGCCGGCAAGGGTGAATTAACCCGTCGTTTGGCTGAGCGCTTTAATTTTGCGCTGCTGGATTCCGGAGCCATTTATCGCGTCTTAGCGTACGCTGCCCGCAAGGCCGGGCTGGCCCTCTTTGATGAAGAGTCCTTAGTGCAGGAAGCACAGGTGTTAAACCTGTCTTTTAAGCCTGAGAGTGACGGCGTTCATGTGATGCTGGGCACTGAGGATGTGAGCAGGGCTATCCGCACTGAAGAGGCGGGCGCCAATGCCAGTAAGGTAGCCGCTCTGCCGGCTGTACGACAGGCGCTGCTGCAGCGTCAGCGTGATTTTCGCCGGGAGCCGGGCTTAGTAGCCGACGGCCGCGACATGGGCACCGTGGTATTCCCGGATGCTCAGGTCAAGATTTTTTTAGATGCCAGCTGTGAAGTTAGAGCTCACCGCCGGCAGCTGCAGATGCAGTCTCAAGGCAAAGAAGCCGATTACGAGCGTATCCTGCAGGAGATTAAAGAGCGCGATGACAGGGACAGAAACAGAGCGGCAGCCCCGCTCAAGCCTGCGCCTGACGCGCTGATACTGGATTCTACCGAGCTCTCTATTGCAGAGGTGGAAGCACAAGCCTTGGCTTTTATTGAACAGAAGCTGGGCAAACTTAATTAACAGCGCAAGCTGGAACGTGCAGAAATGGATGTCTGCATTTTTAAATAACCCCCCATAGGCTGGATGCTGCGGGGCGCAACTGGAACTTTTTTACCTTAATGGAATCTTTTGCACAACTCTTTGAAGAGTCTTTAAAGAATATTGAAACCCGTCCGGGCTCCATGGTCAAGGGCACTATCGTTGCCATTGAGAACGACTACGTGATCGTTGATGCCGGCTTAAAGTCTGAGTCCGCTATCCCTGCTGAGCAGTTCATGAACGCTCAGGGCGAGCTGGAGGTTAAGGTCGGCGACGTCGTGGACGTAGCTTTAGAGTCTGTTGAGTCCGGCGACGGCGAAACCGTGCTGTCCCGCGAGAAGGCCAAGCGCAACGAAGCTTGGGCTAAGCTTGAAGAAGCCTTCAAGAACGGCGACGCTGTTACCGGCGTCATCGACGGCAAGGTTAAGGGCGGCTTTACCGTTCAGTTAGGCGGCATCCGCGCTTTCCTCCCGGGCTCCTTAGTGGACATTCGCCCGGTGCGCGACACCTCTCACCTTGAGGGCAAAGAGCTGCAGTTCAAGGTGATCAAGCTCGACCAGAAGCGCAACAACGTGGTAGTGTCCCGCCGTGCCGTGATCGAGTCTGAGAGCTCCTCCGAGCGCGAGAGCGTGCTGGCCAACCTGCAGGAAGGCCAGGAGGTTAAGGGCATCGTTAAGAACCTGACCGATTACGGCGCCTTCGTGGACTTAGGCGGTGTTGACGGCCTGCTTCACATCACCGATATGGCTTGGAAGCGCGTGAAGCACCCGAGCGAGATCGTTAATGTGGGCGACGAGATCACTGTCAAGGTCTTAAAGTTTGACCGTGAGCGTCAGCGCGTCTCCTTAGGCTTAAAGCAGTTAGGCGAGGATCCTTGGTCCAACATTTCCGAGAAGTTCCCGGTCGGCTCCAACATTGAGGGCAAGGTGACCAACCTGACCGATTACGGCTGCTTCGTGGAAATTCAGGAAGGCGTTGAGGGCTTAGTCCACGTCTCCGAGATGGATTGGACCAACAAGAACATCCATCCGTCCAAGGTCGTTTCCGTTGGCGATACCGTCACCGTCAAGGTGCTGGAGATCGACGAGGAGCGCCGCCGCATTTCTCTGGGCTTAAAGCAGTGCAAGCCGAATCCCTGGATGCAGTTTGCTGAGAACCACTCCAAGGGCGACAAGGTGACCGGCAAGATCAAGTCCATCACTGACTTCGGCATCTTCATCGGCCTCGAAGGCGGTATTGACGGCTTAGTGCACTTATCCGACATTTCCTGGCAGCAGTCCGGCGAAGAAGCCGTACGCGACTTCAAGAAGGGTGATGAGATCACTGCCATTGTGCTGCAGGTCGATCCGGACCGCGAGCGCATTTCCTTAGGTTTAAAGCAGATCTCTGAAGATCCGTTCGCTGACTACCTGTCCACCCACCACAAGGGCTCCTTAGTCACCGGTACTGTGACCGAGGTGGAGCCGCGCGGTGCTGTGGTGCAGTTAGCTGAGGGCGTGACCGGCTATGTCCGCGCCTCCGACATCTCGCGTGATCGTGTTGACGATGCTACCACCGCCTTAAAGGTCGGCGACGTCATCGAGGCTAAGTTCATGAACGTTGATCGCAAGACCCGTCAGTTAAGCCTGTCCATCCGCGCTAAGGATGAGGCTGAAGAGAAGGAAGCTTTAGAGTCCTTAAATGAGAAGCAGCAGCAGGAAGCCGCTCCGACCGCTATGGCCGCCGCTTTCGCCGCCGCTAACAAGGGCGAATAATTAAGCTAAAGCCTTAATTCAGCTTTTTTCTAAAAAGAACCCGGCGTTATGCCGGGTTTTTTCATGCCTGCGTCCTGCAGCGCCTAAGCTGTTTCTGCGCCTTTGAGCACGGCCCCGAAAGGCGATAAATTCACAAAGCGCGTCTGCGGATGCAGGGCAATGAGCTCTTCCATTAAGTATTTGTAGCTTAAGAAGTTGCGCTGCGTAATATGCATCTGCCCGTCATTGCCCAGGACCTTTAAGTCGCTTAAGGTGCTTTGATTATAGACGCGCTCCTGCTCGTTAAGTCCCGCGTGGCTCTGCAGCCCCTGATAGGCAAAATCCGCTCCGGCCAAATAAATTAAAGCGGCGCCCTGTGCCAGCGCCAGCGATGCGGCCGTAATAGTCACTGATCCGCGCTCTATAAGCTGATCAGCAAGAGGCTCGACCAGGGGCGGTGCAGCATGGATAAAGTCCTTAGTAAAGATGAAGCGGCGGCGGGTAAAGCGCGCGGCCTCAGAAAGGCAGGCGCTGACATCGTAAATCAGCGCTGACTGCCTTCTGCAGGGGGCATCGGCAGGCAGCTTGTCTTTTAAATGCAGCAGCGCCCAGGGGTCGACGCTTAAGACATAATCCGGGATCAGGTTGATGCTGTGCAGATAGGGCAGGGCGGTATCTACAGCAATGACGGCTGCGCCGGCAGCGGCCAGATTTTTGACCTTGTCGATGCGCTGGGCAAGGGAAGGGCCGGAGGCTAAAACCAGAGCGGTCTGTATCTGCGGCCATTCCTGCGGCTGATAGGGGGTCTCATGGGCAAGAAAGTCGGCCTGTTTGCTTACCTGCTTAATAAAGCGCGGCAGCCGGGCTCTGAAATTACGATGCGCGTATTCATCGTCAAGGCGGGTCTTTAACAGCTGCTTGGCATCATTTAAATAGCCTTCATCTAAATAGAGTTCCGGCACGATGATAAGCGGATTGAGCGGGATCTTTTGACCTGCCTGATAGAGCTCAAAATGCACCCGCGGATGGGAGATGATCTCATGCAGCTCATCGTCAATATCGAGGAGCAGGTAGAAAAGTCCGGGGTTTATCAGATAGACGTAAACCTCGCGCGTGCTGTGCTGCAGAAAATAACGGATCTCGTCACCAAGACCGAAGCCGATGAGATTAAGATTCTGTTTGAGATCTCTATCTTTGAGCTCTAAGGCCGCCTGCAGCCGGCGATCCTCGCGCGAGGTCAGCTGCCGGCCGTTGACCTGCAGGGTAGCGTCGCGTCCCTGCAGCAGTTCTATATTAAAGGCGCACTGCTGCAGCGCCGCGCAGGCGCTCAACACGTGGGGGAAGCGCCGGCGCAGAGCTGCGGCGTTCCTGGAAAAAACAGGCGACATCAAAGATCCTTATGACTTTCAGCACTGCGGTTTTTCTTTTTACAAATTATAAAAGAGCAGCGGTCTGCGGCAACAGCGAATCTGCTGTGCTCGTGCGCAGAAAGCCGCCGCAGTGCACAAAATTTTTAAAAAATTAAGCGTTTAACCTTGAGTGCAGTGGATGATTAATTTAAAATTTATTCAAACAGCGTGCCAGATCGCGTCCGCGGGATTTGGCAGCGCCGCAGTCTGAACTGCCGTGAGGCAGCCGCTTTACATGATATTAGGCCGGAAAGCCCATTAGCTTCAGCTGATGGGATGAATGGCCGAAAATTCAGCTTGACTTACTCATTTGTTTGAGTTTCTATAGGTTCATTCCTGTCTGCAGCAGATTAATCCTTCTGCAGTTCAGCTGAACTTAATTAGTCTTGTCAGCGCTGCGGCTGCAGATAGCACGCTGATCTGAATGCAGGCTTGAAAATAAAAAGGGCCGGGCAGGCCCAGTTGGCCGGTGAAGCGAGTCGCCATGAGGCGTCCGGCAGCCGGAACCTGTCAGCGGCTGATATCCCAAATCAGCCAGCTGGAAGCCCTTAAGCTTCAGCTTAAGGGAGGATGTCACGAGGCGCTCAAACGCAGATGCCGCACGCAGGCAGCCCGCTTAAAGGCACTGCTCTTTTGCTGTGTTCGTTATCTGGTTTTAAGCGCGGCAGCGCCCTGATTGGCAGCAGCGCAGCATTAAAGTTATAGCAGGAGCTTTTATGACAAGAGCTGAATTGATCGCAAAGTTGAAAGAAAAGTATGCAGATTATAATCCCGCTATGATCGACATTTGCGTACGGGAAATTTTCAGCGCCATGGTAGACAGCTTAGCTGAAGGGAAGCGCATTGAGATCAGAGGATTCGGCAGTTTTGAAGTCAGAGTGCGTGCTCCGCGCGAGGCGCATAATCCTAAGACCGGCGAGAAGGTGGCTTTGGATCAGCGCCGCGTCGTGCATTTCAAACCCGGAGTCAAACTGAAGAGCCGGGTCAACAACAGCAATGTTTCCACTCTAAGCAATTGATCCGTCCCGTTATTACAGCGCCTGTGCTATGATAGGGGCACTTTTTTGAGGGAGCAGTCATGCTGAAGTTCTGGCTTTATATACTGGTTTTAATTGTTATCTGCATTTTAGGCTTGTCTATCGGTTCGGCGAACGATATGACGGTCACTTTCGATTTTCTCATTGTTAAAACCGAGCTGTCGCTGGCCATGGTGCTGGTGGTGGGCGTTATTATCGGCATTATCATCGGGCTGTATATTGCCTCGCTGTTCTGCCTTAAGCTGTGGATCAAGGCCCGCGGCAGCAAGGCTGAGGTCAAGCGTCTGCACAAGCGCGAGCAGCAGCTGCAGCAGTCCGTACAGGCGCAGACGGAGAGCACTGCTGAGCAGCAATGATTGAACTGCTGTTTCTGCTGCTCCCGCTGGCTGCAGCTTACGGCTGGTACATGGGCCGGTCGAGCGTTAAGAATAAGCGGGCAGACAGCAAATCTCATCAGAATCATAATTACATCCGCGGGGTGGAGTACCTGCTCAATAATGACCGGGAACTCGCGGTTGATAGATTCATTGCCTATTTAAATGAGGCAGATCCATCCTTTGAAACCAATCTGGCCTTAGGCAATTTATTTCGCAAGCGCGGCGAGGTGGATAAGGCCATTTCTCTGCATCAGGCAGTCCTGTCCAACCCCAAACTCGACATCAGCGAGCATGAACTGGCCAAATTAGAGTTAGGACGCGATTTTATGTCCGCAGGCCTGCTGGATCGGGCGGAAGCCATCTTAACTGAACTGGTCGAGATCCCCCGCCAGCGTACTGACGGAGCCCGCCTGCTCATTAAGCTTTATGAGCAGGAGCGCGATTATCCGCAGGCTATTGCAACCGCGCTCAAATACCGCGAAGCCCTGGGACCTGCCAATTTATCGCAGCTTTCGCAGTACTACTGCGAGACGGCGCAGCAGGACTTAGCCCGCGGCGACGCCGAAAAAGCCCGTGCGGCCTTTACTCATGCTCTGGATGTCTATCCCGATTCCATTCGCGCGCGCTTAGGGCTGTGCGAAATCCTGCTGCGCAGTCAGCAGGGCGAGGAGGCCTATAAGCTCATTAAGGAGGTCAGCGCCTTAAGTGCAGATACCGGTCTTATCTGTCTTGATTATCTTCTGCGCTGTTTCCCTAACAAAGCAGATCCGCAGCTGCGCTTTGCCTTAGATGATTTAGTGCGCCGCACTAAGTCGGCTCAGGCCATGGTGGAGCTCACGGAAGTGGTGGAGCAGACCTCCGGGCGCGATGATGCCGAGCTGATGCTCCTGAATTTCGTCAAGGAAAAACCGAATTTAAAATTATTCTCAGCACTGATGCGCCTGCGCTCTAAAGACAGCGGCCCGGCGGCCAATGAGGCCATCCTGCAGCTTAAAAGCTTAGTAGATGCTCAGATTGCCTCCAATCACCGCTATGCCTGCCATCGCTGCGGCTTTCAGTCGCAGATGCTGTTCTGGCAGTGCCCTTCCTGCAGACGCTGGGATACCATGAAGCCTATCCGCGGACTGGACGGAGATTGATATGTCCCCCATCAAAATTTTTACCGCCTTGGACTATGACAATGCCCAAAGCGCGCTGGATTTTGCCGCTAAAGTAACCCCGGATCAGACCGGACTTAAGATCGGCAAGGAATTGTTCACCGCCGCCGGCCCCGCCTTAGTGGAGACCTTGGCTGCACGAGGCTTTAAGATCTTTCTTGACTTAAAGTTTCACGATATCCCGGTAACGGTGGCTAAAGCCTTAACAGCAGCCGCTTCCTTGGGCGTGTATATGTTCAATGTGCACTGCCTGGGCGGCCCGGTGATGCTGCAGACGGCAGCAGAGGCCGTGGCCAGGCTTTCGCAGCGGCCTATCCTTATCGGCGTGACCGTGCTCACCTCCATGGATGCAGCGCAGCTGCAGGCCGTAGGCGTCAGCGCTAAGCTGGAGGATGAAGTGCTGCGTCTGGCTCGGCTTGCCAAAGAGAGCGGCTTGGACGGCGTGGTGTGCAGCGCCCGTGAGGCGCAGATGCTCACCGACGCCATTCCCGCTCCCTTCATTAAGGTTACTCCGGGTATTCGTCCTCAAGGCGCAGCCTTAAACGATCAAAAGCGGGTAATGACGCCGCAGGAAGCCCTCAAGGCTGGTGCGGATTATCTGGTGATCGGCCGCCCTATAACTCAGGCTCCCGATCCGCAGGCGGCGCTGCAGGCCATTAATGCACAGATCGGGATCTGATTAAGCTCTAATTCTGCTCGGGGGCAGGCTTATCAATTAAATAATCCTCCTTAGTGGTGCCGTCGCGCTCCATCAGTTCGCGCAGGGCAGTCGGAGTTTTGCCCTGGCCGCTCCATTCGCGCTCCACGCCGTCAGTACCGATATAGCGATAGCGCATGGCCATGCGCCGCGGGCGGCGGCCGCCGGTCTTTACGGCAATTAAATCATCAATGCTGATATTGCACTCATTCATTTTAGAGAGCAGTTCATTGAGCTGCTGCTGGCGCTGCTGCTGCTCTTCCTGAGCGGCGGCTATTTCCTGCGCGCGGCGATCTTTGATCTGCATCAGGCAGTCAATAATGGTCTGAATGACCTCCGGCTGGGCATCCTTTAAAGCGGCCTCTAAAAGGCGCGGATTGGTTAATGCTTTTAATTCAAGCGTCATTTCTTTACGGCTCCTTACGGCAGGGAACTGCAGCTGCAGCTCCCTGCCTCCTCGGCTGAGTCATAATTGTGGAGTTGATCATCCTCTCCGTGCAGTAAGGCTGATCAGTTTTAGTGAACTAGTAACAGATGTATTATATAATACATCTGGTATTGTAACATAAACTGCAGTCGACTATTTTGTTTAGAAATATTACTTTTAAATTATTATAATTATGAAAATAATCATTATGCGTCATGGCCAGGCGTCCTACTCCGGCTTGGATCGCGTGCTCACTGCTCATGGAGTGCAGGAGGCTGAGCGTACCGCCATGAAATTAGCAGCGCGCCTTAAAGTCAGCAGAATCTTATGCTCCCCTAAAACCCGCGCTCAGGAAACTGCCCGGGCAGCCGCCTCCAAATTTTTGGGGTGGCATGGTACGGTCGAGCTCTGTCAGGATTTAACTCCGGCCGGCAATGCGGCCGCAGCGGTGGAATATGCCTGTGCGCAGTGCGGCCCGGAGGACAATATCCTGCTGGTTTCGCATATTCCCTTGGTAGAAGAGCTCTGTCAGTACCTCTGTCCGCAGCAGCCGGTGCCTTTTTTTGTGACCGCGGGCGCATTTATTGCGGCTAAAACCGGGGATCTGTGGCGCCCGGAGGCCTTTATCAGCCCGCAGGGAGAAAATTTGTTTGATCTCTAGAGCAAAGTAAGCAGAAATTCCTGAAAATACGCAAAAATTTCGCATTTTGATTTGTAAGCTTCTGCGGCAGCCTGTATTATCAACTCAGAACAGACAAATAATCATTAAGGAGTGGAAATGCGAATTTTCAAGAAATATGCCCCGCTGCAGATTGCCAAGCATGTGAGCGCTTTCTTCAAGGGCTACTTCTATATTCAGGGCAAAGGCGCCTTCCGCTTTGACGGCGGCAAGGTGATTATTGATGCGTCGCAGGATGATGCGACGAGGCAGATCTGCCGCGAAATCAATCGTTCTATCGCTTCTTTTGCGCGCGCTTAAGGGGAGCGTGATCCGCAGAGCCTGCCGTCTGCAGGCAGGCAGGACGCTTAATTTGTTATAATTAAGCGTCTTTTTAATTTATTGTACGAGAACATAATGACCCCTGATCTTGCCGCTATTCATCAGCAGTTGGACAGCCCGCCCACAGCTGAAGTCATTACCAAGGCCATCTGCGAGGAACTGTTTACAGTGCAGGACGTAGTGCGCTACTGCGTCTCCTGTTTTTCCGCTCATCATATCTTTGTCGGCCACGGCACCGATAATTACTGGGATGAGGCTTTAGAGATAGTGCAGGCCTGCATGCATCTGCAGCCGCCCTGCGATGAGAGCACTTTAGCCTCCCGTCTGACCAGCTTTGAGCGCGCGCTGATTGCCCGGATCGTGGTCAAGCGCATCTTTGAGCGCCTGCCGGTGCCGTATTTAACGCACCGCGCCTTTTTCTGCGGCCATGAGTTTTATGTCGACGATCGCGTGATCATTCCGCGCTCGCCTATCGGAGAATTAATTGAGCAGGGCTTCAGCCCCTATATCGATCGCCACCCCGAGCGCGTGCTGGATATGTGCACGGGATCCGGCTGCATCGCCGTTGCCATTGCGCTGCGCTTTAACGGCGATACCGAGGTTGATGCGGTGGATATTTCTCCGGCAGCCTTAGAAGTAGCCCGGATCAATATTGAAGGCTACGGTTTGGAGCATCAGGTGTTTCCCATTCAAAGCGATCTTTTTGATGCCCTGCCTGCAGGCGATAAATACGATCTTATTGTGGCCAATCCGCCTTATGTGGATGCGGATGATTTGGCTGACATGCCGGCGGAGTACCGCGCAGAGCCCGATATTGCCTTAGGCTCCGGCGTCGATGGACTGAACTGCGCCAAGCGCATCTTAGCGCGCGCGGCCGATTTCCTCACTGACGAGGGCGTGCTCATCATGGAAGTGGGCAATTCAGCTGAGGCGCTGAGCGATGCCTTTGAGCAGGTGCCTTTCCATTTCGTCGATCTCAAAAAGGGCGGCACCGGCGTATTTTTATTAAGCGCCGAGCAGCTTAAAGCCTATCACGATCTTTTTGCCGCGGCCGCTGCGGAGGTGCAGGATGCCCGCTAACAGTTTTGGACGCAATTTTACCGTCACTACCTGCGGCGAAAGCCATGGCCCGGCCTTAGCAGCCATTGTGGACGGCTGTCCGCCGCGCGTGCCTTTAACCGAGGCCATGCTGCAGCAGGATTTAGATCGCCGCCGTCCGGGCTCGACCCGCTACGGCACCCCGCGCAATGAGCCCGATCAGGTCAAGATCATCTCCGGCGTGTTTGAAGGCATGACCACCGGCACGCCTATTGGCCTTATGATCGAGAACACTTCGCAGCGCTCGCAGGATTACAGCGAGATCATGCACGCCTATCGTCCGGGGCACGCCGACTTTACTTACGATAAGAAGTACGGCATTCGCGATTACCGCGGCGGCGGCCGCTCTTCGGCCCGCGAAACCGCGATGCGCGTAGCTGCCGGCGGTATTGCCAAGCAGGTGCTGCGCCATTTCTTCGGGACGCAGATAGGCGGCTGCGTGACGGCCATCGGTCCAATCTCTACTGATAAGTTTGATGCGGCGGCGGCGCGGGAAAATCCCTTTAATTTTGCAGATCCCGCCAAATGTGAGGAGCTGGGGGCCTATATCGATAAGCTGCGCATGGAGCACGACAGCTGCGGCGCGATTGTGGAAGTGCGCGCCGGCAGGGTGCCGGCCGGCTGGGGCAGCCCGGTGTTTGAGCGCTTGGATGCGGTGATTGCTCAGGCCATGATGTCCATTAATGCGGTCAAGGGAGTGGAGATCGGCGAAGGCTTTGCTCTCGCGGCCATGCGCGGCACGCAGGCGCGCGATGAAATGGATAAAAACGGCTTTTTATCCAATCACGCAGGCGGCATTTTGGGCGGCATCAGTTCGGGCCAGGAGATTGTGGTGCGCCTTGCATTAAAGCCCACCTCCAGTATTTTGACCCCGGGGCGGAGCATCAATCAGCAGGGCGAGGAGATTTCCCTTATCACCAGGGGCCGCCACGATCCCTGTGTCGGCATCCGCGCCGTGCCCATTGCTGAGGCCATGCTGGCGCTGACCTTAGTGGATGCCGCGCTCAGCCAGCAGGCGCAGTGCTCACTGCAGCCGCTGCAGATTTAAACCGCCGGGCAGTCCTGAGGGACTGCCTTAAATTTATATAGAAATCAAAGGAGTGAAGGAGTAGTTATGGACGCTCTGCAGGTATTATTTGATCATCAGACCTGCCGCAATTTTAAGGATCAGTGCTTAACGGCTGAGCAGGTAAACAATATCAAGCGCGCGTGCGCACAGACTTCCAGCGCCTGCTTTTATCAGGTGTGTACGGTCATCCGCGTTACCGATCGTAAATTGTTGGAGCAGATCGGCGCGCTCTCCGGCGGCACCATGAAGATCGCTCATGCTCCGGAGTTCTGGGTCTTCTGCGCCGACTTCACGCGGCTGCGCCGCATTGCGCAGCTGCCGGATTTAATTCCTTTTCCGATGTTCTTCCATGCGGTCAATGACTGCTCGCTTGCCTGTCAGAACGCACTGACTGCAGCAGAAGCCCAGGGCTTGGGCGGCGTGATCATCGGCGGCTTTAAAGCGCAGATCGTAAAGATAAGCGCGCTGCTGCAGATCCCGCGTTATGCAGCGCCGGTCCTGGGCCTTGCTTTAGGCGTCCCCGATGAGGCTTATCGCGAGGAGCAGAAGCCGCGCCTGCCCATGGAGTGGCTCTTTACGGACAATACTTATCACGATGGCTTTAACGCAGACGATTTTGCCGCCTACAACGAGCGCTATCGTGAGTATACGGCGCAGCGCAAATACAATAATGAGCCTAAGACCTGGAGTGAGGCCTGTCTTGCCATGCTCAGCAGGAAAAATCCGCAGTCAGATAAGCTGGCGGCTTTCTATCAAGCACAGGGCTTTGCGCTTGGGGATTAGAAGTTAGAGTGGGGGGGGGGCGCAGGCCCCCGCAGGGTAAAAGGAGAACGGAATACCCCTGCGGGAGCTGCGCTGATACGGCAGCGGCTTTAGAGGTTGTCCTCAAAAGCCTGCTTTAAGTCGATGACGGCTTCAGCCTCGTCTTCGCCGGTGCAGCTGACGGCAATTTCATCGCCGCAGCGAATGCCCAGACCCATTAGGGAGAAGATGCCGCCCTTGAGGGAGATCTGCTTGCCTTTAGCGGTCAGAATAATGTCTGATTTAAATTTAACGGCGTGATGAATGATTAAGCCGGCCGGACGGGCATGAACGCCGTCTTTATCCTTAATTTTATATACAAACTGCTGCATGTTTTTAGTCCTAATTTCAGGCAATGAGGCAGACTGCAGGGCACAGCTGCCTGCAGGCGCATTATACATCAGTTAAAAGAGCTGCATACGCTGCAGGGCTCAGTCGAAAGCGGCGGCGGTTGCAGGGACGACGCGGTCAATTCTGTTTTTGAGCTTTTGACCTGCTTTGAAAGTAGTGACGCGGCGCGGTGTGATAGTGACTTCCTTCCCGGTCTTTGGATTGCGGCCGGGACGGGCGTTCTTATTTTTAAGATCAAAATTGCCAAAGCCAGTGAGCTTGACCACCTCGCCGTCTTCCAGGGACTGTGCGATGGTTTCAAAGAAATCATCGACAAAACGCATCGCATCGCTTTTCGGAAAATTCAGGTTCACCACCAGGCGGTCTGCGATATCTGCACGAGTTAAGGACATCTTATTCGCTCCACTGCAAGCTTGAGGCCTTTGCTTTTTATAGGTCAAACGCCCGTATTCAATTGATTTTCGCAACCTGCTGTCAGCTGACGCAAAAGGCGTCGTTCAAGGCTGAGAGGATGCGGCCCTCTGACATATTTTTACAGCTCAGATATGTCTTAATTTTACCGGAAAAAACTTATCTTGCTAAGCACTAAGTTTAAATATTTGACGCAAAACACGAAATCAGCTAAATTTTTTGTGGAGCCTGTTGGCCCTGCTGTTTAGGCAGAAGACGGCCTTTTTATTAAGCAGATAAGAAGCGGCGCAGCCGGTTAAGGAGCATAAATAAAATGGCAGCGGCGGACACCCTGGAATTAATCAGCGCCCCGCATGAGGGCGGCGGCCGTGCAGACCTGGCCGCCCTGCTGGAACTGCATCATCCGGCAGCCTTTATGTTTCGCTTAAGCGGAAACAGCTGTACTGTCCCGGGACTGCTGCCGGGCGACTTTATCGTGGTGCGCCGGGATGTCGAGCCGCAGCGCGGGGATCTTTTAGCGGTGTACTGCCGGAAATGTTATCAGCTCATGCCCTTTATTTATGATAATGATCACAAACTTGAACAAAGTAAGGTGTTTGGGGTGGTGATTGGGGCTTTTAGAGGGGGTAAAAGGTCAAATAAAGCCCTCAAGGCAACTGCACGGGCTCCCGATAAGGATTATAATGAGATTAAAAAATAACTGTGGGCCCCGTGTTTGCCGCTGTGCAGGCTAGGCTGCTGTTTTCATAAGGAAATAGTCATGAGTTTTTTTAAACATCTAAGCATGCGCAAGAAGCTGCTGGGCGGCTTCTCCTTAGTACTGATCATGTCGCTCATCGTATCGGCAATTTCCATTTTCTCGATCTCGAACGCTCTATCAGTACAGCGCAGCCTCAATACCATGGTCAGCGATGAAATGGCTAAAGTGCTGCAGCTCAACGACGGCTATAACAAGGTGCACAGCTGGCTGCATCGGCTGCAGGTCAGCGCCAGCCCCGAGCTGGTGGCGCAGGGCAAAGCTCAGGTGGCCGATTTAGCGGCTATGAATGAGACCATGAAAGCTGTGCCGCATGAGCACTTTGCAGATTTAGTCACGCAGGTGCTGCAGTCGGTGGACAGCATGAACGGAGCGATTAATGCCAACTTTATGCGCGAGCTCGATGCCGGTAATTATGAAGCGGCCGATAAGCTCTTTTTAAGCGAGGTGCTGCCCTTCTCCTCGGCTGCCAATGCGCAGTTTGCACAGCTGGTGCGCAATTTCAATGATTTGATCGCAGGTGAAGTAGCCTATCTTGATATGACCGGCGCGCTGTACGTGGTCATCGGCGTTACGGTGTTCTCCATTATCTTCTCGCTGCTCTTATCCTTCGCTATTGCCAACTACATTATCAGACATACCTTAAGACTGCTCGATGTAGCTAAGAATTTAGAGAACGGCAACTTCAACTTAGGCATAAATAAGAATGATATTCCAGACGATGAAATAGGCGATATCTATCACGCCTATCTGTCCATCGGCCAGACCTTAAACCGCACCGTAGCCCGCGTGATTGCAGTGTCCAATGCCATTGCTGAATATGCTCACGAGCTTGATGAATCTTCCAAGAGCATTGCCTCCGGCGCTAAGAATGCCGAGAACCGCTCCATTACCGTAGCCGCAGCGGCAGATGAGATGGTGTCCACCACCACTGATATCGCAAAGAACTGTCATGTGGCGCAGGATACTTCTGAAGATACCCGCGTGGAGACCACTGAAGGCGTTGAGAAGGTGCGCAGTACGGTCAACCGCATTAAAGAGCAGAGTCTGCAGACCCGCGATGATGCGCAGAAGGTCCTGCAGCTGGCAGATCAGAGTCAGAAGATCGGCTCTATCGTCAGCACCATTGATGAAATTGCCGATCAGACCAACCTCCTCGCTCTAAATGCCGCCATTGAGGCGGCCCGCGCCGGTGATGCCGGCCGCGGCTTTGCGGTGGTGGCCGATGAAGTGCGCGCTTTGGCGCAGCGCACCTCCAAGTCCACGCAGGAAATTTCCGCCATGGTCAAGACCGTGCAGGAAGATTCTAAGGCTGCGACCGATTCGATGCACCGCTCCGTGGAGCAGATGGAAGAGATGGCCGATCGCGCCGGCGAGCTGGAGACCACTTTAAACAACATCATGGATAAGGTGAACGATGTGAACAATCAGATCATTCATATCGCCACCTCCGCAGAGCAGCAGACCACTGCCACCTCTGAAATCTCCACCAATATGCAGGGCATCACTGAGATGGCGCAGCAGACGGTGGACGTGTCCGATCATGCCGCCTCGATGGCTGAGCAGTCGGTGGACTTAATCCATACCTTAATGAAGGATCTGGAGTTCTTCACCTTAGACGAGGCTGCCCTTGATAAGAAGGACTTGGATAAGCTGGCGCATGCCCAGCCGGTCTCCCCGCATATTGAAGGCGAGCCGGATGTCAATCAGCCTGAGGCGGCAGCTGACGCAGCCGCTGCCGAGCCCGCGCCGATGCCGGTATAAAGTTTATTAATGCAGTCACAATGTAGCAGGGAGGGGCAGCTTAAGCAGTCCCTCCCTTAATTTTTGCTGCCGGAATTACTGTCTTTTCTGTTTAGTTTTCAGTTCCTCTTTTTTGTCAGCTGCAGAGTCAATGAGTCTGTATATGAGCTCTGCCCTGCCTCAGCGAGGAGCAGGCAGCTGGTTAAAACTGCGCATAAAAAGGTGAAAATACCGTATTTTTGTGAATTTAAGACGCAGGTTTTCATGATATGCTGATTCGTGCTGCAGCTGGAGCAGCGGCTGATACCGCCTTAAGAAGTGAGAAGGTTGTTATGGACAAAAAAAGAGCAGGACAGCTCATTAATGCCAATCGCGCGTCTTTTTTAGTTGCCGGCGGCGGCATTGCCGCCTGGGCTCCGATGATCCCCTACGTACAGGAACGCTTTGCGCTGGATCCGCAGCAGCTGGGACTGCTGCTGCTGTGCATCGGCATCGGTTCGTTCTGCTCGATGCCCTTGACCGGATTTTTGGCCTCGCGTTTGGGCTGCCGTACTTTGATTTACAGCGGCGTGTGCGTGCTGTCAGCGTGTCTGATTGCCATTACCTTAGTGCAGCAGATCTACGTAATGGCGGCGGTGCTGTTTATTTTCGGCATCAGCTCAGTGATCCTGGATGTGACCTCAAATATTAATGCCGCACGCGTGGAGCTGATGGTAGGACGGCCCATTATGTCCGGTCTGCACGGGCTTTACAGCGTAGGCGGCTTTGCGGGCTCGCTGTCCGTGACCTTCGCCTTAAGCGCCGGCAGCGCACTGCCGGTGACCGGCTGCATTGCCGCGGCTTTATGCCTGGCTGTCGTTTTTGCCGGCTGCCGCCATGTGCTGACAGCCGCTAATGCTGCCGTAGAGGGCGAGTCGGCAGACGGCACAGGGCGCGCGCTCCATCCTTTGGTGCTGCTGATAGGCGTCCTGTGCTTCATCATGTTTATGACTGAGGGCTCGATGCTGGACTGGAGCGGGGTGTTTTTAAATAAAGAGCGCGGCGTGTCTATAGAGCACGCCGGCTACGGCTATGCGGCCTTTGCCATTGCCATGACCATCTTCCGCTTAACCGGCGATAAGATTGTGTCCATGCTGGGCAGAAGGCGTACGCTCTGCACCGGCACGCTCCTGATTTTCTGCGGCTACAGCCTTGCCGTCATGATCCCGCATCCGCTTACCACCTTATGCGGCTTCTTTATGATCGGCATGGGAGCATCCAATGTGGTGCCGCAGTTAATTTCCTATACCGTCTCCATTAAGAGCGTATCTATTAATGCTGCCGTGACTGTGGTCAACGCCATCGGCTTTACCGGCATTCTCTGCGGGCCGGCGCTGATCGGCTTTGCCGCGCAGCATATCGGTCTGCCGCAGACCTTTATGGTGATGTCGGCCTTTGTGCTCATGGTGGGTATTATCGTTTTTACGGTCATGCGCCCTGTGAAGCATAAAACAGCCGCTTAAGGCTAAAATCACGCACTGCACAGGTTAAAATAGAGCAGGGCACTGACTTGCATCCGCGCCCTTTTAGATCTATCCTGCGCCCGATCTGCTGCTGAGGCACTGCGGCAGTAATTAGGAAAAGTATGGATAGAACCTTAAGCTTCAAACTTACTGCGGCCAATCGCGCCGCCTTCTTTACCAGCGGGCTGGCCGGCGCATCCTGGGCCCCGCTGATCCCCTTTGTGCAGGAGCGCTTTGCCTTAAATGCCCAGGACTTAGGCCTCCTCCTGTGGTGCGCCGGATTGGGCTCTTTATGCGCCATGCCCGCCGCCGGAGCCTTAGTGCCGCGTCTGGGCTGCCGCTTCTGCGCAGCAGCAGGCGCATTGATCCTCGCGCTTTGTCTTGTAACCCTAAGTCAGGTCCAGCAGCTGTATGTGGCTGCTGCGGCCTTGTTCTGCTTTGGTGCAGGCTCAGTTTTTGTCAGCGTGACTGCTAATATCAATGCCGCCTTTTTAGAGCAGCTGCTCCATCGCCCCTTAATGTCCGGCCTGCACGGCATCTACAGCATCGGCGGCTTTATCGGGGCGGCCTTAGTAACCATGCTTCTGGGCGCAGCCTGCTCCCCTGCAACTGCAGCCGGCGTGTCCGCCGCAGGCTGCGTGCTGATGGCGCTTTTCTGCGCCAACGGCCTGCTGCCGGCCTCGCGCTTAAAGCGCCGGCCGGGCAGAGCGCAGGCGCAGCAGAGTCAGCCGCTGCATCGCTTGACCCCTGCCGTAGTGCTCATCGGCATGCTGTGCTTTGTGATGTTTATGACCGAGGGCTCGATGCTGGACTGGAGCGGCATCTATTTGACCACGCAGCGGCAGTTTGATTTAAGTCATACCGGCTGGGGCTACGCCGCCTTTGCCGCTGCCATGACGATCGGCCGCCTGGCCGGGGACAGTCTGGTTGCCCGCTGCGGCCGCCGCCGCGTCCTCACCTTGGGATCGGTGGTGATTGCCGCCGGTTTTGCGCTGGTGCTGACACAGAAGAGCGTGCCAGGCGTGCTTTCAGGCTTCCTGCTTATCGGGCTGGGGGCTGCCAACATCGTGCCGCAGCTCATATCCTACGTCTCAACTCTGCCGCAGGTGTCAGTGAGCGGCGCGGTAACGGCGGTCAATGCCCTGGGCTTTACCGGCAGCTTATGCGGTCCGGCCTTGATCGGCTTTGCCGCCCAGGCAGCAGGCCTGCCGCTGACTTTTGCCTTCCTGGCGCTCTTAGTCTTAGGCGTCGGGGGCTGCTGCTTCATGCTCTTAAGAGAGCGCCGGCACCATGCCCGCGGGATGATGACTCCGGTCTGAATACCGCCCAGCTCTCTTCAGCCGGCCGCGGGGCCGGCTTTCTGCGTTTTGGTCCTGATCCGGCGCGCCTTTTAGGCTAAAATATAAAAAATAAGTACTTTTTTGTCTAAGGATTAGGACTCATGGCGCTGCGCATCGCAATTTACGGTTATGACACTGATATCGGCAGGTTAATTTTAGAAGTGCTCGAAGAGCGCAGGTTTCCGGTTTCCGAGCTTTATCCGCTCTCTCCGCTGCCGGGTGAATACGATGCCGTGACCTTAGACGGCAGAAATTATTTAATTGAGTACGTCGATGATTTTGATTTTGCCAAGGCGGATCTGGCCTTTTTCATTACCACCCCTGATGAAACCGCCCGGCTGCAGCAGAAAGCCCGGCAGTCAGGATGCATTGTCATCGACAACAGCAGGCTTTACAGCGGCTCAGCTGAGGCTGCTGTGATCCTGCCTGAACTCAATCCTTACGCTGTTAATGATGCTCTGGCGCAGAAGCTGGCGGTGCCGGCATCGAGCGTTACCACTGAACTGGCGCTGCCTTTAGCGCTGCTGCACGATGAATTCGGCGTGGCCCGGGTGCAGGCTGCGGTTTTAGAGGCAGTATCTGAGCATGGCCGCTCCGGCACTGAGACTTTAGCGCGCGAAACGGCGCATCTGCTCAACGGCATGCCTGCTGATAATTCAGATTTTCCGGCTCAACTGGCCTTTAATCTGCACACCTCCATCGGCAAAACACAGGAGGACGGCACTACTGATCATGAAGCGGCGGTGCTGTTTGAGCTCAGCAAAATCTTCGGACCGCTGACCAAGGGCATAAGCCTGACCTGCCTGCAGGCCCCGGTATTCTACGGCCATACCGCCGTGGTGCAGGTAGAGCTGGAGGAGGACCCTTCCGTGGAGGAGGTGGCGGAGTGCCTGCGCAGATCCCCGGACATAGAGCTGGTCACGGATGAACTTCTTACCCCGGTCACCCACGGCGTGCGCGAAAACTGCATTTATTTGTCGCGCCTGCGCCGCAGCGCTGGAGTCAAGCGCACCTTTGATCTGGTGCTGGTCATGGATAATACCCGCCGCGGCGAGGCCTTAAACTGCGTCGAGATCGCAGAGCTGATAGATAAGGCGCTGCACGGTTAAGCGTAAATGAGCACGCTTTTTGCATGACAGGCGGGAATAGAGCTCAAGATGATTTTTTGGCAGAGGTAGTTATGCATAAATTCAGTACAGCTTTAGCAGTAAGCGCGGCGCTTTTGCTCGCGCTGCCGGCGCTGGCTGCGCCGGATGACGGCACCTTTGTCATCAATATCACGGGCCCGGGAGAAGTCGAAGCACCGCAGGCGGCGCCGCAGCCTGCCGCCGCGCCGGTCCGCCGCGCGCCGTTAAGAACTGCCGCCCCGCGCGCGCAGGCGCCGGCATCGCCGACTGCTGCTGCAGCCGCAGCGCCTGCTGAAACTGCAGCTGCACAGGCAGCACCCGCAGAGCCTGCCCGCAGCTATGCGGTGCAGCGCAATGACACTATCTGGTCGATTGCCAACCGCTATCTGCCGCGCGATAACGCCGTCAATGAATTTCAAATTGTTGCAGCCATTTACCGCGCAAATCAGCAGGCCTTTACCAACGGCGATATCAATCAGCTGCGCCGCGTCACTTTAACCATCCCGCCGCAAAGTCAAATTGCGCGTGAAGATCAGCAGACCGGCATTAATCTGTTGCGCGGCACCAGCCGCGATCTGCCGCCTTTAGCGCCGGCTGCGCCCCAAACGCAGCCGCAGCCGGCAGCACCGGTGCAGACTCCAGCCCAGCCTGCCGTACAGACTGCTGAGTCAGCGGCGACCATGGCGCCGCCTGAATTTACCGCCCGTGAAACCCGCATCCGCGAGGGGGAGAGCGGCCGGACTGCTGCGCAGAATCATGACAGCGCTGCACAGCTCCTGCCTGCTGAAAATACCTCGCGCCCCGATGAGTTCTACAATGATGCCGACGGTTCAGCCGGCGATGCCCAAGGACAGACTTTAACTGAGGAAAATGATCCGGGAGCGCAGGCCAATACTGAATTAAAGCCGGTCAGTCAGCCGGACATTGATTTTGCGGCGGTGCGCGATCTTATTGACTCCACCCGCAAGAGCATTGAGCTGCATGATCAGGAAATTGAAAAGCAGCTGACCGACGCCATCTCGCGCTCGGAGGAACAGGCGCGCAATGCTGCGCAGGATGCCGCCCATGAGGAGGTCTTCTCCATCATGAGCCGCTACGAGGCCATCATCTCTGATCTGCAGCAGTCCAATGCTGAGCTGCGCGCTAATATCTCCAAGCTCTCCAAGCAGATAGATCAAGTGCGCCAGATGAGCCTTGACAGTGCCGATGAATTAGAACTGATTAAGCAGAACATCGAGTTCAAGCAGTCCGGCAATACCGCCTTAGTACCGCAGGGACCGCTGATGTTTATTGTGCTGGGGCTTGGCTTAATGTCCCTGGTGCTGGCTGTTGCGCTGTTTATCTTCCGCCGCAAGGCAAGACACACCGCTCAGGTCGCTGAGGATGATGATTTCGGCTTTGATGATGACTTAAGCTCTACTGAGCTGCTCTCCTCTACGGTGCTCCCGGAAAAAGCCGATGAGACCAAGCCTGACGTGGATCCCAATGATTTGTCCGCGCAGGTAGAAAAGGATCAGCAGCAGAAGGCAGCGCAGGATGAGCCTGAGCAGGAGCCGGATGATACTTCAGCCCCCGAGCCGACTGAGCCCCGGACTGAGTCTGAAAAAGCCGCAGAACCTCAGCCTGAAGCTGCCGCCCCCGGCGGCGTAGAAGTGTCTGACAGCAGCAAAGCAGGCGCTGCCGCCGGCGCCGGCGTAGAGGTGGTGCAGCCTGGCAGGAGCGACAAGGACAGCACAGAGGTGGCTGAATCTCAGGAAGCTGCCGGGCGTACCGCGGATACCTCGGTGGGACTGGTCGATGAGGTCAAGATCCCTAAGAACATCATTCCTAAAGATCAGGCCGCAGCCGCTTGGGATCAGGTCAAGGATCAGGAGCAGAGCAAACCGGCCGCAAGTGCCGGGCAGAGCATGGACGCTTGGGCCAAGGCGCAGGCCGGATCCGGTGCCGGGCAGGAAATTGAACTGGATGATAAGCCGGCTGCAAAAGAACCATCGCAGCCTGAAAAGCCGCAGGCCGCTCCGGCACGTTCTGCTGAAGAGGAAATGGCAGCGCAATGGGAGGCAGCGTTAAAAGAGCAGGCCGCAGCAGAACAGAAAGCCGCACCTGAGCAGGCCAAGCCGCAGGCTGCCCCGGCGCGCTCTGCTGAAGAGGAAATGGCAGCGCAATGGGAGGCGGCGTTAAAAGAGCAGGCTGCAGCTGAGCATAAAGCCGCGCCTGAGCCTGACAAGCCTAAAGCTACCCCGGCACGATCTGCTGAAGAGGAAATGGCAGCGCAATGGGAGGCGGCGTTAAAAGAGCAGGCTGCAGCAGAACATAAAGCTGCGCCTGCGCCTGACAAGTCTAAAGCCGCCCCGGCACGCTCTGCTGAAGAGGAAATGGCAGCGCAGTGGGAAGCGGCTTTAAAAGAACAGGCCGCAGCTGAGCAGCATCAGACAGAAACGCAGCAGCCTGAAGCTGAGCCGCCCCGCAGTGCAGATGATAAGTCAGCTTTGCAGCAGGAGGAT
This sequence comes from uncultured Succinivibrionaceae bacterium, assembly GCA_944389865.1. GTDB lineage: Bacteria > Pseudomonadota > Gammaproteobacteria > Enterobacterales > Succinivibrionaceae > Avisuccinivibrio. The sequence goes on from CALXNX010000001.1 coordinate 21,723, forward strand.
GCTTTAAAGGAGCCGTCTGACCCAAAACCGCAGGCGCCGGCTGAGAGCGCAGCCGGCGCAGCTCCGGATGTGCCTGAGGAAGCGGCTGCGGCAGCTGCCGCGCTGCATCCGGATGCCGATGCGCACGCTGCAAAGCCGGAGGAGAGTGAGGACGCCGCACGCCTGCGCGCGCAGTTTGGCGGACAGCCGGCCCCTGATGAGCCGCCGTCCGCTATTGGCGAGCAGCTGGGCACCGCGCAGACACAGCCTGCTGAAGAGCAGGGGCCGGCAGCTGAGGCGCAGTTAAGCCCGCAGCCGCCTAAAGCTCAGGATCCGGCAGAGGCTGAGATTAAGCCGGACGATCCGCTGTTTTCTGTATTTGATCAATTCTTAAACGGCAAGACGGTGGATGATAATTTAAAGCGTCAGCTCTCCGACGCATCCAAGGCTGAGACAGCAGTGCCTGAGAGTGCAGAGCTGCAGCCAAAAGACAAGAACGCACAGGCTGAGGTGATCAGTGCGCTCAATCAGCGCTTTATGCCGCCGTCAGCTGAGAAATCAGCTCCCGATCCTGAACCGGCAGCTGAAGCAGCGCCGGATCCTGTTCCGGCGGTTGAGCCTGCCATGCCTGAAGCTCCAGCTGCTGATAGCGATGAGGCAGATCCTGCACCTGCAGCGCCTGCGGAAACTGAAGCGCCGGCAGAGCCTGAGACTCAAGCCGCTGCTCCTGCAGCGGAGCCGTCCGCTTCCGGTGAAGTTGTAAGCTGGGCGGTGCCGGATGAAGAAGATTTTGATATCACCACAGCCGCGAAGCCGCACTCTGCGTCGCCGGCGGCAGCTGCCGAGGCGACGCCTGATCTGCATACAGGTGCGGTGAGTGAAGAAGGTCTTTTGAACATGCTGTCCTCTGCACCTGCTGAGCCTGGCGGCAGGCTCAGTGAGCAGAGCCGCCGCGAGCTTACCGATCTGCTCAATATGGCGCAGCTGTACTGCGAGTCGGACAATCGTGCTGAAGCGGCCTCACTGCTGAATGCGGTCAAAGAGCAGGGCGATCAGGCCTTAAAGCTGCGGGCTGCGGCTTTGGAACAGCGCTATGGCATACGATGAAAAGATCCTGGCGGCCCTCGAGGATCGGCTCTTCCCGGGGCGCTGCCTCATTGATGCTCATGACGGCGATTTTGCTTTTAACGCCGATCAGGTAAGCTGGGATGCTTTCACGCAGCTGCAGCGCCGGGCCGCTCACTGCGGCATTGAGCTTAAGATCTGCTCCGCCTATCGCAGTTTTGTCAGGCAGCTGGAGATTTTTACCGCCAAATTCAACGGCAGGCGGCCGGTTCTGGGGCCGGATGAACAGCCGCTTAATATCAGCGCCTTCAGTACCGAGGATAAGATTAAGGCCATTACGTATTTTTCGGCGGTGCCGGGACTGTCGCGGCATCATTTAGGTACTGATTTTGACGTCTATGCCTCCAATCTGCTGCCGCCAGGCCAAAAGCTGCAGCTGACCTTTCATGAATATGAGCCGGGAGCGTATTTCTATCCATTAGGGCAGTTTTTACAGCAGGAAGCGCCCGCCTTAGGCTTTACTCAGCCTTTTTTAAGCGCTGCCTGGCACGGCGGCCTGGAGCCCTGGCATCTGTCCTTTGCCCCGCGCGCCGATGAACTGCTCAAAAAGGCTGATTTATCCGTACTTGAAGATCTGTATGCCGCCGCGCACTGTCCTTTCGGGGCGCAGCTTTTGGAATTTTCTTTGCAGCATGCTGCGCAGCTGCTAATAAAGCGCTAAGTTTGCCGGTCTATACTTAAGTCCATCAGCAATACAACAGCGAGGACTGCACTATGACTCCTAAAACTTTAAAATTCACTGCCATCTCTGCTTTAGTTGCTGCCTGCGCTTTGAGCATGGCGGTACAGGCTGCCACGGTAGATGAGATTGTGGCTCAGACTGCTCAGGCTCCAGAGGCCGGCGCTCCGGTTCCGCCTGCACCTCCGGCTCCGGCTGGACAGCCGCGCGGCTTTAACGGTCCGGATACGGTGATTATCGGCGATGTGCGCGGTCCAGGCCCGCGTCCTGACATGCACCCCGGTCCGGGCCCGCGTCCTGACATGCGTCCCGGTCCGCGTCCGGATGCCCGCCCCATCATTGTGACTGACGGCTATGATTATGATCGTCCGTACTATCGGCATCACCGGGGCTATCGCGGCGACTACGGCCCCGGCTATGCCCAGGATTACGGCCGCGGCTATGGAAGAGGATACGGTCCGGGCTGCGGCTATGCGCAGGACTGCCCGTACCGCTCGCTGTCCGATATTATGAGTGATGAGCGATACAGTGAGGCGGCTGCGGAAATTGATAAGCTGGAGGATCTGCTTTTTGTCGAGCGCAATGTGCTGCAGGGGCTGCGGCAGGATCCGGAAAGCAGCTCAGCCGAGATCCGCGCTCAGGCTAAGACTGTAGTTGATTTAAAAAATCGGTTGGATGCACAATACGATAAGCTTATGCAACAATATGTAGAAGATAATGGCGCAGATGCCGTGCCGGGCTATTATCAGGACGGCCGCAGACCGCACCACTTCATGCGTCATCACCGTAATTGGCATCATTGGTAAAGAGGATTAAAGCTATGACGGACGAGCTCTTAAATACGGTTATTATCGGCTCCGGACCTGCCGGCTGCGCCGCCGGCGTATATACCAGCCGCGCCAACTTAAAGCCGGTGCTGATCACGGGCGATAATCCTGGCGGTCAGCTGGTGACTACTCCGGAAATTGAAAACTATCCGGGGGCCATGGGCTCGCCTTCAGGCTTTGATCTGATGGAAAAGCTGCAGCAGCATGCCAAATCCTTGGGCACCGAGTTTATCTCCGATAAGGTGGTAAAGGCTGAGCTCAAGGGACCGGTCAAGACCTTAACCCTGGGCTCGGGCAGGATGCTTAAGACCAGAACGGTGATCATCGCCACCGGCGCTGCTCCGCGCTACTTGGGCGTGCCGGGTGAAGATCAGTACAAGGGCAAGGGCGTCTCAGCCTGTGCTACCTGCGACGGCTTCTTCTTTAGAGGCAAGGAAGTGGCTGTAGTAGGAGGCGGCTCGGCGGCCTTTGTCGAGGCTCTGTTCTTAACGCAGATGTGCGCTAAGGTCTATTTAATTCACCGCCGCGAGGGCTTTAGAGCTGAGGCTGTTCTGGTCGATAAGCTCAAGGCCAAGGCCGCTGAAGGCAAAGCCGAATTTGTCCTCAATGCGATCGTGCAGGAGGTCAAGGGCGACGGCGAGCGCTTAACCGGCTTAGTGCTTAAGCAGCAGGGCGAGGTCAAAGAGCTGCCGGTGTCCGGCGTCTTTGCCGCTATCGGCCATCTGCCGCAGACTGAACTGTTTAAAGATGAGATTGAGCTCGACAAGGACGGCTTTATCGTGATCGGCAAAGGCAGCGCACAGGCGACGTCTGAGCCGGGCGTCTTTGCCGCCGGCGACTGCTCTGATCGCATCTATCGCCAGGCCATTACTTCGGCAGGCAGCGGCTGCAAAGCAGCGCTCGATGCTGAGCATTTCCTGTTAGCTTAATTCTAAGAGGCCAACCCCCCTCACTCTCAGAAAAAAGCCAAAGCTGTGCAGTGAGGGGATTTTGTCTCCAGCCCTTCAGTTTTCAGCCCAAGGGTCAAAGGCCTTAATCTGCAGGGAAGCCTGATTAACTGCAGATCAGAGCTTTTTTGCTGCCTTACAGCTGCAGCAGCTCCAGCACGCGCAGGTAGAGTTTGGGCAGCAGCTTGAGATCTTTAACCTGCACCCGCTCATCAATCTGATGAATTGTAGATGCGCAGGGGCCGAATTCTAAGACCTGCGTTCCTAAGGGAGCGATAAAGCGCCCGTCGGAGGTGCCGCCGGAGGTGGACAGCTGCGGCTTAATTTCAGGCCTGCTTTCGGCGATGGCGGTCAGCACCGCCTCAAGCAGAGCCCCCTGCGCGGACAGGAAGGGCAGACCGTTGACTTTAAGCTGTACCCTGCAGTTAAGCTTCAGTTCGGCAATGGCCGCATTAATAAAGCGCTCAATGCTCTCAGGACTCTGCAGATTGTTATAGCGCCAATTGCACATGAAATAACAGCTTTCCGGCACCACGTTTTCCGCTCCGGTTCCCGCTTTAATATTGGTAACCTCAAAGGAGGTGGGCGGGAAGCTGTCATTGCCCTGATCTAAAGGCGCTGCGAGCCGTGCAATCAAGGATGCCGCCTGATGCACCGGGTTGATTAAGCGCTCGGGATAGGCCACATGCCCCTGTTTGCCGATCACTGTAATATGCGCCGTCAGCGAGCCGCGCCGGCCTATCTTTACGGTATCGCCTAAGGTCTGTGCGGCCGAAGGCTCGCCTACTAAGCAGTAATCGGGGATCAGAGCGCGCTCCTTGAGCAGAGCGGCGACATCCTGGACGCCGCCGCGTCCGTCGCCTTCTTCGTTGGAGGTCAGCAGCAGGCCTACGGTGCCCTGATGCTCCGGATGGGCCTGCACAAAGGCGGCCAGAGCCAGGGTCATGGCGGCATCGGAGCCTTTCATATCGGCGCTGCCGCGTCCGTAGAGCAGCTCCTCGCCGTCCTGTGCGGCCACGGTGCCGGCAAAGGGCGGATAGGTCCAATGCTCGGCCGGGCCTGGCGGCACCACATCGGTATGGCCTAAAAATAAGGTAAAGGGAGCGCCGCTGCCGTGCAGGGCCAGGAGGTTGACCGTGCCGTCCTTACTGACAGTCTCAAGGCTGAAGCCTGCGTCAGCGAGGATCCTGCCTGTCAGCTCCTGACAGCCGGCATCCTCGGGGGTAAGACTCTGTTTGGCAATCAGATCCTTTGTGAGCTCCACGACGCTGTCGATAGTATATGCCGCCATAAAAGTCCTTAGTCTTCAGAAGGATACTGCAGGAACAGCTTGCGCTCCAGGCGCAGGAATTGATAAGCCGCAGGCTCGGTCTTCTTGATATCGCTGGAGGCCCGGCCGTAGCGGATGTCGGTTAAAAGCTCTTTGTCCTTAGTGGTCAGCGGGGCGCTGGCGGTTAAATACTGGCGGATAAAGTCGCCGGCAAGGAGCTTGTCCCAAGGATAGACCGTTGAGATGGAACGCAGAATGAGCATCGAGAGCATATCCACGCTGATGATGCACTGCTCGCTTAAGTGCTCTAAAAAGTGCTCCGCATTCTGATAAGCTCCGGCAAAGTCGTAGAACTTAAGCTCAGGTCCCTGGGCGCCGTCAAAATAGCGCAGATGGGCCGTATCCCCGGCAATCACGGTTAGATTGGGCTTAATTTCAGCGGCTTCTGCCTGCGCACAGATCCTGGCGTAGACCTCCTCTGTGCAGATAAGATTGGGGCTGCTGCTCATTAAGGCCAGCACCTCGGCGGCATCGGCGGCGCCGAAGGTCTCAAGCTCGTTTAAGTTAACCTTGACGGCAAGCAGGGCGTTTAATTTATTTTCCGGCTCGCGCATCACTTTATGCGCGTCGGGCGGGCAGTCAGGCTGCAAGCGGGTAATCTGTGACATAAGTAAGCTCTCCTGTCTTAAGCTGCCCGTGATTTTAGCAGACCGCAGGGGCTTTTGCCCGCTTCTTACTGCACCTTGAGGCGGCAGCGCTTGCATTGAGCGCAGGATAGAATAAGATCACAGTGATGAAATTAAACTGCCTGATCAAGAATAAAAAACTGCTGCTCCTTTTTGCAGTGCTGCTGTCTGCAGTTCTCATTGGCTGCGGCGAGGAAGTGCCCTCGACGGTGCGCAAAGCTGCGGTACCGGTGCAGACTGTGCGCGTTAAATATCAGGAGGTGACCATTACCTCGGTATTGAACGGCCGCGTGCAGCCCTATCTGAGCGCAGAAGTCAGGCCGCAGATCACCGGTATTGTCAAAGAGCGCCGTTTTGAGCAGGGCGCGGAGGTCAAAGCCGGCGATATTCTCTATATTCTCGATGACCGGCGGCTGCAGGCGGATTATAAAAACGCTTTAGCGCTGCTGCGCCAGCGCCGGGCGGAGCTGAAGATAAGTCAGGTGCGCCTTGAGCGCGCGCAGCATCTGTATGCGGCGCAGGCCATCAGTACGCAGGAGCTGGAGGACGCGCAGCTGAACTACGAGCTGGCTGCGGCCAATCAGACCGAGGCCGCTGCGCAGGTGGAGCGCTGCAAGGTAGATATTTCCTACACCCGCATCTCCGCGCCCATTGACGGCATCGCCGGCATGACGCAGGTCTCGGTCGGCGCTTTAGTCACCGCCGAGCAGAGTGAGCCTTTAACCGTGATCCGCCAGCTGGACAAGGTCTATGTAGATATTCAGCAGTCGGCACGGCAATGGCGGCGGCTGCGCGAGAGCATTTTGTTCGGCGAGCTGACCACCGATAAAAACACCTCCAGCGTGGTGCTCTATAACGACAGCGGCGAGCCTTACGACAGTATCGGGCAGCTTCTGCTCTCAGAGCTGGCCGTCGATGAGAACAGCGGCAATATCACGCTGCGTGCGCTGTTTGACAATAAGCATCATCTCTTAGTGCCGGGCATGGCGGTGCAGGCCAAGGTTATAGGCGGCATTAATCCGCACTCTTTAGTGATCCCGGCGCCGGCGGTAGTGCGCGATCCTAAGGGCGATACTTATGCTTTTGTGATCGTAGGGGATCATCGGGTGCAGCGCCGCAGGCTCACCTTAGGCATTTTGTCCCCTGCAGGCTACGAAGTGCTCGCAGGGCTTAACGGCGATGAGGAGGTAGTAATCTCGGGCCTTACTGCGCTGCGCGACGGGGCCTTGGTGGAAATTAAGAATTTTGCAGCTGAGGAGCCGCAGGCGCAGAAAGCTCAGGAGCGTACAGATACCGCAGAAAGCGTCGATGCGGCGGCGGGGTTAGAGCAGTGAGCCGCTTTTTTATCGCCCGCCCGATCCTCGTTTGGGTGATTGCGCTGTTAACGCTGCTGACGGGGCTTATCTGCATTCCCTTGATGGAGCTGTCGCGCTATCCGGCCATTGCGCCGGCGACGGTGCGCATTACCTTAAGCTATCCCGGAGCTTCGGCCGTGACCCTGGAGAATACGGTGGCGCAGGTAGTAGAGCAGCAGATGACCGGCCTTGATCATCTGCTGTATTTCTCCTCGCGCGCCAATTCTGAGGGGTCGCTGACCATGAGCTTCTATTTTGACCCCAGCGTCAACCCCGATGTAGCGCAGATGCAGGTGCAGAACCGCCTGGATGCCATTATGTCCAAGCTGCCTGATGCGGTGCAGCAAAGCGGCGTACGGGTGCGCAAAATCTCTGATGACACTCTGCAGACCATAGCCTTTTACGCCGAAGACGGATCGCTGGCGCAGGAAGATGTTGCCGACTTCGTCAACTCCACGGTGCAGGATCCCATCAGCCGCTTAAACGGCGTCGGCAATGTCACCTTAAACGGCTCAGAATATGCAGTGCGCATCTGGCTCGATCAGCACAAGCTCTTTACTTATAAATTAAACCCTGAGGACATCTGCGTTGCCGTCCGCGCGCAGAATAAGCAGGTTTCAGCAGGGCAATTGGGAGGTCTGCCCAATGTAGACGGCCAGCCTATCAACGTCAATGTGCAGTCCCGCCAGCTGCTGACTAATATCGAGCAGTTTTCCGATATTCTGGTTAAGGTGGAGCCTGACGGCAGTGCGGTGTATTTAAAGGACGTGGCGGATGTGGAGATGGGCCGGGCCAATTACACCTATTTCGGCAATTACAACGGCCGTCCCATGGCCTCTTTGACCATCAATCTGACCGAAGGGGCAAATGCGGTGGATACCGCTGCGCTGATTGCCGCCAAATTGGAAGAGCTCAAGCCCTTATTCCCGCCGCAGCTGACCTACAGCTATGCCTACGATACCGTGCCCTTTATTAAGGCCTCGCTCTTTGAAGTGGCGCAGACCCTGGTGGAGGCGCTGATCTTAGTCTGCGCGGTGATCTTTTTGTTCCTGCGCTCCTTCCGGGCCACCGCAGTGGTGTGCCTCACCATCCCCATAGTCTTAAGCGCTACCGCGGCCGTGCTGTATCTGGCAGGTTTTTCCATCAATACCCTGACCATGTTTGCTCTGGTGCTGGCCATCGGCCTGCTGGTGGACGATGCCATTGTGGTGGCCGAAAACGTCACCCGCTTAATGAGCACCGAAGGGCTGTCGCCAAAAGCTGCGGCTGAACAGAGCATGCAGGAGATCACTTCCGCGCTTTTCGGCGTCGGTCTGGTGCTGGCAGCCGTGTTTGCGCCGATGGGCTTTTTCGGGGGCAGCGTGGGCAATATTTACCGCCAGTTTGCCGTGACTATCGTCACGGCCATGCTCTTTTCCATAGCCTGCGCGGTGATCATTACCCCCAGTCTGTGCGCGCAGCTTCTCACCCCTAAGGATTATCTGTCCCTGCAGGATTTTTCCGGCCGGCGCCTGAGCCTGAATTTCGCGCTGGCGCTCTTTGATGCGCTCTTTGCCTGGAGCCGGCGCCGTTATGAGCGCGCGGTGAGCTTTTTTTTACGGCATCGCGGCTGCGCCCTGGCGCTCTTTTTTATCTTTACCTTAGGGGCCGGCGGCCTTTTTTGGTATCTTCCGACCTCCTTTGTGCCGACTGAAGATCAGGGCATGATCTCCGCGCGCATTATGCTTCCGCCGGGCTCGACGCAGGAGATGACCAAAAAGGTCGCGCTGGAGGTGCAGGATTACTTCCTGCGCGAGGAGCGCGCCTATGTGCGTGGCTTTCAGCTTACCTTAGGCAGCGGAGGCGGTGCGGTCTCGGGGCAGGCGGCTGCCATGGGCAATGTGCGACTGACCTCCTGGGAGGAGCGCACTGATCCTGAGGGCAGCGCTTTTGCCATCCTGGATCGGGCCAAGCGGCGCTTTCAGAACTATCCGGATGCCTCCATCAATTTCTATCTGCCCGCCTCCATTCGCGGCCTGGGCAGCTCGTCGGGATTTTCGGTGCAGGTTTTAAACAGCAGCGGGCAGAGCCATCGACAGTTTTTGGCCGATGTGCGCTCGATGGTGGAGAACGCCAATGCCTCGCCGCTGCTCTATAACGTGCGCTATGATGTGCAGGATGATGCCGCGCAGCTTTTGATTAATATCGACGATCTGCGCGCCGGGCAGTTCAGCCTAGATGCCGATACCGTCAACAGCAATTTAGAAATCGCCTGGGGCGGGCAGTACGTCAATGATTTTATCGACAGAGGACGCACCAAGCGGGTCTATGTACAGGCGCAGGCGCAGTACCGCTCGGTGCCCTCTGATCTCTCAAGGCTCTATTTTCGCAACAGCTTAGGGAAAATGGTGGCCTTTGACTCCATCGGCAGCTACGGGTGGACCTACGGTCCGACGCAGCTGGAGCGCTTTAACGGCGTTTCTTCGATCACCATTGTGGGAGATCCGGCTCCGGGGATCAGCTCCGGGCAGGCCATGCAGGAGATGGTGCGCATTATCAATGCTCATCCGGGCAATTACGGCTACGGCTGGTCAGGCGCATCCTATCAGGAGCTGCAGGCCGGAGCTAAGTCCCAGCTGCTGTTTGCGCTGTCAGCCGTGGTGGTGTTTTTAAGCCTCGCTGCCCTGTATGAATCCTGGTCCATTCCCCTGGCGGTGATGCTGTTAGTGCCGGCCGGCGTCTTAGGCGCCCTGCTCTTAGTGCTCGCGCGCGGCATGAGCAATGACGTCTATCTGCAGATAGGTCTCCTGACCACCGGCGGACTGGCGGCTAAAAATGCCATCTTAATTGTGGAGTATGCCCATCAATTCCATTTAAAGGGCCTGAGCTTAAAGCACAGTGCGCTCAAGGCGGCCTCGCTGCGCTACAGGCCGATCGTGATGACCTCAGCGGCCTTTCTCTTAGGCGTATTGCCGCTGGCCTTAGCCGACGGCGCCGGCGCACAGTCGCAGCAGTCCATCGGTACAGGCGTGCTGGGCGGCACGCTGGCGGCCACCGCAGCGGGTCTTATCTTAGTACCGGCCTTCTATGTTCTCGTCAGTCTGCTGTTCAATCGCAGGCTGCGCCGCCGCCTCAAGCATTAAGCGCTGAGGCTGAGGGGCGCGCCTTAAGGTCAGGAGCGGGATCTCAGACTGCGTGCCTAAGCGGGCGGCAAAGCCCTGCCACAGGCCCGCGCCGGCGCTGACAAACAGCTGCATATCGGCAACATGATAAAGTCCCTGTAAAAAGCCCTGATTGGCCAGAGCAGTTAAAGCGTTCAGCAGCGGCACCTGACCTGCGTGAGTGTGCCCGGAGAGCATTAAATCGACAGCGTAAGGGGCTGCGGCGTAATCGCGGGCCAGCCGCGGCTGATGGGCAAGGAGCAGGCGGAAATCATCTGGGGCGGCATCCTTTAAAGCAAGGTTGATATCAGGTCCGGTAAAGCCGGGCTCTCCCGCGCGGGCCCCTTGATTGTCGTCAAGGCCTGCCACTGTGATCACGGCATCGTTTACCGGCACGCGCACAGCGGCGTTAACCAGCAGGGTAAATCCCTCTTCCTGATACCACTGCACCCAAGGCTTGAACCCGGTGATGTATTCATGGTTGCCGGCGATAAAGAACACGCCGTAGGGGGCTTTAAGCTTAGTAAAAGGCTGCAGCGCCGCTGTGCGTTCGGGCGGAGTGCCGTCCGCCTGATCGCCGGTGAAGACAATGAGATCGGGAGCGGCCGCCTGCACGGTCTGCACCATGGCCTCAGAGCGCCAGGCGGTAAAGAAGGGCGAGGCGTGCACATCTGAGAGCTGCGCGATAGTAAAGCCCTCTAGAGCAGGATGCAGATTTATGACATAGATGTCCTGCGCTTTGATGACGGGCGGCTTAATGGCGGAGATCTCGGCTAAGAGCGCGCCGGCGGCAAAGAGCGTAAGGAAGGCTGCGCCCAGTATTCTGCGGCAGGCAAGGCCGGATCTGGTGGTCAGCACCCGGCCGCAGGCAAGGCGCAGCAGGCTCTGCACAATATCGCTGAGGAGCACCGCAGGCAGGGCCAGCAGGCCGAAATTGGCGGCAAAGGCGGTAAGGTAGAAGAGGTAATGCAGTGCACCCAGGTCATGATAATTGCCGTATGAGAGCAGAATTTGATGCAGGGCGCTGAAGAGAGCGAGCAGGGCGGCGGCCGCCAGAGTGCGCCGCCAGGGTACGCGCAGCTGGCGCAGACAGTGGAGCAGGCCGTAAAAGGCGGAGCCTGCGGACATGAGAACGATGATGATGTAGATGATGCTGATGCTGTGCATGTTTATTCTGCAATGACGATAATGGAGGCTTTATTGTAGCGGCAAAAGGGCGGGGCGGCGGTTTTGGGCTGGCGAAAACACAAAAAGGCAGAAGATTGGTGCAAATTGACAGCCCGCATGCTGATCCTTTGGTGCACACTCCCGGTAAAACTGTGTTTTTGCCGCGGGGTTGATGTACAATGCCGGTATGACGCGGCCAAAGCTGTCTTTGGCAATCTGCGTTTTAGGCTTTTGTTGCAGATTTAAAATTATGGAGCTTTCTTCATGGAAACTCAGAAACTTGATCCTACCACTCCTTCTCCTGCCCCCGAAGCACAGACTGATGCCGCTGCAGCTCCTGCTGCCGCCCCTGAATCTTCCGAGGCGCAAAAACAGTCTCAGGAACCTGGTTCGCGTACTGAGCATATTAGAGCGGCCTTAGAGCAGCTGTACGATAAATTTCCTAAAGCCTTCCTGCGGGAAGGTGATGCCAAGCCGCTCAAGGTAGGCATTTTAGACGACTTGAAAAAAGAGCTCCCGAATATCCCCGGCATGACCATGTCCAAGCTGCGTGCAGCTGTCCGCATGTACTGCACCCGCCTGCGCTATCTTTATAATATGCGCGAAGGCGTAATGCGCATTGACCTTGAGGGAAATGAGGTGGAGCCGGTGACCGCTGAGCACGGCCAGTACGCTAAGGAGCGCTTTGAGGAAATCAACGAAGAGCGCAAGAAGCGTAAGGAAGAAAATAATAATAAGGATGAAAAGGGCAGGGGCGGACAGAAGCGTCCCTTCGTCAAGGGCGGCAAAAAGCCGTTTAATAAAAACAACAAGTTCAGAAAGCCGGGCTTTAACAATAACCGCGGCAGTTTCAATAATCGTCCGCGTCCTGAAGGCGCCGAGGGCGAGCAGCGCGCTCAGCAGCGTCCGACTCTGCGCGTGAACAGCGCTCAGGCCCGCGTGCGCCGCGCCGGCACCGGCATGGGGACCCGCACCTTCGGCGTTAAGGCCACTGAGGCTGATTTAAAGGTAGGGACCTCGGTACTGGTGCTCAATAACAATCACTACGTCAAGGGGACGGTGTCGTCCGCTCCTGACGGGGGCAATGTTAAGGTGCAGCTGACCAGCGGTCTGACCTTGGCCCTGCCGGTGGAGCGCGTGCTCCTGCCCGGCCGTCCGGCAGCTAAGAGCAGCGAACAGAAGTAATTTAATGTAATAACGCGATAGAGATTGAGGACGCCGTGCTGCGCTTTACAACTAAATTAGCCTTGGGGACGGCGCTTTTGTGCGCTGCATTAACTGCTGAGGCGAAACTTACAGTGCCTGAGCTTGAAGATCTGCCGATCTTAAGCCAGGAGCAGCAGCATCATACTGCCTGCTCGCGCACGGCCAATTACTTTATCCGCGCGCATTATAAAACCGTGGAGATCAACGATGCGTTTGCCGACATCGTGATCGATCGCTATTTAACCTATTTAGACTATAACAAAAGCCTGTATACGCAGAATGAAGTGGACGAGATCCATAATAATCGCTCCCGCATTCTGCGTGCTCTGAATTTCTGCGACTTAGGCTATCCCTACGAGCTTTTCAACGATGCTCTGCGCCGGCGTTTTGCCAAATACAAGTTCTTTGTCGACTACATCAAGGGCCCGATCGATTTGAACGGGCATGAGACCCTGGAGTTTGATCGCAAGGACAGTCCGTATTTCAAGACCGCCGACGAGCTGCGCAGTCAGTGGATTGCCGAGATCAAAAACGAGTATTTAAATCAAATCTTAAACGATAAGACCCCTGAGGAGGCCAGGCAGCGCCTGACCCGGCGCTATGAGGCGGCCTTATCGAAGCTGGCTCAAACCAATTCTGAGGACGTGTTTTCGACCTTTGAAAACGCCTTTGCCAGTTCCATCGATCCGCATACTTCCTATTTAAGCCCGGATGACAGCGAGAGCTTTAATGACGATATCAATCTGTCATTGGAAGGCATCGGCGCAGTCTTAACCTCTGAGGACGAGTATACCGTCATCAATGAAGTGATGCCGGGCTCGCCTGCGGAGCTGTCCAAAAAGCTTAAAGCTAAGGACAGGATTGTAGGCGTGCGTCAGGAAGACGGTACTTACGATGACATCATCGGCTGGAGACTTACCGATGTAGTGCGCAAGATCAAGGGGCCGAAGGGCACCAAGGTGACCCTGGAGATTGAGCGCGGCGATGACGGCTCCTCTAAAACCTTCGCGGTGGAGCTGGTGCGCGACAAGATCCGCCTGCAGGACCGGGAGGCCAAAGGCGAGATCAAAGAGGTGAACGGCGCGAAGATCGGCGTCATCTCCATTAAGAGCTTCTATACCGATCTGCACAAGGACATTAAGCGCGAAATCGATAAATTATCCGCAGACGGCATTAAGGCCTTGGTGATCGATCTGCGCTCGAACGGCGGCGGTCTGCTTCCTGAGGCCATTATGTCCACCGGTCTTTTCATCGCTAAGGGACCTGTGGTGCAGGTGCGCGACGCTATCGGCAATGTGATGCCGCAGGCCGATGAAGATGAAAGCACGGCCTATCAGGGCCCGCTGGTGGTGCTGATCAACCGTTTATCGGCCTCATCCTCTGAGATCATGGCCGCAGCGCTGCGCGATTACGGCCGCGCGCTGATTGTCGGCGACAACAGCTTCGGCAAGGGCACGGTACAGCAGAACCGGCCGCTGGCCCGGGTCTATGATTTTTCGGGCGAAGAGCTCGGATCCATCCATTACACCATCGCCAAGTTCTACCGCATCACCGGCGGCTCCACGCAGCTTAAGGGGGTGGCTCCGGATATCGCCTTCCCGCCGCAGGTAGATGACGATGAAGTAGGCGAGGCCTCTGAGCCTTACGCCCTGCCGTGGGATAAGATTAAGCCTACCGCCTACAAGGGCTATTTAAATATCGATGCCTACGTGCCGGAATTGACTAAGCTGCACGCCAACCGCATTCAGGATAATGTCACCTTCAAGCTCATTAAGGAAGAGATGGCGCGCTATCAGGAGCGCAAGGCCGGGAAGGTGCTGCCGGTCAATTTAGCTGAGCGTCAGGCCATGAAGAAGGATGATGATGCCTTCCGCCTGCGGGGCATCAATGAGCGCTTGAAAGCCATGGGCAGGCAGCCGGTCAAGGATCCGGACGATCTGCCGGAGGATTTTGAGTTTAACGATGCGCTGCTCGATGAGGCGGCGGCCATTGCCGGCGACTTTGCCGACGCCATTGCCCAGCACACTTATCAGGCCGAGGATACTCCCATCTTCACGCGCTTTTCGCTGAGCGGTACGCAAAGCCCGGCTGCGCCTTCTGAGCTGACGGCGGAGCAGCTGCGCGTCAATTAATTTCCTGCAGGCCTGCCGCAGTCAAAGCGGCAGGCTGCGGCGTGTATATACGCTGTTTTTATTCGAGTCCTACATCAATTTTCAAGCAAGTTAAGGAAGAGCAAATGGCTGCTGCATTTAAGGCCCAGAAAAGAAGCGATTATAAAGCCCCGGATTTTACGGCGCTCGATACTGAGCTGACCTTTGATTTAGCTGATGAATACACGCAGGTGCACTGCGTTACTCACTATAAGCGCCTGACGGCCGATCGCCGCGCTCCGCTGCGCCTTGACGGCGATGAGCTGGAGCTTATCGACGTGCAGTTAAACGGCCGCTCCTGCGTCAGCCGCGTCGAGGACGATACTCTCATTATTGACAATGTGCCGGATGAATTTGAACTTGCCGTCGATACCGTGATCGCCCCGGCCTCCAACAGCGCCTTAATGGGGCTGTACAAATCCGGCAGCACCTACTGCACGCAGTGCGAGCCGCAGGGCTTTCGCCGCATTACTTATTTCCTTGATCGTCCGGATGTGCTGTGCCGCTATAAGGTCACCATCATTGCCCCCGAGTACGGCTGCCCGGTGCTCCTGTCCAACGGCAATTTAATCTCTGAAGGGATGAAGAACGGACGGCGCTATGCAGTGTGGGACGATCCGTTTCCCAAGCCTTCCTATCTCTTTGCCTTAGTGGCAGGCTCCTTTGATATCCTCAAGGACGTCTTTAAGACCAAATCCGGCCGCGAGGTCTCCGTGGAGCTCTATGTCGATCGCGGCGCCTGTGAGCGCGGCCGCTGGGCCCTGAACTGCATCAAGCAGGCCATGGCCTGGGATGAACAGCGCTTTAATTTAGAATACGATCTCGACAACTTCAAGGTAGTGGCGGTCGATTTCTTCAATCAGGGCGCCATGGAGAATAAGTCCTTAAACATCTTTAATTCCATCTATGTGCTGACCAGTCCCGAGACCGGCACGGACAGTGATTTCTATCATGTGCAGAGTGTGATCGGCCATGAGTACTTCCACAATTGGACCGGCGATCGTGTCACCCTGCGCGATTGGTTCCAGCTGTCCTTAAAGGAAAGTCTGACCACTTTCCGCGATCAGGAATTTTCCTCGGATGTCGCTTCCCGCGCCCTGACCCGCCTGCAGGCAGTCGAGGTGATCCGCTCGGCGCAGTTTGCTGAGGATGCAGGTCCGATGTCCCATCCGGTGCGTCCGGAGGAGGTGATGGAGATGAATAATTTCTACTCCGTGACCATCTACGACAAGGGCGCGGAAGTGATCCGCATGATCCACACCTTAATCGGCGAGCATAAGTTTGCGCAGGGCCTGTCGCTGTACCTCAGCCGCTTTGACGGCAAGGCCGCGACTATCGATGATTTCATCGCCTGCATGGCCGAGGCCTCCGGCCGCGACTTCACGCAGTTTATGCGCTGGTACACCCAGGACGGCTCTCCTGAGCTGCAGGCTGACTGGACGTGCGGGGACGGCAGGCTTACCCTCACCTTAAAGCAGGAGACTAAGCCTACCCGCAAACAGCCTGAAAAGCTGCCCTTTGAAATTCCGGTGCGCCTGTCCTTCTTAAATCAGGCAGGTCAGACCGTAGTGCCTCCGGAGCTGGGCTACGCCGGCATGGCGGTGCTGACGGAAAAAGAGCAGAGCTTTACCTTTACCGTGCCTGCAGATGCGCAGGTGCTGCCGGTACTGCTGCGCGATTTCTCAGCCCCGGTTAAGCTCCATGCCGCCTACAGCGAGGCTGATCTGCAGCGCCTTGCCGCCTGCTGCGATGATCCCTTCGTCAAAATGGACAGCACCCGCTCCTTAATTAAAGCTTATGCCGCAGCTCATCTGCAGGCGGCGGCTGCAGGCGAGCGCCTGCCTGAGCCGGCTGCGCTGATCGCCGCTTTCGCGCAGATGCTGGAGGACGCGGATCTGGATCCGCTCCTGCTGGCGCAGATGGTGGAGATCCCGCCGGTGCGCAGCATGATGGAGTATTTCGATAAGATAAATTTAGACGGTCTCCATGCGCTGCAGCGCCATTTAACTGAGCGCGTCGCGCTCGCGCTCTATCCGCGCTTTGTCGAGCTTTACACCGGAAAAGCCGGCCGGGGCGCATACCGCTATACCCTGGAAGAGGCCGGACGGCGTGCAGTCCGCAATCTGGCCTTAAAGATGCAGGCAGCGGCTTTAAAGGCCCAGGGCAAAGCGGAGGAGGCCTCTGCTTTAGCGCAGCGGCATTATGATGCGGCCGATAACTTAACTGACAGATTAGCCGCACTCTATACCGCAGTGCACCAGGAATTAGCCTGCGCGCCGCAGCTTTTGTCCGTGTTTGCTGAGCACAGTAATGACGACGCTTTGGTCTATGATCATTATTTTCGCGTCCAGGCCACCGCGCCGCTTGAGGGGACGGTCTACAATGTGCGCAAGCTGATGCGCGATCCGCACTTTGCGCTGACCAACCCCAACCGCGTGCGCGCCCTGATCGGCGCCCTGGTGCAGAGCAATCCGGTGTGCTTCCATCAGCTCGACGGCACCGGCTATGTACTCTTAGAGGACGCCGTACGCGAGCTTAATACCGTCAATGAGCAGATGGCAGCCAAGCTTTTAACCCCGCTGCTCAATTTCACGCGTCTTGACGCCAAGCGTCAGGAGCTCGCCCGCGAGTGCCTGCTGCATATCAAGGCCCTGCCGGAGCTGTCGCGCTCAGTGTTTGAGAAAGTGCAGGCGGCTTTAGGGGAGGAATAAGCCATGTATGGACAGCGCCGCTTCCATTTTTATCTGTCCATTCCGCCCGAGGAAATGCTGCGCTATTACCGCGGCGAGGCGCAGCAGGTCCTGGTGCACACGCAGGAGGGGCTGTCCGTGGAGCTTGCGGCAGCTCATTTGCGGCCGTTTATCACCTCAAGCGGGATCAGCGGCCATTTTGAGCTGATTGTCAGCTCGCAGAATAAATTTATTGCCTTAAATAAGCTGAGTTAGGAGCATCTATGTCCCTGTATGCGCTGTATCCGTCCTTGGTAAAGCCTCTGATTTTCCTGCTGGAGCCTGAGCAGGCGCACCATTTCACCATTAAATTAGGCCGGATCTTAGGCACAAAGCCTCTGCTTTCGCTCTTTGGTCAAAAGGTGGAGCCGCGGCCTGTAGAAGTGATGGGCCTCAAGTTTAAAAATCCCCTGGGACTGGCGGCCGGCATGGATAAGAACGGCGAGGCCATAGATTATTTAGGCGCTTTAGGTTTTGGGCATTTGGAGCTGGGCACGGTAACCCCCAAGCCTCAGCCGGGCAACCCGCAGCCGCGCATGTTCCGCATCAAGGCCGCCCGCGGTCTTATCAACCGCATGGGCTTTAATAATCTAGGCGTAGATTTTCTGGTGCAGAATCTGTTAAAGCGCAGCTATGACGGCATCATCGGCGTCTCAATCGGCAAGAATGAAGCTACGCCTTTGGAAAAGGCCTTAGATGACTATTTAATCTGCCTTGGCAAAGTCTATGCGCACTGCGATTACGTCGCCGTCAACGTCTCCTGTCCCAATACCCCGGGCCTGACCGCGCTGCAGGAGGCCGAGCCCATGGAGCATCTGATCTCCGGCATTAAACAGGAGCAGTTAAAGCTTGCCGCCTCCACCCATCGCTATGTGCCCCTGGTGGTGAAAATTGCGCCGGATCTGACCAAGCCGCAGCTGCAGGCTCTGTGTGAGATCTGCCTGAAGCATCAGATTGACGGCATTACCTGTACCAATACCACGGTGCGCCGCGATATGATTTCCGGCATGGAGCATGCCTCGGAGTGGGGCGGGCTGTCCGGCCAGCCCCTTAAGGCGCTGAGCACGCAGGTGCTGCAGCAGGTGCACGAGATGGTCGGCGATAAGATCCCTCTTATCGGCGTCGGTGGCATCGACGGGCCGGTAGCCGCCCGCGAGAAGCTGGCCGCCGGAGCGCAGCTCCTGCAGCTGTACAGCTCCTTTGTCTATCAGGGGCCGCAGGTTATCCAGCAGGTAGTCGAAAACCTCTAAGCGTAGGCGCCTCTGCCTTAAAGCGGCGGGACTGGTTATATTTTTGCGCATGAGCATGTATACTGCGCCTTTGGAACAAATTCTAAAGGAGTTGCAAAATGCCAAGCCCGCTTCTGTCTTACCCGAACGTAGGCCGACAGCTGCCGCTGCATCTGCTTTTTATTTTCATTCTGTCCTTACTGCTGCTTATTCCCAAGATATTTTTTGATCTGGTGCTGGAGGATCGGCAGCTCCTGCAGTACAGCGCTGTAGAATCCATTACTGCCGCCTGGTCGCCCGATCAGGCCATAGCGCCGCCGGTGCTGATCTTTGCCGGCATGCGGCACAGCACCAATGATGAGGGCAAGCTGGTCACTGAGAACGTGCCGCTGTATCTGCTGCCGGATGAAACAGCCGTGCAGGCGGAGCTGCAGGGGCAGGAGCGGCAGCGCGGGATCTATCACGCCACGCTCTACAGCGCTGAGATCACGCTTACAGGCAAGTTTGACTTAAGCAGGCTGCGCGAGGGGCTGAGAGATCCGGCCATGTCCGGGATTGAGCTCATCTCGCTGTCCCCGCTTATGGCTTTTCCGCTGCGCGAGGCAGCCGGCATCGCCGAGGTGCATGAGCTGATCATTAACGGCATGGCCGTGAAGCCGCAGCCGGGGCAGCCGCTGTACGGGGATGGACGCTATGACAGCTTTGCCGCAGCGCTGCCGCAGAGCGCATACGAGGATGAGCTGAGCTTCAGCTGCCGCTATACGCTGCGCGGATCGCTTAATTTTGCCCTGCAGATGCTGGGCTCCAATTTTAAGGCTGAGATCAGCGGTACCGCATTGACCCCGAGCTTTTACGGGCGCTTCCTGCCCGGTAAGAGCAGTACCGCAGGCCCGGATTTCCATGCCTCCTACAGTGTAACGAGTCTGGCATCGGGCTATGCCGCCCTTTATGCTGACAGCCTGCCCAATAAGACTGACGTGAGCGTCAGCATACAGCAGGAGCGGCAGCATTACGGCTATATCGAGCGGCTGTCCAAGTACGCGCTGTTCTTTATCGCGCTGACCTTTGTCACGGTTTTGGCCTTTGAATTGGCCTTAGGCACTCTGGTAAGCCTGGTGCAGTATGCGGTCACCGGCGGCGGCATCATAGTATTCTATATTGTCCTGCTGGCTTTCAGCGAGCACTGCAGCTTTCCTATAGCCTACACGGTAGGCGCGCTGAGCCTGAGCATCATGACCGGCCTTTATATGAAGGCCGTCTTCAGAAGCTGGAAGTGCGGAGGGGCAGTACTTACGATTATGCTGGCGCTCTATCTCATTCTCTACGCTATCGTTAACGCCGAAAATTACGCGCTGCTGATCGGGTCCTGCCTGTTAACCGTCATGCTGGGCGTAATTATGTTTTTAACCCGCAGACTCAATCAAAAGACCGCTTAATTGAGCGCGTCTATGCGGCCGGCAATGAAATCAGCCGGCCGCAGCCTCCCGCCTTAATCAAATAAAGTTCACAGCTGCTGCCTGCAGTAAGCGCTCATACGCGCTGACAGGAGCAGCCCTCGTCCAGAACCTGTCAGCAGGGTGAATAGTAATGCACCGCTGCAGGGGACAGTAATCAGGCAGGGCACAGTACGGCAGGCGGCAGGAGTGACAGACGTAAGTGAGCAGCTATCAGACAGATCAGCAGGATAGGGACAGCATAGGAGGGCAGCGCTGTTAAAAGCCTTTGCTGATATTACTGTGCTGATCAAAGGTCATGTTGAGTAATAGTTCATTTGAGGGAGTCAGGCTGGGGCAGTATGATAGGGCTGATTACTGTAAGAAAAGTAAAGCAGGGCGCAGCGGCGGGGATGAGAGGAGAAAGGCGGCATACATAATAAGCAGCTTCCAGTGCACAATAGGAAATTGACTGCTCCATGATGAAGCAGATAATAGGGATCAGAGTTTAAAAATTGATTTTTTGTACGCTGTCGAGATATTAATAGCTAAAATCTGCCTAAGCTCACAAAATTTCAGCAGCTAAGCTTAGACTTTCAAAATTGATTTGTATAGAATAGAAACATGAAAGTAATTTTCAAGAATAAGGATTAACACCGTGAAATTTACACCCGGCAATGAATGGTCCTGGGGCTACAGCGCGCAGAAGGATGAAAACGCAGCTCTGATCCTCAATATCAGCGATGATGAAGGTAAGCGCTATGTGTTTACCACGCATTATACGACCGCTGATTTGCGGACCTTTCCGCAGCCGGGGCAGGCTTTCTGCATTGAAGACGCAGCGCTGCTGACTGACTTTCAGGAAGGTTTATATGCCATTAAGGTGGTGCAGGATGAAATCTGCCTGCCCTTGGCCTTAAATGCCTTAGCCTGTGCGCGCTTCGTGAAGCTGCCGCGCCCGTGCGGCCGGATGTTCCTGCCTTTTGGCGGCGGTTCTGCCATTATCCGCGGCCAAGTGGTTTCTCTCTATACCAAGGACGGCGGCGTGGGCGATTTCATGATCTTGGATGACGAGCCCGACGGGGACGTCTATCGCGTTATGCTGTTAAATCCGGAATGGGATCTGGGCAGCGTAGTGCTGCGGTCCGGGGCCATGATCCGCGTGCCGTTAAGCTGCATCTGCGCTTATCGCTCCATCAGCTTAAGCAGGAGCGCCCGTTACGCTTAAAGGTTTCTTTCTCTCCTAAGTTGCTGTAGTTCTTAACTTTAAGTTAAGACTTTTCACCCCTCAGGCTGCTCCATCCATGAGGGGATTTTTTTTGCCCTGAAAGGGCTGGAAAGCCGCCGCAGAAGCGTCTATGCGATTAAGTCAGGGGCCATCCATAAAGTAATCAATCCTGAAAAATACAAGATTAGTCTGCATCAAGCAGAGAAGCCCGCCGCACGCAGCGGTGAGCTGCTGATCCGATTACCGCAGTACTGGTAAGTAAGATAGGCCGCTGTACGATGCATAACGCGCAAGGCAGCAGTAATGCCGGCAGCAGCGTAAAAGAGGCCGATCCCTTTGCCTGCGGCGTGAGAGATGAGCTTCATGCAGATTAGCGCGCCGATCATACGGGAAAGCAGCGATTAGATCTAAGTACTGCCGATGGGCAGGCAGGACGGCTCTTTAGGCATGATTTTTCAAAATGTGAAAGTTAAGGTTTGCGGCTTTTTAAGCGGTGCTGCCAGGGATCTGAAAATCTGAAAGTTCAGTTTTACTTTGTATTCAAAGTGAAAGTCTGGATCTATAAATCTATATAAGTTAATATGAAATAGCAATATTCAGCTTGTACAAGCGGTTTTAAAGGAAAAGTAAGTGCTGGCGAATTGAAATATATAAAACGCTATAAAACCATTGATTAAAAATGTTTGAAAATATAGACCGGCGTTTTTCACTTATTTTCAAAAATGAAAGAAAGATTTTGAAAGTCCGACTTTCAAAAGCGCTTGGATCTTGAAAATTCAGCCGCCGCCCTGAGGATTACTTAAAACAGAGCTAACTAATCCGCAAATTTAGATTCTTTCGATAGATGTAATAAGAATGAAAAATCGAACTATTATGCTCTAATTTTATATGCAGTTCTAAATAAATCTGATGGCGGCAAGAAATGTGGTTTACTAATATTATTTAATACAAAATCGTTTAAAACATCTCTCTTTTACATACTTAACAATTAATGTTATATTTTTAATCTTATCTATTATCTTGAATTTTGCGTTTTAATCTTTATAAAACACGGTGCCTGCTATGTGTAATATAAGTTTAGTGATGTACTTATATTTAATATCTATCTAAATTTGTCTCTTTGTAATTATTAAAAATTAAAGTACACCGTTGTCCTCTATTCCTTAAGCAGATCCATGTGTTTATTTTCACTTTCACGCTGTAAATATTTCCGCTCCATTTTTCACCTGGTGCATTTACTGTACTGCCTTTTTCTTCGCTTATCGCATTAATCCAAATCTTTGAACTTCACTGTTTATATCCCGCCTGCTGCCGCTGTTTACTGTTTTATGCGCATCGTATGAGTCTCTGCTGCTTTACGCTTCCTGCTGCTTACCCTTTTCGTAATGCTCCCTGCCCGAGCGCTTTTATTACCTGCTTACTGCAGCAGCCTCGGCTGTCCCTGCTCTTCTGCATTGCTTTTGACTATGCCTCCTGCAGCACAGGGGCCTGCCGCATTGGGCTGCAGAGGTGCACTGCATGGTTTATCTGCTGCAGTCATCTCTTTTAGCTTACGACTCTTCTGAATTAACCTTTCACAGCCGCAGTAAAGACCTGTCAGCCGGCATTTGCTAAAATACGCGCAGCAGTTTTGGAGAAAGAAAAGGAATGTGCGAACTCACTTCATTCGGTCCAGCCGTGCCCGAGCGCGAGCATATTGAACTGCCGGTAGCTTTAGAGGCTGTCGAGGCCGGCTTCCCGGCGCCTAACGGCGGCTATGTTGACGGCTCCTTAGATGTAAATGAGTTCTTAGTGGCCCATCCCGGCTCTACCTTTATTTACTGCGTTAACGGACACTCGATGGAAGATGCCGGCATCCTGCCCGGCGATTATGTACTCGTAGATACCACGGTGCCGGTACAGGATGGCGATATCGTAGTAGCCTCGATTGATAATGAGTACACCATCAAGGAGCTGCATTTAAAGCCGCATCCCCATTTTGTCGCCCGCAGTAAGGATTATCCGGATATTGAGCCTGGTGAGCTTTCCGAGGTCAGGATCGTCGGGACCGTAACCGGCGTGGTCCGCCGCTATCGGCATGCCTGAAAAAAGTGCAGCTCAAATACGCTGTCGCGTCCATTAACAGGCGCTGGGCAGGCATTTTTTGATGCACCTCGTTTTTTTTAAATAAAGTTGGCTCACACAGTGCGGGAGCGCTGGTTTACGGTTAAGATATAATCTTATAGATAGGGACTATTTGCTAGTAAGGAGTTTCACTCATGATAGGTATCGTCGTAGTATCACACAGCAGCAAAGTCGCTGAAGGCATTTGTGATATGGTGCAGGAGATCTCTGCACGCGATGGCGCCAAAATGCCGATTTATCCGGCGGGCGGCAATGCTCAGGGCGGCTTAGGCACTGATCCGCAGAAGATTTTAGATGCAATTAAAAAAGCGGATCAAGGCGAAGGCGTGGTGGTGCTGGCTGACTTAGGCTCCGGCGTGATCAGCTCGCAGGCGGCCATCTCCATGCTCGACGAACCTTTAAGATCACGCGTGCGCATTGCGGACGCTCCGCTGCTCGAAGGTGCAGTAGGGGCCGGCGTGGAAGCTGCAGCCGATGCGGACAGCTCCCTGGATTTAGTGATCTCCACTGCAGAAGGGGCACGTCAGCTGCACAAGAAATAAGCGCTGCGGCGTGCAGGACGGCGGGCTGGTCCTGCCGTTTTTTATGCCTGAAACTAAAGTGGTCCTTAACTCTTTTTACTTGCCGGTGTCTGATGCATGATAAAACCCTTGGAGCTCTTAGCCCCTGCCCGTGATGCTGATACTGCCCGCGCCGCTATTGCCGCCGGCGCTGATGCAGTCTTTATCGGCGGCCCGGCCTTTGGCGCTCGGGCGGCTGCCGGCAATGATACAGCTGCCATTCAGGATCTCTGCGCTTATGCCCATCGCTTTGCCGTCAAGATCCATTTAACCTTAAATACCCTGCTGACTGACGCTGAAATTCAGCCGGCGCAGGATCTGATCTATGCGGCCAAAGAGGCCGGCGTCGATGCTTTAATTGTCCAGGATCCGGCGGTCTTTACCTTAGATATTCCGGCCGGGCTGGAGCTGCACGTCAGTACGCAGTGCAATGCCGATACCGTAGATAAGCTCAAGTTTTACGCGGCGCTGGGCTGTGCTCAGGCGGTGCTGCCCCGTGAATTTTCGCTTGCCGAGATTAAGGAGTGTCATGCGGCCTGTCCTGATTTGCGCCTGGAGGTCTTTGCCGCAGGCGCCTTATGCGTCGGCCAGTCCGGGATCTGCCACATCTCCGAGCTCATGACGGGACGCAGCGCCAATCGCGGAGAGTGCGCCCAGATCTGCCGTCTGCCCATGACCTTAATCGGGCCGGACGGCCGGGAGATCAAAACCGGCCATCTGCTCTCTTTAAAAGACAATTTGGCCCTGGAGCGCCTTGAGGACTTAATTGCAGCCGGCGTCAGCTCCTTTAAGCTCGAGGGGCGGCTTAAAGATCCGCTTTATGTGACCAATCTCACTGCCGCCTTCTCAGAGCGCCTGGATGCCTTTATCGCTGAGCATCCGCAGTACTGCCGCTCCTCTTTGGGACGCAGCGTCCATCATTTTGTACCGGCGCCGGAGAAGACTTTCAACCGGGGCTTTACTTCAGCTTATTTGGACGGCAGCAACGATAAGCTCTATGCCGATAAAACGCCTAAGTCAGCCGGCATGCCGATAGGTCAGGTCAGCGGCGTAAAGCCCCTGGGACAGGGCATGGTGCTGACTTTAAAGTTAAACCCCGGGGTTAAGCTTACTAACGGCGATGCCTGTACCTATTTTGCGCCAAACGGGGAGCTCATGGGCTTTAGAATCAATGCCGTGCAGAGTCAGCAGTCGGGGACGGCGCAGGTGCAGCTGTCACAGCGCTGCAGTATAAAAGCGCACACTGCGCTTAGGCGCAATGTGGATGCGGCCTTTGAGCGTGAGCTTAAACACAAAAACGCCTGCGTGCGTACGCTCGATTTAAAGTGTCAGGTGGAGTTTAAAGACGGCAGGGCCGTCGTGAGTTATCAGGACGCGCGCGGCCGGCTGGGACAGGCAGAGGGGGCCGTGCTGCCGCCTGTGCCTGAAAATCCGCCTTTGTCTGAGGATCTGATCTGCGCAAAGAGCAGACGCTGTCAGGACGCCGGCTGCCGGGTCACTGAGGTCAAAATTACCGGGGCAGAACAGGCCTGCCTGCCGGTATCGGCCTTTAACGAGCTGCGCCGCGCCGCCTTTGCAGATTATGTAAGTAAAGCTCAGCTGCCTGCGGCGAACGCTCCGACCTTTAAACTGCCTGATCCCCTGCCGCGTTATCCGCTGCCTGAGATTGATCGCCGTTTAATTCTCAATCAGCGCGCGCTGGAGTTTTATCGTAAGGCGGGAGCGCAGCCCTGCGCCGCCAATGCCCCGGGGCTGCGCACCGTGATGACCTGCCGCAACTGTCTTATCAAAAATTATGCCCGCTGCTTTAAGGAAGGCGGGCGCGTACAGGGCTATAAGCTTAGGATCGGCAGACAGCTGTTTACGCTGCGCTGCCGCTGCCGCGAGTGCCGCATGGAGATCCTGGCAGATGCCTAAGGAAAAGGAGCATTCGCTGTATGCCGCGGCAGCGGCAGGTGATCCGGACTTTATAAATAAGATCCCTGCAGATCTCTATAAAAAGGCCGCAGGGCAGGCCGATCCCCATGCGCCGCTCAATCAGGGCTCAGAGCTCTTTTATGCCGAGGGCGACATGCCGGAGGCCGATCCGGAGTTAATCCAGGACGTGGAGCAGATGCTCAAGGACATTGCCCGCGAGGATGAGCCTCAGGTAAAAAAAGCTTCTGCGGCCAGGACTGCCGCTCAGCGGAAAAAACAGCCTGCAGAGCCTGAGATTCGTATTGTTGACGCGGCCGAGCAGAAAGCAGCACAGGCGCAGGACAAAGCTGCGGCTGCGCCTGAGAAGGCTGAGAAAAAAGCCTCGTCCCGGGAATATCCGTGGCCTGAACTTCCCGCAAAGCTGCCGGATTTTTCCGCCGTGCCTTTCGGGCAGGGACTGCCGCAGGCTCTGCCTCCGGCATACGAGGCAGAGCAGAGCCAAAAGCAGATTAAGGCCGGTAAGCGCGTCTTAAGCTATCTGGGCGCCAAGGGCCGGATTGCCGCTAAGCTTCCGGGGTATCGCGAGCGTACGGGCCAGCTTAATTTAGCGCAGGCGGTGCTTGAGGCCCTCGATCATTCTCAGCTCCTGTTGGCGGAAGCCGGCACCGGCACCGGCAAAACCTACGCCTATTTAGTACCGGTACTGCTCAACGGTCTTAGGGCGGTGATCTCCACCGGCTCTAAGGCTCTGCAGGATCAATTGGTGCAGCATGATATCCCGCGGCTCTTAAAGCTTACCGGGCATACTGACGTGACCTTCATGGGGCTTAAGGGCTTTAACAATTATCTGTGTCTGCGCCGCTTCAGAGAGGCGCTGCGCGGCCATGAGCTCAGACCTTTGCAGGAGGATCGGGTACAGCGCTTTATCAATAGGGAAATACAGGCCATTCAGAATAATCCGGCCTCAGCTTCCTTTGGCGATGTCAATGCCGCTCTGCCGCCGGATCTGGCCTCTAAACTGGTGATCCCGCGCAAACGCTGCCTGAATGAAAAATGCGAATGTTATCGCGACTGCTTTGTGATGAAGGCCCGGGAACAGGCCGCGCAGTGCCGCATAGTGGTGATAAATCATGCCCTGCTCTTTGCCTCCTTAGGAGCGCGCTCGCTGCTGAAAGCGGACGGCAGCACGGTAAATCTGCAGAAGCTCAGCCTTACTGAGATTCAGCAGCTGGGGCAAAGCGGACAGGTTAAAGAGCACTGCAGTTTTCTCCCGCAGTACCGGGCGCTGATCTGCGATGAGGCGCACATGCTGCCGGACTTCGGCCGCACCTATTATGCTAAGGTTTTCGACAGCCGCGAGCTCATTGATACCTGCAGAGAGCTCCAGCGCGAGCTTAACAATGCCAAATTTACCGGCCGCCGCGCATTTGAGGCCCCCTGCACGGACATCCTGCATGCACTCGCCAAGGCACAGGGCTTTTTAGCCGCACATGAGGGGCGCTGCAATTTCCTGGCGCTCAAGTACGTCAACTACAGTCCCGATCTTAACCGTCAGGATCTGCAGCTGCATCAGGAATTTCGCGATCTGATGGCGGATGTTTACCTCAAGATCCGCGATCTGCTGCAGCTTTTGGTCGCTAATAAAGAGCAGGCCCCGAATCTCATAGGTCCTTTTATAACCGATCTTAAGGAGCAGCAGGACATCTTAGTACGAGCTATGAACTGCGATGTGCCGGATCAGCAGGACTTTAAGGATGACAATCACGTCTGCTGCGCCGACATCAGCGCGCGGCATTTTGCCTTCAGCCTGGAGCCTATTGATATCGGCCCGTATTTTGTCAAAGATCTGGCCTTTATGCTCGCCTGCAGAACCGGCGTAGTGATGGCATCAGCTACCTTAAGCGTGCGCGGATCTTTTGATAAGTTCTCCTACGACATCGGCGCGGCCCCGCTCAAACCGCAGACCTTTATTGTGGGCAGCACCTTCAATTACGCGCAGCAGGCCTGTCTGTATTTATCGCCGGCCTTTCCGGACGTCGGCGCACAGCGGCGCAATGCCGTTATTCTGCACGCACTGTATCCTTTAATGGATCTGGTGCCGGGCGGCATCTTTTATCTCACTACATCCTACAGGAGCCTGCATGAAAGCGCTGAGGTGCTGCAGGAGCTCTTTAAAGGGCGGCGCCGCGTCCTGGTGCAGTCCGCGGGCAAGTCCAATGCCGTCATCATGCAGGAGTTTAAGGATGACGGCGCGGCGGTCCTGGTGGGGACTTCGTCCTTTTGGGCCGGCGTAGATGTGCCGGGGCAGGCCTTGTCTCTGGTCATCATCGATAAGCTGCCCTTTGCCTCGCCGGCCGATCCCTTCGAGCAGGCGCGCTCAGACAAGCTCAAGCGCTCAGGCGGCAATCCCTTTGTGCAGATTGCGCTGCCTGAGGCTATAATAGCCCTGCGCCAGGGCGTGGGCCGCCTCATTCGCACTGAGCAGGATAAGGGCGGACTTATCATCTGCGATCCGCGGATCTTTCAGGCAGGCTACGGCCGCAGGGTAGTAGAGGCTCTGCCGCCGATGCATCGCTGCGCCAGTCTTAATGAATTACGCGACTTTTTGGTAACACTATATTGAATACGCTCAATCTTTTAGCGCTCGACAGCGCCACTGAAAACTGCTCGGCTGCCCTGTGGGCGGCCGGGAAGCTCTATACCCGCGTCAACGCTGAAAAGCAGCAGCATGCTGCCATGCTTTTGCAGCTCGTGGATGAACTGCGCGCAGAAAGCGGCTTTGAGCTCAAGGATCTGGATGCCGTGATCTACGGGCAGGGGCCGGGATCTTTTACCGGGGTGCGCGTGGCGGTAAGCGCGGTGCAGGGGCTGGCCTTGGGACTTAATAAACCGGCTGCCGGTGTAAGTTCCTTGGCAGCGCTTGCTTACGGGGCTTTAAAGCAGAGTACGGCGCAGATTGCAGTCAGCGCCATAGATGCGCGCATGGGCGAGGTGTATCTAGGCATCTATGCCAAAGACGGGGACGGCGTACGGGCGCTTGCGCCCGAGGCGGTGTTAAAGCCAGCCGATGCCAATGCCGCGGTGCTGCAGACCGCGGGTGACAAGGCATACGTCACTGCCGGCACCGGGATTAAAATAATGCAGCAGCAGGGCTTAAATTGCGCCGATCCGCTGCAGCTGTATCCTGATCCGTGTTCTATAATAGAACTTGGAGCTCTTCTGGTGAAGGCAGGTCATACCTGCGATGCAGCTGAGGCGCAGCCTGTTTATATCCGCAATGAAGTCACCTGGAAGAAGCTCGATGCTCAAGGCAAAGGAAAGTAGATTGAGGTAATTTGCAATGGCAGTAAACGGCTTAGGCAGCAGCGCCGCTTTCAGCTCAGTGCAGGTGATTCAAAGCGCGCAGAATAAAGAACGGCTGCAGCGGCAGGCTGAAGTCAATTTTGACGATCAGGCGCTGGCGCAGCGTGAGCGCGAGCGGCAGGCGCAGAACAGTACCCCGCAGCGCAGCGAAGGCTTGTCTGCCTCAGAGAGCATGCCTTCTGCCGATAAGCTGGAGACAATTTATCAGCAGCTGCAGGAGCAGAACAGCAGGATGCAGCAGCGCAGTCCGCAGTCGCGGGCCGCGGCCGCATATGGACAGGTGGCGGCGCAGAGTGCGCGCGAGCAGTTAAACGGGATGATGTCGATTTCAATCTACGCATAAATCAGCGCAGCTAAGATCTGTATTCAGGCCCCCCTTGCAGCTGCAAAAATGCGGCATGCCTTTGCTTTTTCAGGCGCAGCCTCCTTTTTCATCTTCAAAAAAGCTTAAAACCGCCCAGTTATTATAACCCTGACTTTGCCCAGCCGCTCAAAGGAACAGCTGTCGTTACAGCGCCGCAGCTTTTCGCGGATCTCGGGCTCCGGCCAATGATACAGCTGCTGCATATCGCGGATATAGGGCGTGAAATATGTATTGAGCTCCGGTTCAGTAAACCCAAGGAGGGCGGCAAAATCCGCCTGCAGGCTGATATCGGTCAGAAAGTTGAGACCAGAGTACTCGTCAGTAAAGATAATGCGCGTACCGCGGCAACAGTGATCTTAGGTCTGCAGCAGCAGAGCATATCTTCTGATCAAAAGTATAACAACTGCCCACCCAGATCAAGCCTGATGTCGGAGAACTCGTCAGCCAAGTGTGAGTTCCTTCGCTCAAGGCTGAAGCCGCAGTCAGCGCTGCGGCGCATTGACTTGCTCAACCATGCCGATAAGCCCCAGCCGATAAAGCGAAAGTTGATGGTTTTAGGTATTGCTTGCGGATGGAGATCAAAAGAGCGCCTGGCGGCGCTTTTAGCCGGCAGTTTTTGCCCCGGCGGTAAGAACAAACAGCTTAAGGCATACTTTTAAGTCAGATTATTGGCACGGGCGGCACGCTGCAGGGCGCGCTGCGGCCAGTACGCTGACTTAAAAATACGCCGATCCTTCCCCGCAGCCGCCTGGAGAGCAGGCGGACTGCTGGGAGAAAAAGGAGATCGCGCTTATTAACCCCCTAATAAGGAGAGGGCGATCTGCGGGCGCTGATTGGCCTGCGTCAGGATGGTCTGCGAGGCCTGCTGAATAATCGTATTCTGCGTTAAGGCGGCAGTTTCTTCCGCAAAGTCCGTATCGCGAATGCGCGAGCGGGCGTCCGACTGATTTTCCGCAATATTGGACTGATTGCGGATGGTTGATTCCATACGGTTCTGCACAGCGCCTAAGTCTGCACGGCAGGAGTCCACCGCTTCAATAAACTTATCGATATTGGCCAGCGTAGTCTGCGCATTGGCCGTGGTAGATACCGAGAAGATTGGATTGTTCGGATCTGCATCGGTTGTAATTAAGCATTTGCCGTCATCGTAGGGCTCTTCACCGGCAGTATTCGTATCCACGCCTGTCAATTGCATCAGACCGTTGATGGTAAAGCCGGCCGATAAGGTCACGGACAAGGTATCGTAAGCGTTCGGGCCTACCTGGAAGATCACGTCGCCGGAAGTGCCGATTAAGCCTTTGCCGGCACCGGCTAAGATCTGTTCGCCGGCGTAGGTGCTCTTGCAGGCAATGCGGGTGATTTCCTCGGAGAGCTGCTTGACCTCGCGCTGAATCGCCTCGCGATCCTTAGTGGTATTGGTGCCGTTGGCCGCCTGAATGGCCAGGGTGCGGATGCGCTGGAGCATATTGGTGGTTTCGTCCAGTGCGCCTTCCATGGTCTGAGCTAAGGCGATGCCGTCATTGGCGTTGCGGTTGCCCTGATTCAGGCCGTTGATCTGCGAGGTTAAGCGATCAGAGATCTGCAGACCGGCCGCATCGTCTTTGGCGGAATTGATGCGCAGGCCGGAGGCCAGACGCTGATAAGAAACATTTAAGCTGTTGGTCGCGTTAGTCAGCTTGCGCTGAGCATTAAGCGACGACACATTGGTGTTGACATAAAGAGCCATTTTATTTTTCTCCCAAGCTGCATTCAGGCAGGCCTGAATGACTGCAAAGTTCTGTCCTTTAAGTGCTCCGGCGCAGCTGAGTTCTCTCCTCTCAGCCGGCCCTTAAAGGCTCGTACTCTAAGTAATGAAAAATACGTGCCAAAATTTGAAGTAATAAATAAGTTATTGAAATTACGTATTTATTTAAGAAAAATATGATGCATTAGGTTTAAGTGTTGATTTGTAAGGCTTTAGCGGCAAAGGTTTGCCGGGATCTTGACGGGCAGCAGGGTAAAGGCAGCTGATCTGCAGTCAGCGATAGGGACGTACGCACAGAGGTGCGGGCTATTAGAGATCTGCGGCGCAGGACGCGCCTGAAAAAAGGGCCGGAGCCAGAGACCCCGGCCAAATGAGCAGAACGCTCAGGAGAGAAATTTTTAATCCGGTCTGTTAACCCCCTAATAAGGAGAGGGCGATCTGCGGGCGCTGATTGGCCTGCGTCAGGATGGTCTGCGAGGCCTGCTGAATAATCGTATTCTGCGTTAAGGCGGCAGTTTCTTCCGCAAAGTCCGTATCGCGAATGCGCGAGCGGGCGTCCGACTGATTTTCCGCAATATTGGACTGATTGCGGATGGTTGATTCCATACGGTTCTGCACAGCGCCTAAGTCTGCACGGCAGGAGTCCA
Source organism: uncultured Succinivibrionaceae bacterium (assembly GCA_944389865.1). Taxonomy (GTDB): domain Bacteria; phylum Pseudomonadota; class Gammaproteobacteria; order Enterobacterales; family Succinivibrionaceae; genus Avisuccinivibrio. Next base: position 53,592 of record CALXNX010000001.1, read on the forward strand.
CCGCTTCAATAAACTTATCGATATTGGCCAGCGTAGTCTGCGCATTGGCCGTGGTAGATACCGAGAAGATTGGATTGTTCGGATCTGCATCGGTTGTAATTAAGCATTTGCCGTCATCGTAGGGCTCTTCACCGGCAGTATTCGTATCCACGCCTGTCAATTGCATCAGACCGTTGATGGTAAAGCCGGCCGATAAGGTCACGGACAAGGTATCGTAAGCGTTCGGGCCTACCTGGAAGATCACGTCGCCGGAAGTGCCGATTAAGCCTTTGCCGGCACCGGCTAAGATCTGTTCGCCGGCGTAGGTGCTCTTGCAGGCAATGCGGGTGATTTCCTCGGAGAGCTGCTTGACCTCGCGCTGAATCGCCTCGCGATCCTTAGTGGTATTGGTGCCGTTGGCCGCCTGAATGGCCAGGGTGCGGATGCGCTGGAGCATATTGGTGGTTTCGTCCAGTGCGCCTTCCATGGTCTGAGCTAAGGCGATGCCGTCATTGGCGTTGCGGTTGCCCTGATTCAGGCCGTTGATCTGCGAGGTTAAGCGATCAGAGATCTGCAGACCGGCCGCATCGTCTTTGGCGGAATTGATGCGCAGGCCGGAGGCCAGACGCTGATAAGAAACATTTAAGCTGTTGGTCGCGTTGGTCAGCTTGCGCTGAGCATTAAGCGACGACACATTGGTGTTGACATAAAGAGCCATAATTTTTATCTCCTGAGTTCTGATAACTCCCGCTTCGGCAGAGCCGAGCGCTGTTTTTTAATCTGGTATGCTTAATGAAAATAGCGTGCCAGGTTTTAAAATTTTCTGCAAATTTAATTGAAATCAATAAGTTAGTGTAGAAGTGCAGGCGGGGCGTCAAATTTATGCTGCAGGCTGCCCCTGCAGCGGCAAGGCTTGCCGCAGCCGGAGGCGGCAAAAGTCCGGCAGGGTCTGCGGCAGATTTTGCCGGCAAAAATGCGGCAGTGATCAAAAATCAAGGGTGAGATACGATAAAAATTATTAATTATCAGTACTTTTATGCCTTTTTTCTTTACATTGTTACTCAGTTCAAACATGTTTTAAGGAGAAAGTCTATGCTGCCGCAAAACTTACAGTTAAAAGATCGCTATCAGCTCTATATTGACGGCAAGTGGGTGCCTGCCTCTGATGGGGCCGTGATCACCACCTATTGTCCTGCCACCGGCGATAAACTCAGCGAGTGCGCCGATGCCGGCCGCGAAGATGTCGATGCGGCCGTTAAAGCCGCCGAGCGCGCCTTTGAGTCGTGGTCGCGCACCACCCCCAAGCAGCGCGCCGCCATCTTAAATCAGATTGCCGACATCATCGATGCTCATAAAGACGAACTGGCTTTAATTGAATCCTGCGACAACGGCAAGCCGCTGCGCGAGACCTCAGCCATTGATATTCCGTATGCTTCAGCTCATTTCCGCTACTTTGCCGGCGTGATCTTAGCTGAAGAAGGCCAGGCTTCAGTCCTGGACGGCAGCTTCCTATCCATTATCCTGCGCGAGCCTATCGGCGTGGTGGGGCAGATCGTGCCGTGGAACTTCCCGTTCCTGATGGCCGCGTGGAAATTAGCCCCGGTGCTGGCCGCCGGCGACTGCACGGTGTTCAAGCCCTCATCGACCACTCCGCTGTCGGTGCTGCGTTTGGCTGAACTTACTGAGGGCGTGATCCCGCCGGGCGTCTTCAACGTCATTACCGGCCGCGGGTCAAAGAGCGGCAATTTCATGCTCGAGCACCCGGGCTTTGCCAAGCTGGCCTTTACCGGATCGACTGAAGTGGGCCGCGATGTGGCCATAGCGGCCGCCCGCCGTCTGATCCCCTCTACCTTAGAGCTGGGCGGCAAGTCGGCCAACATCTTCTTTAATGATATGCGCATGGAGCAGGCCCTGGACGGTGCGCAGCTGGGCATTCTCTTCAATCAAGGGCAGGTGTGCTGCGCCGGATCGCGCATCCTGGTGCAGGAAGGCATTTACGATGAGTTCATGTCCGAGCTCATCCGCCGCTTCAATCAGGTCAAGGTCGGGCTGCCGTGGGCAGAGGGCACCATGATGGGCTCGCAGATCAATGAAGGTCAGCTCAATAAGATCCTGGGCTATGTGCAAAAGGGCGTGGATGAAGGGGCCGAGGTGCTCTGCGGCGGCGTGCGTCTGACCGAGGGTGATCTGGCCCATGGCGCTTTCATGGGGCCGACGCTTTTGGGCAAGGTGCGCAATGACATGTGCGTAGCGCAGGAGGAGATCTTCGGGCCGGTAGCGTCAGTTATCAAGTTTAAGACAGAGGAGGAGGCCATCGCCATTGCCAATGACAGCATCTACGGCTTAGGCGGCGGCGTCTGGACGGCTGACATCAACCGCGCGCTGCGCGTGGCCATGGGCGTACGCACCGGCAGAATGTGGGTCAATACCTACAATCAGATCCCGGAAGGCTCGCCGTTTGGCGGCTACAAGGAGTCCGGCATCGGGCGCGAGACTCACAAGATGATCTTAGAGCACTACACGCAGTGCAAGAACATCGTGGTGAACTTGAGCGAAGCGCCGTCCGGCTTCTATTAATCAAAGGCGGGCAGCGCGGCGCGCTGCCTGACAAACAGCAGACATGAAAAAGCCGGCTGCAGATCTGCTGCGGCCGGCGCTCATTAGAGGGCTGGACTTTGATTATTTGATGCCCAGCTTATCCTTATACTGCTGCACCATCTGAGCGTACTGCTCATCGGTCAGCTTCACCTCTTCAATGCCCTTATCCCAGAAGAAGTTGCCCCACTGCAACTGATCCTTGTACTTGGGCACAATGTGCATGTGGACATGCGGCACGCCGTCACCGAAGATGCCGTAATTGAGCTTATCCGGGTGGAAGAGCTCGGACACAGCCTTGGAGACCGCGGCGACATCAGCAAAGAAGCCGTTGCGCTCCTCCTCGGTCAGTTCATACACTTCCTGGCGGTGAGTGTTGAGCGCGACCACTACGCGGCCTAAGTGATTCTGATTCTTTAAGATAAAGAGGGTGGAGTGCGGCAGCCTGCCGACTTCAATTAAGATGTTCTTACGGTTTTCGTTCTGCGGATCGCAGTACATGCAGCTCATGATGATCTCCTGAAAATAAAAACTGCGCCTATTGTAGGAGATCAGATCAATGCATAATGTGATCGCGTCGACATTTTATGGATTCGGCTGAAAAAACAGGGGCCTAAAAACAACAAAACCTGCACGAGGCAGGCTGGCTGGGGAGTGGTGCCCAGGGCCGGAGTCGAACCGGCACGAACGTATAAGGTTCGAGGGATTTTAAGTCCCTTGTGTCTACCTATTTCACCACCTGGGCATCACTGGAGGCGCGTTCCAGAGTCGAACTGGACTATACGAATTTGCAATCCGCTGTATAACCGCTTTACTAACGCGCCATATAAATTGTCACTTTGGAGCGGGAAACGAGGTTCGAACTCGCGACCCTAACCATGGCAAGGTTATGCTCTACCAACTGAGCTATTCCCGCGTCCTGAAAGTGATGCCCATTATATAGATTGTTTTTTAGATGTCAACAAATTTTTAAACGCGGGTGCAAAATATTTGCGCGCCGGAAAGTAAGGCAGGATGCCGCCTGCAGTGCTTCAGCTGCAAAAAACCGCATATATTTGCGGTAAAATTCAGTTGTACTCAGCCTGTCTGAGACCCCCGAAAAGTTTAACAATTTTTTAACAGGACCTATCATGCGCCGCCCTTGCGTTCTTCTGACTTTACTGTGCTGCGCTGCCGCTTCCCTTGAGGCTCTGGCTGCCATCTCCCGGGAGGAGGCCTTAACTGAGGCTCTGCGCTGGGCTGATGCAGCGCGCAGTGATCTGATCACCTTTAAGATTGAGGCTGACGAGCAGAACGATGTTCCGGCCTATAAGCTTGAGTTTGAGACTAAATTCGGCGATTTTGATATAGTGCTGGCGCGCGCGGACGGACGTCTGCTCGATGCCGATGTCGAGCTTGAGGATGATTACGTTAAAAGCAGGCGCACTGGGCGTGTGCTGAGCGCAGCGCAGGCGCGTACTGTGGCGGCGGCAAAGCTTGCCGTACCGGCTCAATGCATTAAGCTTGTCGAGCAGGGCAGCCGCAGTCAGCCGCGCTTTGACGGGCGCTGCAGTACGCACGGCAGGGAATTTGAGTTTGAGCTGGACCGGCGCAGCGGCCTTATCAGTTCATGGAATATGGATCTTAAGAATTAATGATGCTCGATGATTTAGATGAAAGCCAGGCCCTTACGGTCTCACGCTATGTCTCCATTACCGATGAAGTGCTGCAGCGCTTAGGCAGCGCAGTGGTGATCGGCGAGATCTCCGAGCTCTATCCGCGCAGCCATTTGTACTTTAAGCTCAAGGATGAAAATTCCAGCGTGGACTGCCTGATGTGGGGCAGTCAGGTCAGGGCACTGCCGTTCAAGCCTGAGCTGGGAATGCAGGTGATTGCCGCCGGCACCAGCTCTTTATATAAGAAAAACGGGCAGTTTAAGTTCCTGGTGCGCACGATGCGCCCGGCAGGTCAGGGGCAGATCCTGGCGCGTCTTGAGAAGCTCAAGGCGCAGCTTGCCGCTGAAGGCCTCTTTTCAAAGCCCAAGCGCCAGGTGCCGCGCTTTGTGGATGTTGTGGGCGTGATCACCTCGCCTGAAGGGCGCGTGCTGCATGATATCTGCACCACTATCCAAAGACGCAATCCTTTAATTGAGGTCAAGCTCTATCCTGCAGCCGTGCAGGGCAGTGAGGCGCCGGCAAGCTTATGTGCTGCCTTAAAGCAGGCCTATGCCGAGGCTGCGTGCGATGTGCTCATCATTGGGCGCGGCGGCGGATCGGCTGAAGATCTGCTGCCGTTCTCGGACGAGCAGGTGGTGCGCACAACTGCAGAGAGCCCGGTACCCATCATCTCGGCGGTAGGGCATGAGCCGGATACGGCGCTTACCGACTTTGCCGCTGATGTGCGCGCCGCTACGCCGACTGCGGCTGCGGAATTGGTCTCAAGCTTAACTGCTGCCGATATCTTTGCAGTCTTTAATGACCTGGTGCAGCGCCTCGATAACGTCACTGCGCTGCACCTGGACGAAGCTGCGGCGCAGCTGGATAAGCTGCGCCTTAAATTGGAGACGGCAGGTCCGCTGCAGCTTTTAGCGCAGCAGTCGGGAATGGCTGCCGCATTAGAGCAGCGTCTGCATCGGGCTGTCGATCAGGCGCTGCAGCAGCGGCGCACGCAGTTTGCCGGTCTGCAGCAAAAGCTGCTGCAGGTGGATCTGAGCGCTCAGTTAGGACGCATGGGAACTCAGTTAGGGCAAATGCAGCAGCGCCTGGAGCATCTTACTTATCAGCATCTGCAGCAGGCTGAAGCACAGCTGGTCACTCTGCACAAGGCGCTGGCCCGTCAGCCGGTCTTAGAGCGCCTGACCGCTGCCGATAAGGAATTGGAGCACGCGGCCGGCAGGCTCATCTCCTTAAATCCGCTGGCTATTCTGCAGCGCGGCTACAGCGTGACTTTAAACGAGCAGGGGCAGGCGCTCAAGGCAGGTCAGGCGCAGCCGGGGAGCGTCATCACGACTTTGCTCCAAGGGGAGCGCTTAACCTCAACGGTAAATAGTGTTCAAAAGCAGGAGCTGCCTTAGCGCAGCAGGCAGGATCACGGGCTGAGCTGGTGGAGCATCTAAGATAAATGCTGCACTCTAAGGACTCCTGCGCATAAGTCCAGCGGCCTCCCTTGCTTTAGTCTTACTGCTCGTCAGGCAGCAGCTGGGCAATTAAATCTTGGCTGATGTAGACTGAATTTTCCTCAGGCGCAAGATCAAAGATAGGCTCATCAAAATGCGCGTAGGCAAAATCATTGAGCATCTCTACCGCTACCGGGCAGGACATAAAGCGCGCGCTTAAGCACAGGCCGCTGAACTCATTTAAGTCCATGATCTCGCAGCGCTGCGATTTAATGCTCTTGAGCAGGTCGAGTGCATTTAAATCAAGGAGCGCGCATAAAGCCGCCGCCTTATCGCCAGGATTTTGGGCAGATCCCTCGTCCTCTGCTGCAGGTTCGCAGGCGGCCGGCGCCGGACCGTCAGGCCCTAAGGCAGGCTGCGCTGCCTCTTTAGCGGCTGTAACTGTCTGAGCCTCAGTTTCCGGGGCGCCTGCGGACAGCTCTTCTTCTCCATCAGCGTCCTGTTTGATTTGGCCTATCACATCAAGTACTTCCGAGCTTTCCTGCAGCTTGGATTTAATCAGGCTCTGATCTAAATGGGCAAAGTCCGGTGTCTTGGGCTTGTCCGGCCGCGTCAGGGCGAATAATTCTCTGCGGTTCAGGCTGAGCGCGGTAAACAGTTTTTCAAACTTCTTAAACTGCGCCGCCTGCGTGCCGCCGGAGAGCGCCATGCGTACTAAGGTCTTTAAGCGCTCTATGCCGGTCTGGAACTGCGTTTTTGTCAGCTGACTGCGATAATAGCGCTTGATCCCGCCCAAGGGCAGCTGATGATTGGCGTCGAGCATGCGCAGAAAAAGCTGATAATACTGCAGGGCAAAGCTGCGCTGGTTTTTATCGGGCAGCTTTAACAAATCCACGATCTGCCGCATCGCGGCGGAGAGCACAGAAATGGATTTGCAGGCGCTCCAGAATAAATGCAGACTGAGCTGACCGCAGATCAGGATCTTTTTAAACTCGCGATCTTCCTTGACGCTCAGCGCGCTTAAGCCGTCCATGCAGAACATCTGCGGCGAGGCGGCGCTGAGACTGCGAAAGAGCAGCGGATCATCGGGCAGGCAGTACACATTGGCTTTTCTTAAGATAAAGTCAAAAATAGGCTTGGACGAGTACTTGGGGGGCAGCCAGAAGCGTGAGAGCACTGTATCAAGATCCATCGGCTTCTTTTTGTCAAAGAGCGAATTGAGCAGGGCTACATGATCGCTCGCTGAGGTTAAGGCCTGCAGAATGCGCGGATGCACCTGTCCTTTGGCGCTGTGAAGAAAGTCTGAGATCTCCTGATGCTCGGCAATCTTAGTTAAAAGTTCGGTATAGCCCTTGTCGTATTTGAGCGCAATCAGCGGCAGCTGCCCGTCAGCGCTGCGGCTTTTAATCATGGCGGTCGGCAAAAGGCGCATAAAGCTGTTGAACAAGGTGCTTTCAAAGAGATGACTGCAGTCTAAGAAATTAACCTCGTAATAGCATTTGTGCTGATCGTTGTCGGCCGCGTAGGTAAATAAAGGCGCGCCGCGCTCCTGCTCCATACTGAGGCACAGCCTGCTTAAAAGCGGCAGAAAAAGACTGCGTACCTGGCGATTTTTAAAGTCAAAATGCGCAGCATTGGCCAGGGGATTGGCAATGCTGATAATGGTGTAAATATAAAGGCCGACCACCTCCAATTCCTGTGGATCCAAGCCCTTTAACTGCAGATTACTGCGCCCCAGCAGATCCTTGGCGTAAAAGGCCAGCAGCACCGGCTGTCTGGCTAAAGTATCGAGTACCAGTTCCGGCATCGGCTGCTGCTCGGGCAGTTTTTCACGGTACAGAATATAAAAGAGCGTGCAGACCGTCGGCAGATCCGGACTGCACTTTAAAGTGCAGTCTGTAAAACAGCAGCAGATGTCGTTAAATATGCAGGTACAGATCTTGTCATATCCTGAAAGAAGCGGGCGCAGAAGCAGATAATGGTAAGTCAGCAGCGCTGCATAATCTATAAATACCTGATAGTCGCTGCGCGTGATAAAGGCGGAGGGCGATGCTGTAAAGGGCTCGCGGAAAAAATGGTGCTGCGCGATGTCATTGAGCGGCAGATCGACGGTTTCGCCGTCTGAGAAGATGAAATAAGGGTACAGCTGCTTTTCGTAAGCATCGCCGGTGATGATGGATAAAGAGTTCTCCAGCCTGCCGGGAGCCCTGCAGTTTAAATAGCTGAAGCATAATTTATCGGCGTGCGGGCACAGCGCAAGCAGATTAATTTCCTGCTTGAGATCGGCGCTTACCGCTGCGATCTCCGGCAAAGTTAAGCTGCTGTCAGCGCGCAGATGTGCGGCAATGGTCTGGATTAAGCTGAAGGCCTCGCTGTCGCCGGCGCTGCCGCTCCACGTGCCTTTCTGTACTCTCAGGGCTAAAAGCTGCGCTGCTTTATGGGTCTGCTGGGCCTTTTTTACGATGCTGCGGGCGCGCGGCTCAGCGGCTCTGTCGCTCAGCTCTCCCTCTGCCGGTTCATACAGGCGCGCATGGGCCGGGGCCAATTTTAAATAATTGGCGTTTAAGTCCTCAAACATGGGAAAGTGCGGATCAAAGCTCATACGCACCGGCTCGCGCGCGGCAATTTCGGCTAAATAGCGCACGATAAGCTGCTGTTCCGCCTGTTCCAGCGGCTTTAATAAATACTGCGCAGCGCCAAAATCAACCTTAAAGGCAGGGTAGCGGCATAAAAAGGTATAGCAGGCTTTAAGATAATTGGCCCCTTCAATCGGCAGAAGCAGATTGTGAATTAATTCGTTTAAATAGGTCAGCTGCTTGACGTTAAGCTCGCGGCGTGAAAAGGCGCTCAGGCCCTCCATGACGCGCAGCAGAATGTTGTAGTCGGCAAGCTTTTCCTGCATGCGGCTGACAAAAACCATATCGCGATTGCGCAGCTCGCGCCCGCTTTTAAGCAGGCTCTGCACATAGGAGATGTCCTCGTCATTGTGCAGATTGGGGCGCATGGTCAGCACTACTTCCTGATCAGGTGCCATGCCGACCGGGGCGGTAAATGGGGCTAATTTCAGGCCGAAATGCTCCAGCAGGCGGCCAAGTCCGGCGTAAATCTCCTGACTTTGGGCAGTAAAGCTGCGGCAGCTCATATTGGCGGCATCAAGCTGCATGCGTGCGCAGATGTCCGTAATGGGCAGCATCATCAGACGGTGACTGCTGACTTCGGACTTAAGCTGATTGACGGCGCGCAGATAGGCGGCAGGCAGATCCTGCAGGCGGGATAAATAAAAGGAAGCAGGATGCAGATTATTGGCTGGCATGAAATTATCCTTATTTTCGATGCACGCATTGTCCGGCTTTAATGTAATCAAGACGAGGACAGGAGCCTGCTGAGCCGCTGAGATCATCCCGGGTACCTGTGCAGTATAGCAGGCGATCATCAGGATTACATTCACAGGCGCCGCTATAACAGTTTTGAAGGTATGAGAAAGGGCAGAAAGCTCTGCCCTTTAATTGCAACTGGTCAAATGCCTGTGCAGCCTTGGTCTGCAGCATTTACCAGGGGGAAGGTAAGTTTTAAGCCAACTTCTTGTTGATATCTAAAAACTCTTGATAACGCTCTCGCAGATACTGATGCAGCTTAGGATCCGGCTCAATCACCTGCATCGGCTGCAAAGTCTGCTTAATAGCATCAATATAGTCCTTATAATATCCAGCGCCCACGGCTGCGCAGATAGCAGCTGCTTTACAGCCGGTCTGTTTTACGGAGGAGATTTCAACCGGTAAATCAGCGCAGGATGCGAACATCTTCATCCACGGCACAGACTTGGTAGGACCGCCGGTCATGCGGATAGTCTTCGCGTTCGGAGTAATGGCCAGCACTTTATCCTGATTCAAGGTATGTGAGAACACTATGCCTTCATAGATAGCATACAGCACATCCTTGATGCTGTGATGAGCCTGCAGACCGTACATCTGAGCGTTCATGCCTACCTGATAGTTCGAGCCGAATAAATATGGCAGGTAGAACAGGGAGGTTGCCTTACGCTGTTCCATCACTTCATTGACATAAGCATTACAGTCATCAAGCGAGACTTGTGTAAGCAGATTATCCATCCACCAAGCCAGATTGGAGGCAGAGGTAGGAGAGCCTTCATGCACGAAGTATAATCCAGGAATGCAGAATCTGCCCCAGACATAATGATGCTGATGCTGCGGAATGGATTTATGTACTGCGGTAGCAATGGTCCAGGTTCCAGCGGCTGCACTGATGGCGCTGTCATCTATTACGCCTGATGAAATAGGGGCCGCTACCACATCAAAGAACCCGCCAAAGACCGGGGTGCCTGCAGCTAAGCCTAATTTTTCAGCGGCCTCTTTAGTGATTACGCCCGTCTGATCGGCAGAATCTACAATGGGCACTACCTTATCAACACATTCTTCAATACCATAAAGCTTCATCAGCTCGGGATCATATGTACCGGTCTGCAGATTGTACATATTACTGCCGGAGATATTGGTTACTTCGGCGTTGAGCTCGCCAGTCATGCGGAAGCGCACATAATCATGGATCATTAAAATAGCGCCGATCTTATCGTAATTCTCTCTTTCATGCTCTTTAAGCCAGCGCAGGATGGCGACTGGATGGGAGGTCCAAGTCTGCTGCATGGCAGAGGGATAAGACTTATCCGTAGTTCCGTCTTTAAGCCACTTGAGGACTAAATCTACCGAACGGGTATCGGAAGAGATAATGCCGTTGCGCACTGGACGCCCATTTTTATCAACGGCATACAGGCCCTTGCCGTGTGAGGAGAAGGACACGCCTTTAATATCCTCAGGAGCAAGACCAGCCTTTTCGCGGGCGCCGCGGGTGACAGTGCAAACGCTGTCCCAAAGCTCGTCCATATTGCGTTCGGCAAATCCTTCTTCCGGACTTAAAAGTGCGGTGCTGCTTTCACAAACCGCAGCCTCCTCACCCTTACCGTTATAAATACCTGCTTTAATGACCGTGCCGCCTAAATCGATGCCAAGAAAATAACTCATAAAATGATCCTTATTTGTGAACATGCCGCCTTATGCAGCGGCATGAAAGAGAGGTTATAGGAGGGGGCTGCTAGCTGCGGGCCTTCTTCTTTTCGGTACTTACGTACACGGCAATCAGAATGATGATGCCTTTAATCACGTTCTGCACGTAAGGATTGATGCCGATAAGGTTCAGGCCGTTGTTAAGCACTCCCAGCAGTAAAGCGCCGACTAAGGTTCCAATGATGGTGCCCTTGCCTCCGCTCATGGCGGCACCGCCTAATACTACGGCAGCGATGGCGTCCATTTCAAAGGCTACACCAGCGTTCGGCTGACCGCTCATCAGACGGGAGGTGATGATCACACCAGCTAAAGCTGAGGTTAAACCTGAGATAGCATAGATTAAGAACAGGATGCGATTGACTTTAATGCCGCTTAATCTTGAAGCCTCATAGTTGCCGCCGGTGGCATAGACGTGACGGCCAAACGGAGTGTGATTGAGCACGATATAGGCGATCACGTAGATAATGATCGTGATGATAATTGGTGTCTCAATGCCGAACACATCTCCGCGGCCAAAGAATGCGAATGCTTGGTCTAAGCCTGCAATTGGGTAGCCGCCAGTGTAGATTAAAGCTAAACCGCGGGCAATAGTCATCATTGCTAAGGTGACGATGAACGGAGGCATTTTAGCATAAGCGATCAAAGCACCATTGATGCCGCCTAAGACCAGACCTAACGCCAAGCCAACCAGGATAGCCGCTGACATCGGGATGCCGCCTGCCATTAAGCCTGCCATGATGGTGCCGGATAAGGCCATAACCGAGCCTACAGCAAGGTCAATGCCTCCTGTCAAGATGGCGAATGTCATACCGACTGCGATAATGGCGTTAATTGACACCTGACGGCCGATATTAGACAAATTGCTGTAGGTCAGGAAGTTGTCCGTCACTGCAACCATGATGATGAACACCAGCACGAAGCCTACCAGCGGCAAGAAAAACGGCAGGGTGGAAAGCTTTTTAAAGGTATCTTTAAAAGATCCGTTAGATACAGATGAATTAGTCATGTTTTATTTATTCCCCGTTTCATACAGCATGATGGTATTGGAGTTGATGTCGTCTCCTGTGAGATCGGCTACGATATTTCCTTCTCTGAAGACTTCCACGCGATCGCAGACTCCGATGATTTCCGGCAGCTCAGATGAAATCATGATGATGGCTAAACCGTGTTCAGCAGCCAACTTGCGCATCAATTCATAAATTTCCGCCTTTGCACCAACATCGATGCCGCGAGTAGGTTCGTCGAAGATCAGCACCTTACAGTCATTATTCAGCCAGCGCCCAATCACAACTTTCTGCTGATTGCCGCCGCTTAAGTTGCTAACTATGGTTTTTTCGCTAGGGGTTTTTACACGTACCTGCTTGACGATGGTTTTAACATCCTCCTGTTCTTTACGATCATCAATAAAGTATTTAGCTTTCAGCCATTTATTGTAATTATTCATGCTGATATTAGTCTGCACGGAAAATGACAGAATCAAGCCTTCAGCTTTACGATCTTCCGGCAGCAGGCCGATGCCCTTTGCCAGCGATACATCCGGCGAGGACAATTTTTCACTCTTTCCATCGAGTACAACGTCCTTGCTGTAGACCGGATCGGCTCCAATTAATGCTCGGGCAAGTTCAGTTCGCCCTGATCCTACCAAGCCGGCAAAGCCTAAGATCTCTCCTTTGTAGAGCTTGAAGCTGTTGCTGGCGCTGTCTTTAAAGCGCTTTAATTCTTTGACCTCCAAAATAGGAGTATCACGCAGCAGATTGGCGGGTTTAGGCGGGTAAGTGTTTTCAACCTTACGGCCGACCATCATTTCTACTAACTGATCAACATTAGAATCTTTTACCGGCATGCTGCCAATATATTGACCGTCGCGCAGTACCGAAATGGTGTCGCAGATCTGGAAGATTTCCTCTAAGTGGTGCGAAATGAAGAACATGCCGACTCCGTGCGCTTTTAAGTCGCGCATAATGCGGAACAGACGTTCGGCCTCACGCGGAGTTAAGGTGGCAGTTGGTTCGTCCAGCACTAAGATCTTGGCGTTAAGCGACAAAGCTTTAACAATTTCAATAAACTGCTGCTCTGCAACACTCAACTCATTTACCGGGACATCAAGGGGGATCTTGATATCAAGTTTATCAAGCAGCGCAGATGCCTCTTTGCGCATGGTTGCGAAATCGATGAAGCCTAACTTATTTCTAGGCTCGCGGTTTAAAAAGATGTTCTCTACTGCATTTAAATAGGGAATTAAAGAAAACTCTTGGAAAATAATGCCGATACCATGATGAATGGCATCCATGTAGTTCCCGAACTTGACTTCTTTCCCTCTGATGAGAATTTTACCTTCATCGTTGCTGTAGATGCCGCACATGATTTTCATGAGCGTAGATTTGCCAGCTCCGTTTTCACCTAACAGAGCATGGATCTCACCTTCTTCTAAGGTTAAGGAGATATTATCCAGGGCTTTGACGCCTGGAAATGATTTGCTTATCCCCTGTAGTTCCAAAAGCTTTCCCATAGCAGCTCCTCAGCTGAATCTCCCCTCTTTAGATTAGAGGGGAGGTCATTGAAAATGCCTTTAGTCAAACGTAATTCAAAACGCTTAACTTTTAGTTTTTATTTGTTATTACCAGGAGAACCCAGCGGCATTTTCTTTGGTGATCAGGGTAACATCAATAGGGATTTCCTTAGGAACATTGGCACCCCAGAACTTAGCTAAGGCAATGCCGATGCCCACACGGACCTGATCGCGCGGATACTGAGCGGAAGTAGCGATGAACGGGCCGTCGCCCTTGGCAATTTCAGCTACAGCCTGAGGATTGCCGTCAACAGATACTAACTTGATGTCGCGTCCAGAGGACTGAATGGCAGACAGAGCACCCATTGAGCCTTCATCGTTCACAGAGAACAATCCTTTGAGGTTAGGAGCGGACTGCAGAATGTTCTCAGTTACATTCATTGCAATAGCACGGTCCTGCTGACCATTCTGCACGGAGACGATAGAAATCTTCGGGAACTCCTGCAGAGCATCCTTACAGCCGCGGACACGCTCCAGAATAGGGACAACAGGAATACCATCCAGAATTGCGACTTCACCTTCGCCGTTCAGAGACTCGCCTAAGAACTTGCAGGCCATCACGCCGGCATCATAGTTCTTGGAACCAACGAAGGAATCCAGCGGGCCTTCAGCTTGGGCGTCAACGGCAACAGTAACAACCCCGGCGTCGTGAGCATCAATAACAGCAGACTGAATACCGACGGAGTCAGTAGGATTGATGAGCAGAATGTCTATATCTTTCTGCAGCATATCCTCGACGTCGCTGATCTGTTTGTTAATGTCGTGGCGAGCATCGGTGAAGATGACCTCAGCACCGATAGATTTGCCAGCCTCTTCTAAAGCTTCCTTCATGGTGACGAAGTACGGATTGTTCATCTCCTGGAAGGACATGCCGATGCGCAGAACGCCATCGTCAGCAGCAGTTGCGCCAAAAGAGAAAGCAGCAACAGCTGCGGCGGTAGCGGCGGCCATGATAGTCTTGGTAAGTTTCATTCAAATCACTCCCATTGATATTTCATCGTGATAATCCGCTGTCTCGTAAGTAATGACAACGTTACCAATAATTACTTTAGCGATGGTTTGCATGATTTTTTTTGATCTGCGTCAAATTTAGGCTGATTTATGATCAATAAAAATCTATTTTGTGATGAAGTTTAAATTTTTTTCTGCCCATAGATAGACTGTTTAACCTCGCTGTGAAAAATTCGTTATTCTCCCTTATGCGGTGCGGTATATGCGTGGAAAACCGTAACTGCTCACAGATTGTAGTGTTATCAGGTAGCAGATTGCCTGTTTTAAGCTTAAAGTCTTAAAATATTGATTAGTGAGAGTGCTGCAATTACATATGCTCTTAAATTTTTGGTAAAAATGACAGTATCGAAACCAAATGTGCAGTTAAGCATGATGTAAACGCTAACATAACTGATTTAATTAATTAAAAGGAGCGCGGATGGATTCTCATGCAGAGAAAAAAGCTACCATTGTCGAGGTGGCAAAGCTGGCGAAAGTTTCGACTATTACTGTATCTCGCGCTTTCTCTACTCCGGAATTGGTCAAAGAGTCTACAAGGCAGCTGATCTATAAATCTGCAGAAGAATTGAATTATATTCCTAATGCTTTTGCTCGAACTTTAAAGACTAATTCCAGCAAAATTATCGGAGTTGTCACTGACAGTACCTATAATCAGGTTTATGCCCAAGCAGTTACTACGCTGTGTGCTGAGGCTGATAAACTGGGATACGGTCTGATGATGTTTGAAACCATGGGGAGTGAAGAAAAAGAAAGCAATGCCTTGGATACTTTATTCAGCTATAAGGTTGCAGGCATCGTGCTGTCTGTGGTCAATGACAGTAAAACTTATGATCCCCGCTATATTCGTATTGCCCGCAAAAATAATATTCCATTAGTGCTGCTGGATCGCGATATTAAAACCCATCATTTGCCGGGGGTATTTCTAAACAATCATGAGATCGGGGTTAAGTCCGGAAATTATCTGGCCCATTGCGGAGCACAGCGGCTCTTGATTATTGGAGGACCGGAGCAGTCGGAGATTACGCAGGAGCGGGTTAACGGCATTTTATCAACTCAGCATAACCCTAATCTGCAGACTAAGGTCATTTATGCTCATTATAACTATCAGCAGACCCGAGAACTTCTGCTGCATGAAGTACCGAAACTTTCAGCACCTCCTACCCATGTTGTAGGTATAAATGGGCAGATCTCACTGGCTGCTATCGGTGTTTTTCGAACTTTGGGATATAAAGAGGTTCAATTTTTCTCCATTGACCCAGTGCCATATGCCGCAGATTTTGGGTTTACTATCCCGTGTATTGACAGTGATCCTGTGGAATGGGGGCTTAAGATCTCTTCGCTGCTTTTTAAGCTTATAGAGCATAATAATGATCCTGCTTATTTTGACAGGCTGTTCATATACGGAAAACTAATTACTCACTAAAAAATGCACCGTCTTGGAAAAGCTGAGATTTAAGATTAGAGCTGGATCACACAAAATAGTAAATTTAAATAACAAATCTAAACTTTGTAAGCCAGATCACGATTTTACCTTGTTTAAGTTTGCATAATGACAACGTTATCATTAAACGCGCCGCTGGGGCATTAAGCCGCCGGAGCGCAGGCAAGGTTTTTAATTTTTCTGTTTGTTTAATCGCATGAGGATGACAAAATGGCAGAACTCCCTGAGAAAATGAAAGCTCTGGTCAACCATGGCCCGCATGACTACCGCTTGGAAATGATTGATACTCCTAAGCCTGGTAAGAATGAGGTTGTGATTAAGGTGGGTGCCTGCGGCATCTGTGCTGGTGATATTAAGTGCGAAGCCGGCGCTAAGATGTTTTGGGGCGACAATCCTTGGGTGAAGACTCCTGTGGTGCCTGGACACGAGTTCTTTGGTACAGTGGTAGCCATGGGCGAAGGCGCTGAAGAGCATTTCGGCGTACATATGGGTGAGCGCATCTTAGCTGAGCAGATTCTGCCTTGCGGCAAGTGCAAGTTCTGCAAGTCCGGTCAGTACTGGATGTGCCAGCCGCATGATATGTATGGCTATCAGGGCAAGATCGCAGATGGCGGCATGGCTGAGTATATGGTCTTCCATCCGAACTCCATTATTCATAAGATTCCGGATTCCTTATCCTTGGAAGATGCAGCAGTAATCGAGCCGATGGCCTGCTCAATGCATACCACTGAGCGCGCCGACATTCAGTTCGAGGATGTGGTGGTCTTAGCTGGTGCCGGCACCTTAGGCTTAGGCATTGTACAGGCTGCTGCCTTAAAGCATCCGAAGAAGCTGGTGGTGCTTGATACTATTGATGCTCGTCTTGAGCTGGCCAAGAAGTTTGGCGCCGATGTTGTTATCAATCCGGCCAAGGAAGATGCCTTAAAGCAGATTTTAGACATGACTGACGGCTATGGATGTGATGTCTATATCGAGGCTACCGGTAATCCGCGCGGCGCAACCCAGGGTCTTGATATGATCCGCAAGTTAGGCCGCTTTGTGGAGATGAGCGTATTCGGTGCTGACGTAACCGCTGACTGGTCCATCATCGGTGACCGTAAGGAAATCGATATCTTAGGAGCCCACTTAGGCCCGTACTGCTATGATACCGTTATCAGCCTCTTAGAGCGCGGTTTAATGACTTCTGAGGGTATAGTTACCCATTCATTCGGCTTAGATGATTGGAAGGAAGCCTTTGAAATTGCTCACAGCTCTAAGGCTATTAAGGTCATTTTAAAGCCGTAATAACCATAGCAGAAAAGGCTGTAAATCAAGTTTGCAGCAGCTTGACTTAATAAAAGGGCTCCGTATGATGCTAAGCGTAAATATGGGGCCTTTTGCATCTTAAAATAAATGCTTTTGGACCTGGAATAGAGTGAGGCACTATGCTTAAAAAGTTTAAATCCAGTGCGGCAGCCGCCATGTTGGGTGCGGCGGCCGTGATGAGCAGCGCTCAGGCAGCTGTCCCGGATAACGCCGATATTTTTTATTACAATTTAGCTGATCAATTTATCTCCAGCTTCAGTAAAACTGCAGAAAAAGCAGCTTTGGCTGCCAATATTAAACTGAAGGCATATAACGCCGCTGATGACGCTTTTCTGCAAAGTCAGCAGCTGGATACCCGCATCAGCGACAAGAAGAACAGCGCGCCTTTATTTGTAAACTTAGTGGACTTTTCCTACGGTCTGCCTTTAGCACAGGCAGCCAAAGCCAATCCAGCCCAGCCGTATCTCGTATTCTTCAATCGTCCAGTCAGCAAAGATGCTTTAGCCGCTTACGATAAAGCGTGGTACGTCAGTACCGATGCGCGTGAGTCTGGTACTTACCAAGCCGAAATCTTGATTGAATATCTGCAAAAGCATCCTGAGGCTGATCGTAATAAAAACGGAGAAATTGAGATCTTAATGTTAAAGGGCGAGAGCACCCATACTGACGCTCTGCTGCGTACTCAGGCCGTGATCGATAAGCTCAACGCCAGCGGAATAAAGTACCGCATCGTTTACAGCGCTAATGCTAACTGGGATTTTCAGCAGGCCTTTGCCAGCACTGAACAGGCGATTGCCCGCTTATCGCTCAACAATATTGAAGCAGTTGTTGCCAATAACGACGCCATGGCTTTAGGAGCCATTACTGCGCTTAATCAATATGACTATAATTTAGACGGTAAGGGGGATAAATATCTGCCTGTAGTCGGCATTGATGCCATTGACAATGCCATCACGGCTATAAGGGAAGGGCGCATGCTGGGGACGGTGTGCAATGATGCCGAGAGGATTTCAGAAGTTATGTTCACCATTGTGAGCATGGATACGGCTGATGAACAAGCTGTATCTAAACAGCTTGGACTGCCCGTAGAAAATCGTACAGTCATGGTTCCATACCGTAAAGTTAAAGCCGATTTATAGGATATAACATGCGCATTCATCCTTTAGGCATTTATGAAAAGGCGCTGCCGCATGATTTTACTTGGCAGCAGCGTTTTGAGGCTGCACGAGCGGCAGGCTTTGATTTCGTCGAGATCTCTATTGATGAGACTGACGAGCGATTGAACAGGCTCAATTGGACCAAACAGCAGCGCTTAGATTTTGTCAAATTAAAGCAGGATTGCGGCATTGCTGTCCCAACTATGTGTTTGTCTGGTCATCGCCGTTTTCCTTTTGGCAGTCACGATCCCAAGATCAGACAAAAAGCCCATGACATTATGGAACAGGCCATTGAATTCGCAGTTGATACTGGAGTAAGAACTATTCAGCTGGCGGGTTACGATGTCTACTATGAAGAACAGGATGCCGGTACGCTTGAACGCTATACTGAGTCAATGCAGTGGGCGGTTCAGACTGCAGCTGCGGCTCAGGTGATGCTGGCTACTGAGATCATGGATACGCCGTTTATGAGTTCCATTACTAAGTGGAAGTACTGGGATGATCTGCTCAAATCTCCGTGGTTTGGCGTTTATCCGGATGTCGGCAATTTAACTGCCTGGGGCAATGATGTGCTCCATGAGCTTGAAATTGGAATTGATAAGATTGCCGCTATTCATTTAAAGGAAACGAAACCTGTTACTGCTGATTTTCCGGGACAATTTAGAGATCTGCAATTTGGCGAGGGTTCAGTCGACTTTGTTTCTATCTTCAAGAAGCTGAAGGAGCTCAATTATCGCGGCACTTTCTTATTGGAGATGTGGGGCGAGAAGGTACCGGATCCTTTAGGCAATATTAAGCGCGCTAAAGCCTTTATCGAAGAAAAGATGCAGGCTGCAGAATTTTACTAACGCTTAAGTGCAAGCAGGCCGATCCCAAACACCCGATGGATCGGCTTTTTTCTGTCTTTTGATGGAGAATTATCGTGGCTGAACCGCAGTGGTCATTAACCCCTTTAAAGGAAAAAGAATTAAATACGATCTTTGCCGCACTGCTCAGTGACAGCAGCAGCGTCTTCGGCATCCCGCCCTCCGCCGCGCAGCTCTCCGCTGATTTCTTTGCCGAATTGTGGGTCAAAAACGCCGCCGGCATCATCAAGCAGATCTCAATGATGCTGCCGGAAGATACTCCGGAGAGTGAGCTTAAAGATGCGCTTTTGCGCCGCATCGCCGTGGAGATGGCAAAACTGTCGCTGCACTTTAAGCGCACCAAGGGCCAGTTCACCATCATGCAGAGTGCGTCCATGTTCAGCTATTTATTAAAGAGCATGGGGCAGCTGCAGCTTATCAATTTAAACGGCCCGGCTGCCAAGGCGGATGTGCCGGCGCTGCAGGCGCAGGCAGCTGCGCTGCGCGCAGCTCTCGATGTATCGGCGGTGCAGCAGAGCATTGAGCAGGGAGTGCTGCCGGGATTATCCATGGCTGATCTGGAGAACCTTAAGAATTATCAGGTCAAGAAGGGCGGTTTTTTGACCGGCAAGGTTACCCTGGCCTTTGTCGCCGCGGCCATTCTGCTGGCGCTCTTTGCGTTTTAAGTCGTACTCCCTTGGGTTTGTCATTGTCAAAGCGCGCGCTTTTCTTTATGATGACCGAAAACCAGGCTGCGCCGCGCAGAGCGGCTGCAGTCTGATGCCCATGCTCTTACTGATTAACTAAGTAAAATTAAAGTGAAAAAATTTGGTTTATCTTTGCTGCTGGCGGCGGCAGCTTTTGCCAGCGCAGCTGAGGCTGCGGTGCGCATTGATATTAAAAATGACAGCACTGAGGACTGCTCGGTGGCCTTAAATGCCCGCATCGATCAGACCACCTGGCTTACTGTCGGCTGGTATGTCTATGCCGCAGGGGAAGAAGCTCCCATCATCCTCGATGGCGTTAATGATATCTGCTCGGTTTATCTCTATCATGACTGCAGCCTTAAGGTGCAGGATCATGATGAAACCAAGCGCGCCTGGGTCAAGAGCAACCGCAAGTTCAGCGATACCATCCCTATGGACGGCCAGCAGGGCTACGAAGAAGTGACCTTTGTGCGCCTGCAGCAGGGCAGCTATACCATTCCTTCTTTCTAAATCCGGGCTTCAAATACTGCTTGAGCCCTTTGGCACGCTCATTGCTCTATCTGCTGTAAAGATCTCTCAGGCGGCAAATTCTGCCGCCGGAGGCTTAGGAGGAAGATGTTATGGCTCAAGTTACCGCCATGCGCCCGCAGAACTTTTTAGACGGTGCGCGCAGCAGCAGTATTAGAACGCAGAGCGTTGATTTAAGGCCGCAGTCGGGCTCTAATTCTCAGGTGAGCTTCTCTGAGGCCATGCAGGTACTCTTTTCCGGCGCCCAAGGGCAGGGACAAAGCGCTCAGCAGGTCAATAATCACCACGATTTTTCCAATGAGTTTAAGCCGGCTCAGTCCGAGAATGAGAAGGTGCGCGCCTTTGCCGCCTTGGAAAATCCGCCGACAGTCAGCGACTTTAAAATGCTGGAGCAGAATCCGGCGTCCGGCAGCGATTTCTCGATCCTTGATGCCTTAGGGGACGGCTTAATGTTTGCGGCAAAAATTGCCGGTGCGGCGATGGCTTTCTAAACCTGCTTTAAGTTAAAATCTGCGCCGGCATTCGATTATGTGAGGAGATCATGGGCGCAGAGCTTTATCCGGTGCCTGCTTTAGAGCCGCAGCAGGCCCATGTCAGTGAAATCATCGTTAAGAAAAGCCGTTTTATCTGCTCTATAGGGCATACCGCCGGCATGGACGAGTGTCGGAATTTTATTGCCAAGGTAAGCGCGCAGTACGCTGATGCCTCGCATAACTGCTTTGCCTTTAACGGATCCGCGCCGGGGGCGACCGCTGTGTGCGGATGCTCGGATGACGGCGAGCCGCACGGCACCGCCGGCCAGCCTATGCTCAATGTTGTGCTGCACTGCGGGATAGGGGAATTGACAGCGGTGGTGACCCGCTATTTCGGCGGCACTTTATTAGGAACCGGCGGCTTGGTGAAAGCCTATCAGGATGCAGTTAAGAGCGCTTTAGAAACTCTGCAGACTGCGCAGCGCCTGATCCCGGCCTTTATCGAGCTGCAGCTGGAGCATTCCATCGTGGGCTTTTTAATGCATCAGCTGCCTAAGTTTAACGCTGAGATCATCAGTCAGAACTTCGGGGTAATGGCGGAATTTACCCTGCGTCTGCCCCAGAGCGAGGCTCCGGCTTTGGCAGCTCTGCTTAAGGAGAAAATGCGCGGCCGCGGCAGCCTTTGCGTTAAAACGCCGCAGTCTCAGCGCTGTTGATCATCATCATCATCGTACGGCCAAGGCTTTTCGACCTGAGCTGACGGCGGCGTCGGCGGCAGCCGCAGCGCCGGTGCCGGCGGCACTTGAGCATTCTGCTGACTGAGCAGCTGGCGCAGCAGAACAAAGAGCGGATCGTCACTGACCAAGCGCTCCTGCAGGAGATTCATCAGCTTATAGCTCATCAGCTGCGGGACCGGCTGCGGCCGGCTTTCAAGGCTGCGTAAATAGACCGGACTTACTTCTAAAAGCGGTGCCAACTTGGCGGTGGTAAGCCCCAGCGCCATGCGGATGCGCTGAAACATCCGGCCGCTTAACTGCCTTTTGGTTTTTTCCATTTAGCTGTCCCCAATGCGCTGCACTCTGAGTCATGAGCTGCTTCCTCTATTCTAGCGCGCTGCTGCAGCACTTTGCAGTCAGGTCTCTTCTTTGTGCACGCTGAGAACTTTAGATGCACATCAGCCATAAGTACCGGCATTGAATGTAATCAAGGCGCGGACAGGAGCCTGCATCTTTGCTGAGATCATTCCGCGTACCTCCGCAGCTCAGCAGGCAATCTTCAGGATCACCTTCTGAGAAGTCGTTATGGTGGGGTGGAAAAAATAACTATCAGTGATTTTGATCCTGCCAAATATCTGCGTACTGAAAAAGACTTTGAAGCAGCGCTGCAGGTTGCTTTAGATGACGATCCGGGCGATGGCTCTTTAATTTTTCTTTTACGCCTGCGCGCAATGCGCAGCTGTAAAGCTGTATTGGAGGCTGCGGCGGCAGAGCGGGCCGCTGAGGCTGCGGCAAATAAGTCTAATCGAAGATCAGGTCGAAGGCCTGATGTTCATAGAGGATCTTAATGCCGATGCCTAAGAGCACCAGGCCGCCGGCGGCATTGAGCAGCCGATCCATCTTTGTGAAGGATGCCAGGATCTGACCTATCATAAAGCCGCCGCAGGAGATGACAAAGCAGGTTACGCCCACTACGGCGGCAAACAGAGCAATAGTGTCGCTGATAAGTCCAATCGAGAAGCCCAAAGCCAGGGCATCTATCGACGTGGCGATGCCTAAGGTCATAAGCAGGGTCAAGGACAGGCGCGGCGCTTTTTGACAGCACTCCTCTTTTTCCGGAAACAGGGCGTCTTTGAGCATCTTGAGGCCCACCACGGAGAGCAGCGCAAAAGCGGCCCAATGATCAAAGGCGGCAATTAAAGCGGCCAAAGACGCTCCGGCATAAAATCCTGCGATCGGCATTAAGGCCTGAAACAATCCGAAGGTAAGTCCCATTTCCAGCGCAAAGCGCAGGCGCAGGGCCGGCGGAAACTGCTTTTTGCCGGTAATGACGGCGCAGACTAAGGCGTCTACTGATAAGGCCAGGGCCATTAAAAAAGAGGCGGTAAATCCCATTTAGCAAAGCTCCATGCAGGTTGGGCAGTTATAATAGTGTGCTTTGGATTTGCAGTCAAAAATCTCCGCTCTGAAATGCATCATCAGAGCAGCAGCGAGGCTTTTATGCTTAATTTTGATAATGATTATTCTGAAGGCGCGCATCCTTTAATCCTGCAGCGCTTGATGGAGCTGAATTTTACCAAGCAGCATGGCTACGGCAGCGATGAGGAAACAGCGGCCGCCAAAGCCGGGATCCGCGCGGCCTGCGGTTTGGCTGCCGATGAGGGCGACATCTATTTATTAAGCGGCGGCACCCAGACCAATATGGTGGTGCTCTCCGCGCTCCTGCATCCCACCGAGGGGGTGATCGCCGCGCAGAGCGGGCATATCAGTGTGCATGAGGCAGGCGCGATTGAAGCGTCCGGGCATAAGGTCCTGGCGCTGCACAGTGAGGACGGCAAGCTGTATGCGGATCACTTAGCGCAGTACTTAGAGGACTTTGCCCGCGATGCCAACGGCCCGCACATGGTGCAGCCCGGCGCGGTATATATCTCCCAGCCCACTGAATACGGTCTGCTGTACTCCAAGGCTGAGCTTACTGAGTTAAGCCGATTGTGTCATGCCCATGGGATTAAGCTCTACGTGGACGGGGCGCGTCTGGCGTACGCTCTTGCCAGTGCGCACAATGATGTGAGCTTAAAAGATCTCGCTGCTCTGTGCGATGCCTTCTACATCGGCGGCACCAAGTGCGGCGCGCTGTTAGGCGAGGCAGTGGTGTTCCCGCGGGAGACTCCGCGCGGCTTCTTTACCTATGTCAAGCAGAAGGGCGCGCTGATGGCCAAGGGCTTTGTCCTGGGCACGCAGTTCAATGTGCTCTTTAAAGATGATTTATATCTTTCCATCGGCAGGCAGGCCGATGAGCTGGCCCAAAAGGTCAGTGCGGCTTTAGAGGCTGCAGGCTATGAGCTCAAATTCCCGACGGTCACCAATCAGATCTTTGTGGTGATGACCAGAGAGCAGGGCCGGCGCCTTACGCAGCAGGTGCAGATCTCCTATTGGGAGCCTTTAGGGGAAACGCACGATCTGTGGCGCATTGCGCTGAGCTTTGCGACCACGCCCGAGCAGGCGGATGCCTTAATTGCCGCTCTCTAAAGTAAGCTTGAGAAAAGATCACGATGACTGAATGTGCAGAGTGCAGCATGCAGCTGCCGCCTGATTTTGCCCAGCACAGTCCTGAGATCACGCTGCCGCCCGGGCATGATCGGGTGGCGGTGCACTGCTGCTGCGCCCCGTGCGCCGGGGCGGTGCTGGAGACCATGAAGCAGCAGGGCATTGATGCTGTGGTGTATTTCTTCAATCCCAATATTCACCCCGAGACCGAATACGTCAGAAGACGCGATGAGCTTATCGAGTTCTGTACGCTCATCGGCCTGCCTTACGCAGTAGGCGACTACAATGTCAGGGACTGGTTTGCTGCCGTGAAGGGCCATGAGGATGAGCCGGAGCGCTCTGCGCGCTGTCAGCTGTGCTTTAATCTGCGGCTGTTGGGCACGGCGCTGTTTGCCAAAGAGCAGGGCATTACGCTCTTTACCTCGACTTTAGCGACTTCACGCTGGAAGAGCAGGGCGCAGGTGGATGCGGCCGGGCAGGCGGCCATGGCGGCCACCGGAGTGACCTATTGGGCGCAGGACTGGCGCAAGCAGGGGCTGGCTGATCGGCGCAATCAGCTGGTCAAAGAGCTTAAATTCTACAATCAGACCTACTGCGGCTGCGTTTACGGCCGCCTGAATGAACGGAAGACTAAGGAGCTCCATCAGCGCCGGCCGCGGCCGCAGGTCAGCGCCGCGAAGCAGGGGGAGAGTTAGGGCTTAAGCTCTACCTCGCCGCCCAGGAGTGAGGCTCTGGTGCCGTCAGCAAAGCGCACGCATAAGCGGCAGCTGTCATCGATATCGTAGACTAAGCCCTCCTGCTTACTGTGCTGGCCGTACAGGATCACCTGCCGGCCTATCAGGAAGCTGCGCTCGCGATAGGCTGCGGCGCACTCTTCCTGCGAGAAGTGCTGCAGCCTTGACTGCAGTTTATTTAAAAAGGCGGCGCACAGTCGCGATCTGCCGTCTTCCGTCACGGTATCCAGGATCTGGCCGGTAAGGGCGCCGTCAGTCACAGGTCCCGGTCTGTCCGGCGCATATAAGCGAAAGCCTGCGCCTACCGCTACCCAGTCAATGCGCTCTTCACCCAGTTCACAGCGCGCCTCCAATAAGGTGCCGCAGATCTTGCGCTCGCCCAAGTAAATATCCCCGAGCCATTTAATGGCAGGTACCAGGCTGCGATTGACCTGATTGGCAGCGGCGAGCAGCTCATCTACCGCCTCGCAGGCGGCAAGTGCGCTGAGGATGTTGAGCCAGCGCGCCTGAGATACCGATAATGCCGGCGGACGCAGCAGCACGCTGACATAGAGGCCCCCGGGCGGGGAGTAGAACATGCGCCCGCGCCGGCCGCGCCCGTGCTCCTGCTGCTCGGCTGCAACGCAGGTGCCGCTGGGCGCATTGTTCTGGGCCTTGATGATCAGCAGATCCTGGGTGGAACTGACCGTACCTAAGACTTCTAAATTAACGCGCTGCCGGCACTCCGGGGAGAGCAGACTCAGCACCTTAACGGCGCTGAGTACATCGGAGCTCGCTCCGGTAAGCATGTATCCTGCGCGCGGCAGGGCCTGAATGCCGACGCCGGACTGCTGCAGCTTGCGCACGGCCTTCCACACTGCGGTACGTGAAATATGCAGCTTTTCTCCGATGCTGCAGCCTGACAGGGGGACTCCCGGCTGGGCCTGCAGCAGCTGCAGGATCTGCTGTGCTGTGTCCATCTTGCCTCCTTGATTTAGGGCTGAGATTTTCTGCCCGTGACGGATTAGTGTCAATAAATGGTGCATCAAGGTTAACTAAAAGCCTGAAAAGCACGGCTTCAGGCCCCGGAAATATGACCGTAAACGTTTGTTATATGCGCTTTTTACCAGCAGGTTAACCAAGGCGTGCGCTTTAGTTCTGCAATTTTCAGGCAGCTTTCTGCGATTTTTATTCACAGCAGCCCGTTCTGCGGTCTTTATACTTAAGGTAATCAGTTAAGAGGAGATTCAACATGACGCAGGTTTTAGTAATTAACGGCCATCCGCAGCCGGAGCAGTCCACCGCCAACCGCCGGATCATCACCAGGCTCAATGAACTTGCCGTCGGGCAGTCCGCCTATGCTCTTAAGCTTCGTACCTTAAGTGAGCTGTATGCAGACAAGCCCATAGACGTTAAGGCCGAGCAGGAGGCGCTGCTGTGGGCTGATGCTGTCGTGCTGCAGTTCCCGTTTTACTGGTATGCGCTGCCCGGGCAGCTGAAAGTGTGGTTTGATCAGGTGTTTGCGCACGGCTTTGCTTACGGCAGTCAGGCGGTGCTGGGCGGCCGGCATTTGATTTACTCTTTTACCACTGGTGCGCCGGAGTCTGAGTATGCAGCAGATCGCGGCATGCATCACTCCGTGCAGGAATTTATCTATTCCTTTGAGCAGAGCGCAGCGCTGTGCCGCTTAACCTTCCATGAGGTACATACCTGCGGCATGATGTATGTCCCGGGAGTTTCCAGCGCTGATGATTTGGCGCGCGTTCAGGAGCAGGCGGACTCCCATGCTGCCCGCCTCCATGCCCTGCTGATGAGTCTTAAGTAAGTGATGCAGATCATTATATCCCCGGCCAAGCAGATGACAGAGGCTGACGCCGGGCTGGCCCCGGAGGCCTGGCCGCAGTTTCAGGCAGAGGCTGAGCTTATCAGTGCGCAGCTGGAAAAACTGAGCGTTACGGAGCTGCAGACGCTCTATCAGTGCTCAGAGAGCATTGCCAAGGTCAATTTCCAGCGCCTGCAGCAGCGCCGCGCGCTGCGTCAGCGAGGGCATGAGCGCTCGCTTGCGGCTTATTCCCCGGCGCTGCTGTCCTACAGCGGTATACAGTATCAGGCCATGGGCGCGCGGGTGCTGACGCAGGATCAGTACGCTTATCTGCAAAAGCATTTATTCATCCTCAGCGCACTGTACGGCGCACTGCGGCCCTTGGACGGGGTGAGCCCGTACCGCCTGGAGATGCAGGCTAAATTCTGCCCGCAGCCGGGTACTGATCTCTATGCTTTCTGGCGGCCGCGTCTTACGACGGCGCTTCTTGCCGGAGCCCGAGAGGCGGGAGATGCCTGCGATAAACCGCTGCTTATCAACTTAGCCTCGGCCGAGTACGCCAAAGCCGTCGATAAAACACAGTTCACCTGGCTTGATGTGCGCTTTTTGGAGCGTACCAAGCAGGGCAAATGGGCTGAGCGCGCGGTCACCTGCAAAAAGGCCCGCGGCGCGATGGTGAGTTTTTTAGCCGAACGTCAGGCGGACAATCCGCAAATACTGCAGGAATTTACCGCCTTCAATATGGTCTTTGATCCGGCGGCATCGACCGAGCTGTGCTTAATTTTCCGGCAGGAGAGCGATTAAGGCCGAGCCCGGCATGAGGGCGCAGGCATCATGCCGGCGCAGCACTGTGCCGCAGGTAAAGAGCATTTCAGCGTCAGCTTGGAGCTGATAGGTAAGGGCAGCATTGCCGAAATTGGCGGCGGTGAATAAGCGCTGCTGTCCATGCACCCGGAAAAAGGCGATTTCCAGATCCTGCTGATGGTCCTTAGGCTCCAGTGCGCTGTACTGCAGCAGCGTCTGCAGTTCAGGGCGCCGGCGCAGCTGTCCTAAGCGCCGATAGGCCGTGAGCACCGAGTGCGGATCATCATCCTGCACAGCGGCATTAACCGCTGCATAGTCCTGATGCAGCCGCATCCACGGCTGGCCGGTGGTAAAGCCGCCCTGCGGGGCGCTGCTCCAAGGAAAAGGCACGCGGCCGTGATCGCGCGCCCAGCGATTAAGCACGCTGAGGGCCTGGTCCGGCGTTAGTCCATGCTCCAGAGCGCGGCGGTACTCTTCAGCTGACTGAATATCCGGCATCTCAGCAATGGAGTTGAAGTGCACGTTAGTCATCCCCAGCTCCTGCCCCTGATAGATAAAGGGCAGCCCCGGCAGGGTCATCAGCACGGCAGCCAAAGCCTTGGCACCGCTGCTGTTCCGCATGCTCTCGGGCAGCCAGCAGCTGACCGCACGCGGGGAGTCGTGATTTTCAACAGCGAGAGCCAATAAACCGCCCTCCGGCGTGCGCTGCGCCGCTGCAAAGGTCAGATCACGCCAGCGCTTAAGCGGCATCGGTGTGTAAGCATAGAACCCGGGCCTGCAGGTAAGCTCGCTGCGCGCGGAGAAATCGAAAATGGCGGTAAAGACGCCGTCAGGGCCGATCAGCTGTTTGAGTTTTTCAGGCGGCAGCGGCCCCCAC
Organism: uncultured Succinivibrionaceae bacterium; assembly: GCA_944389865.1. Classification (GTDB taxonomy): domain Bacteria; phylum Pseudomonadota; class Gammaproteobacteria; order Enterobacterales; family Succinivibrionaceae; genus Avisuccinivibrio. Next base: position 81,853 of record CALXNX010000001.1, read on the forward strand.
ACCTCGCCCACGGTAAAGGCATCGCAGGGAGAAAGTACCTGCGCTTTCATTTCGCGCAGAAAAGTGAGCGCGGTGTCCTGACAGGCATCATTCATCGCGCCGCAGGCGCAGCGCCCGTCCCCGACCAGATCCGGCGGATAATCCGGAAAGCTCGGATCTTTGCCGATGGACATGATGGTATCGATGCGAAAGCCGGCGACGCCGCGCGCAAGCCACCAGCGCATCATGGCGTAGATGCGCGCTCTGAGTTCTGGGTTAAACCAATTGAGGCAGGGCTGTTCCTTGGCGTAGAAATGGCAGTAGTAGAGATCGTCATGCCCGGGAAGCGGATCCCAGATGCTGCCGCCGAAGTTGGAGCGCAGATTATTGGGCATCTGCCCGTTTTTGCCCGGGCGCAGATAGAAAAAGCCGGCTTCCTCGCAGCACGGATCAGCGCAGGCGCGCTTGAACCACTCATGCTCTGAGGAGCAGTGATTGACCACCAGATCCATGAGCACGGCGATCCCTAAGTCTTTGGCGCGCGCGACCAGGGCATCGAAGTCATCAAGCGTGCCAAAACGCGGATCGACCATTTGATAATCGGCAATATCGTAGCCGTTATCTACCCCGGGCGATAAACAGAACGGGCAGATCCATAGGAGATCGACACCCAGCCGGCGCAGATAGGGCAGCTTCTGCGCCGCCCCCTGCAGATCTCCTATCCCGTCGCCATTGCTGTCGAAAAAGGAGGCGGGATAGAGCTCAAAGGCCGTATGAAAGTGCTGGGGCATCAAACCTTTCCATGCAGCGCAGCGGCCATGTTTTCGGCCAAACGCACCGCAGCAAAGAGCGAGCGCGGATCGGCCGTGCCGGTACCGGCAATGCCTAAAGCCGTACCGTGATCGACTGAGGTGCGGATGTAGGGCAGGCCTAAGGTGGTGTTGTAGCCCTCATCAAAGCCCGCGTACTTCAGTACCGGCAGCCCCTGATCGTGGTACATGCATAAATAGGCGGCGGCATCCTTCAGATACTGCGGGGTAAAGAGGGTATCGGCCGGCAGGGGGCCTGCTAAATTAAAGCCCTGCGCGCGCAGCTCGTTTAAAGTCGGGATGATGACGTCCAGCTCCTCCCGGCCTAAATGCCCGTCTTCACCGGCGTGCGGATTTAGCCCGGCGACGTAGATCTTAGGCTTGCTCAGCCCGAACTTGTGCTTTAAGTCGTGATCGAGGATGGTGATGACCTCGGTGAGCACCTCAGGGGTAATGGCTGCGCTGACATCCTTTAAAGGCAGATGGGTGGTGGCAAGCGCCACTTTCATCCTGGAGCAGCCCAGGAGCATGACCACACGCTTAACGCCGCACTTGTGCTGCAGATATTCGGTATGGCCGGTAAAGGGCACACCGGAGGCGTCGATCACCGCCTTGCTCACCGGACCTGTCACTAAGGCTGAAAACTCGCCGGACATCAGGCCGTCATGGGCGCGGTCGAGGCTGTTAAGGACGCAGGGCGCATTGGCCGGATCCAGCTTTCCAGGTACGGCCGGTTTTGCCAGCGGCTGATGGATCACGTACAGGGCGCCCGGATCTGCCGGTTCGCGGCTGTTTGGATCGTAATCCAGAATCTTTACTGGAGCTGCGTTTTTGAAGCACTGCGCAAAGCGCTCTTTAAGCATGTGCTTATCGGCAATAACGACCAGCTGATCATCAGTTTTAAATTCAGCAAGGTGAAACATCAGCTCCGGGCCGATGCCGGCCGGCTCGCCGGCGGTGATGACAATGCGGTGCGGCATAAAATTCTCTTATTTTTATCTCAAAGGTTTTAGATCTTAAGGGGGCCTCCGCAGCAAATCGGCTGGTCCAATCACTGCGGCAGCTTAAGGTTTTTAAGCGCATTCAGCACTGATGGTATAGCTTAAGACATGGCTCTGGGCCGGCTGCAGCACGGTCAGACCGACGCCGGAGTTAAAGGCATTGGCCGGGCAGGACATCGGCTCTACGGCAAGGCCCTGGCGCTTTAATTTCTCGGCGGTAAAGAGCTGCACGAAGGGTGCGCTGGTCACCAGCTTGACCGTCACTTCCGGGGTCTTTAAGCACACGGTGAGGGGATCCTGCTCGTTTTTAAAGGCGTGATCGATATGCACGTCCTTAAGGCTGCGCTCGGTGCAGAAATCAAGCCCGAGGCTCTCGGCGCTGACCAGCTCGGTCGGGCACATCTTTTCATCTACCGCCCACACCTCTTGGCACGGAAAGCTTAAAGTGCACTCGTCAAGCGGCTTTAAATTGCAGGAAATATAGGGGTGCTGACCCACGCCGTACGGGGCGGCCTGTTTGCCGATATTGATGGCGGTGAGGGTGACCTTGAGTCCGGCCTCTGATAATTCATAGCGCGCGTAGCATAAAAGCAGGAAAGGATAATTGGGCTGCGGCACTACGCAGGTGCTTAAAGTAACGGCGTCTTCAGCGAGGTCAAAGATCTCCCAGTCCTTCCAGGCAACAAAGCCGTGGCTGGCCGAGCCGGTAGAGAGCTCGGTGACTGCCAATTGGTAATCCTTGCCGGCAAAGCTGTATCTGCCGTTCTTGATGCGGTTGGGCCACGGGATTAAGACCTTGCCCAAATGGCCGCCCGGGACGGTGTCCGGATCATGGGGCAGGGTGATATGCAGCCCCTTCCAGGTAAGAGCGCTCAATCCTGCGCCGACGGTAACGATGCGGGCCTGATAATCCCCGCTCTGAATAATGATGCTCTGGCCGCTTGCCTGCATATAAACACTCCTTAACTGCAATAGGTGACTTGGTTTATGCAGTCAGTGTAGCACGGCGCAGGCAGCGGGGATGCATCCGCTGTGCCGGCACGGTGCTTTTTCTCAAAACCGTGTCAAATTCTCTCACTGCAGGGCGCAGCTGCAGAGCGCATGATAAGATGGCAGGCGCGTTAAGAATGCAGCTGCAGCAGCATCATTACGGAGATACAGTTGGCAGAAACCCGGTACTGTGGCAGGCGGCTCTGGTCTTTGGCGCTCAGGCCAAAAGGATGGTGAGAGCGCAGACTGCGGCGGTGATCTCCAGTTCCCGTCCGCAAAAATGCCCCGCAGATGGGGGCATGGGTCAAAGCGAATGAAAATTATTGGCCAAGGCCGTAGGCTAAGGCGGCCTGCACGGCGCGCTGCCAGGCGGCAAGGCGCCCGCTGCGCCAGGCTGCGTCCTTTTGGGGCTTGAACACTGCTGCGGTTCTGTCCTGCCTCAGCACATCCAGGGTATAGACGCCCTGAGCAAGACCTGCCAAATAGGCCGCGCCCATGCCGGACAGTTCAGCATCGCGCGGGACCTTTAAGGTAAGGCCCGTGAGATCTGCCTGCAGCTGCATCAAATAGCCGTTGCGCGTCGCGCCGCCGTCTACGCTGAGCTTAGTTAAGGCGGTGCCGGCGGATTTGCCGATTAAATTGAGCACTTCAGCTACCTGATAGGCAATAGAGTCTAAAGCCGCGCGCACCAGTTCATTGCGCCCGGTAACGCGGCTCATGCCCAGGATGGTGCCGCGCACCTGCCCGGTAAAGTAGGGGGCGCCCAGGCCCGAGAACGCCGGAATGAAGAAAGTCTGATCTTCAGGGTGAGCGGCTTTAGCCAGCGCCTCGGTTTCCCCGGGACAGGAGATGAGCTTTAAGTCGTCTTTAAGATAGGAGATCACGCCGGCGGAGTAATTGATATTGCCCTCCAGCACGTAGGTGAGCTCACCTTTTCGGCGCCAGCCGGCCGAGGTCACCACGCCGTGCAGCGGATGGGGCACGGTCAGGCCCGCGTTCATCATAATGGACGAGCCGGTGCCGTAGGTGCTCTTGGTCTGGCCGGGAGACAGTGCTCCCTGCCCGAAGAGTGCGCCCTGTGAATCGCCGATGGCGCTGTGAATCGGGATGGGGTGCGGCAGGGCGCCTGCAAAGTCGGTCAGGCCGAAACTGCTGTCGCTGTCTAAAATAGGCGGCAGGGCGCTGAGGGGGACTTTGAAGAGCTGACAGAGTTCAGGCGACCACTGCGCGGTATGGATATCCATCAGCTGCGTGCGCGAGGCATTGGAAGGCTCGGTAGCAAAGACTTTGCCGCCCGTGAGCTTATAGATAAGATAGGCATCCATATTGCCCACGCACAGATCATTTTGGGCGGCCAGCTCATTAAAGGCCGGAACGTTGTCGGCAAGCCAGGTAATTTTGGCAGCTGAGAAAAACTCGGAGAGCTCAAGGCCCGTGATCTCGCGCACCCTGGGGGCCTGCGCCTGTACTTCAGGCAGAGAGGTAAAGGCTGCGCCGCGGGGGCACTGCCACACGACGGCATGATAAATCGGGGTGCCGGTAGATTTCTGCCAGGCGCTGACGGTTTCGCGCTGTACGGACAGTCCCGTGCAGGCAAGCCTGGCGGCAGCTTCAGGATGACGGTCAATGAGAAGTTTGACCGCTCTGCAGGTATTGGCGTAAATTTCGGCCAGGTCGTGCTCGACATAGCCGCGGGCATCGATGATCTGTCGATGCGGCAGCGTCTCTTTATCAATCAGGCTGCCGCTTTGGTCAAGCAGCAGGGCTTTGGTGCCCTGCGTGCTCTGATCGATGCCTAAAACATAAGCATCACTCATTTAAGCGCTTCCTCAACTTTAGCGGCAATGCCCTCACCGGTAAGGCCGTAGTAGTCGAACACTTCCTTGGAGGTGCCGGTAATGACCGGAGCATCAGGCAGAGACAGGGTCAGGCATTTGCGCGGACAGCTGGCGCCCACCACCTGGGCGACCATCGAGCCTAAGCCGCCGAAGGGGCTGTGCTCTTCGACTGACACCACCACTTCAGCGCTGGAGGCGGCCTTGATGATGGAGGCGGTATCGAGCGGCTTTAAGCAGTACATATCAAGGACGGTGCAGCTGATGCCCTTGTCCTTTAAGATTTGAGCCGCTTTATAGGAGGGCAGCACCATCTCGCCGCAGGCGATGATGGCGGCATCCGAACCTTCACATAAAGTGGTGGCCTGATCCATGACGAAGGGGCAGTTATCCTCGCTGTAGACTTCATCTACGGCATTGCGGCCTACGCGGATGTAGGCAGGCTCAGTGTCCTTGACCAGCACTTCCATCAGCTTTTTGGTCTGATGGCAGTCGGAGGGCAGATAGACGCGCATGCCCGGGATAGAGCACATGCAGGCGATATCCTGCGCGCTGTGATGGCTCATGCCCAGAGCGCCGTAGCTGACGCCGCCGGAGATGCCGATGAGCTTGACGTTAGTGTGCGAATAAGCCACATCGACCTTGCACTGCTCGTAGGAACGGGCGGTGATGAAGCAGGCAGGGGACATCGGAAAAGGGCGCTTGCCGCAGCGGGCTAAGCCCGCCGAAATGCCGACTAAGTCCTGCTCAGCGATGCCCACTTCCACAAACTGCTCCGGGAAGGCATTGGCAAAGGGAGCGGCGGAAGCGCTGCCGCGCGAGTCCGAGCATAACACTACAATGTCCTGATCGGTTTTGGCAGCTTCCATCAGCACGCTGCAGATCATCTGCTTATTGGCAATATTAGTCATCTTAAGCTTCCTCCTCATGCTGCTTTAAGTCTGCCATGATTTGCTGGTATTCCTCAGTCGAAGGCACGTGATGGTGCCATGAGGCCTTGTTTTCCATCACCGGCGAGCCCTTGCCTTTGACGGTATTGGCCAGCACTAAGGAAGGCCTGCCCTTAACAGTTTTGGCCTGTTCAAAGGCGGCGATAAGCTCATCGACGCTGTTGCCGTCCGCAACATTGATGACTTCCCAGCCAAAGGAAGACCACTTATCCTTTAAATTGTCGAGGGCCATCACTTCCTCAGTGGTGCCGGAGATCTGCAGCCGATTGCGATCGAGCACGGCGCAGAGGTTGTCTAAGTGATAGTTCGCCCCAGCCATCGCGCCTTCCCAGACGGAGCCTTCGGCCTGCTCGCCGTCGCCCATTACCACATAGACGCGCTGGTCGGTCTTATTCATCTTCTCGGCAATGGCCATGCCGACGGCTACCGGCAGGCCGTGGCCTAAAGCGCCGGAGTTCATTTCAATGCCGGGCAGCTTATTGTTGGGGTGGCCGATGAAGGGCGATCCGAACTTGGAGAACTTCTCGATGACCTCTTTAATCGGGAAGAAGCCCTTTTCCGCCAGCACGGCGTACAGAGCCTCCACGGAGTGGCCCTTGGACATTACAAAGTGATCATGCACTCCCTTGCCGAAATTTTCCGGGGTGACGTCCATTTCCTTAAAGTACAGGGCCACCAGGACTTCCATTACCGACATATCGCCGCCGATATGGCCGCCCTTGCCGCTGACGATCATGTCCACCACGTCGCGGCGCAGCTTGTAGGCCAGTTTGCTTAAATTCATAGTCTTAATTCCTCCTTGCTTGAAGCTGCTGCCTGCAGCCTGACTGCTGCAGGCGGCATACAGGTATTGGTGTTCCTTATTCGCCTCTTAAATAGGCCTTAACGTCCTCTTCAATGGGATCGTAGAGATCGGGCTTGATGCCGATGTACTTGCAGGCCTCGTAGAGGATCGGCACTACGTCCTTATAGACGCCCACGCAGTGGTGGATGTAGGGACCGGTGACGATCTTCTCCTCCAGGCGCTTAATGTTCTCTACCTCCACCCACATATAGGTGCCTAAAATCTTCGGGCCTTCCACGCTCTTGGCGTTGCCTAAAAGCAGCGAGTACTCGCCGTTGTCGCCGTCAAAGCGGATTAAGGTCAGCTTGTCTCCGGGCTTGGCTTCAGCGGACAGCGAGCCTTCATCATCAAAGGCGATCGGGCAGGTAAGCTCGGGCTTTTCTTTGGCGATGGAAATCGGCCACGGGCCGCAGTGCTGCAGCAGCTCACCGTTAGGGTTGGTCGGATGACGCACGGTCCAGTCGGCAAAGAAGCTGCGGCTGTCGTTCATGCAGGCGGCCTCAGCGAGCAGCGCGGTAATGGCGCCGTGAATATCGGTCTCGCAGACTACCGGGATGCCTAAGTCATTTAAGATGGCGTTGGCAGCGCAGGGCATGATGCCCAGCTCCCCCTGCAGGGCGGTCCAGCACTGAATGGCGCCGGCCTGACAGCCGTACTTTTCAATCAGGTTCTTCATGGCCTTAGCCAGGGCAGCCACGGTCTCCACCTTGTTGGGATTGATCTTCACAATGGTGTGGTCCTGCAGGAACTTGAGCTCTTCCTGCGCTCCGTGCTCAGCTAATAAACGCCTGACCTCACGGGTGAGCTCAGGCAGCGGAATGGGGGAGAGCTGAATATTAAAGCGCTCCAGAAGCTCGCCTTCATTGCACATAGTGGTCCAGAAATCGAAAGGACGCGGTCCCATCTGCAGAATGCGGATGTGTCTGAAGGTGCGCACGACGTTGCAGACGGCCATGAAGTCGCGCAGACCGCGCTCGAACACCGGATCGGATAAGCGGCAGTTGGTCAGATAGGTGAAGGGCACTCTGAAGCGGCGCAGCACCTTGCCGGTAGCAAACAGACCGCACTGGGTATCACGCAGACGGGTGCCGTCAGGGAGCGGGGCTTCATCCAAAGGTCCCCATAATAAGACCGGCAGGCCTAATTCCTTAGCCACGCGGGCGCACAGATATTCAGTGCCGAAATTGCAGTGCGCCAGAATGATGCCGTCAACTTTCTCGCGGCGGAACTTCTCCACGATTTTGCCTACGTGCGAGTCGTCAAAGAGCAGACCTTCGGAGTTGATATCGGTGATATCGACAAAATCAATGCCCAGCTCCTTTAATCTGTCCGCGGTGAGGTTGCGGTATTTGATCGCATCCGGAGCGCTGAATACGCTGCGGCGGGTCGGAACGAAGCCTAACTTAATATGTGCGGCCATGTTTTTTATCTCCTTACTGTCCATGCAGTGCTGTAAAACCTTCAGTAGTTTTGAAAAACGCTTTGCGCCTGCAGAAAGCTCAAAACGCTTTATAAAAAGTACTGGGACTGCCGCAGCCTCAGGCCGCGGCAGGGCTTAATCATTATTTATTGAGCACGTAGCGCATGACTGCGGTCTGACCGGCGGCAGCCTGGCCGGTACGCAGGGTCAGGCGCTTGATCCGGTCCATCGAGCCTGAGGTAATGATCAGGGGCGAGGTAGTATCAAAGTGCCGGGCGCGCAGCAGATCTAAATCCACCGTGCAGATCAGATCGCCTGCCTGCACGCGATCGCCGACCTTTACCGCCGGGATAAAGCCTTCTCCGTTGAGCTTGACCGTATCGATGCCGATGTGGAGCAGCACCTCGATGCCGTCAAAGCCGGTGATGCCGTAGGTGTGCTTCTGCTCACCTATCAGGGACACGGTGCCGGAGATTGGAGCCACCGCCTCGCCGGAGGCCGGGATGATGGCTACGCCGTCGCCTGCCACCTTGCCGGCGAAGATGGGCTCATCCACATCGCCGACCGCCGTCACATGTCCGCTCATGGCAGCTACAATTTCACTGCCTTTATCTCTAAACAGCATGGCAGATCACCTCTTACTTGTTCTCGTTGCGGGCCTGAAGAGCCATTCTGGCCTGGAGATCGCGCTGATACTGATCGACGATCACGGCCAGCACAATCACTAAGCCCTTGATGATCATCTGCCAGAACTCAGATACGCCGCACATCACCATGCCGTCGGAGATCACGCCGATGATGAAGGCGCCGATTACCGTACCGACGATGGTGCCGACGCCGCCCATCAGGGAAGTGCCGCCCAGCACGGCTGCGGCAATGGCATTCATTTCCCAGGTGTTGCCGGTCATCGGGTGCGAGGCCACCAGCTGAGAGGTAGCGATGATGCCGACCACCGCGCTGCAGGCGCCGGAGAACATATAGACTAAGAGCTTGTCCTTATCTACGTGCACGCCCGAGAGCTTGGCGGCGCGCTCGTTGCCGCCGATGGCCAGGATGTGCCAGCCGAACGGGGTCTTGCGCAGAATAACGGCAGCTATCACGGCAATTAAGATTAAGATCAGCACCGCCACCGGGAAGCCTGCGATATCGCGGCCGAAGATCTCAAAACCGGTATTGCCCAAAGCTTCCTTGCCGACTAAGTTCGGGAAGGTGGCGCCGTTGGAGATTAAGTTGGCCACGCCGCGGGCCATGTACATCATGCCCAAGGTGGCGATGAACGGGGCTACGGCAAAGCGGGTGATGATCACGCCGTTAATCGCCCCGATGATCACGCCGATGACTACGGCGATGATGACGATGGTCGGGACATTGAAGTAGATGGTATAGCCGAACAGGGTCAGGCCCTGATTTATTAAATAGCCCGAGACCATGCCTGCCACGCCGACTACGGCGCCCACGGACAGGTCGATGCCGCCGGTGACCAGGACGTAGGTCATGCCGATGCCTAAGATGCCGTACAGGGCTACGTGCTTGGCGACCAAGAGCAGCGACTGCGCCGTGAAGAAGGAGTCGGCAGCAAAGGAGAAGAAGATCACGAGCAGGGTCAGCACGATTAAGGTACGGCCCTTGAGCAGCGTCATGATTAAATCATTTTTATTCATTTTAAACTCCGCTTATTCAGCTTTATCTGCGTTACCGGAAGCCTGATGGCCAACGTAAGAGGCTTTAACCAAATTATCCTGAGTGATGTCTGCGCCGGTAAATTCGGCGGTCTTGATGCCGTTGGACAGCACGATGATGCGGTCGGCAATAGCGATGATTTCCTCTAATTCCGAGGAGACCACGATAAGCGACACGCCGCGCTCGGCGTACTGATAGATAAGGTGGAAGATTTCGGTCTTCGCACCGATATCAATACCGCGGGACGGCTCGTCCAAAAGCATGATCTCAGGTCCCGTCAGGGCGCCCTTGGCAAACACCACCTTCTGCTGATTGCCGCCTGAGAGCGATAAAATCGGCAGATGCTTGTCCGCCACCTTAATGTGCACGTCGCGGATCATTTCATCGGTAGCCTTGCTTTCGCGCCTGCTGTCGATGATGCCCATGGGCGACATGAAGTGCGCGACCTCAGAAAGGGCGATGTTCTTATCGATGTCCATGGCCTGCACCAAGCCGTCGCGCTGACGATCCTCAGGCAGCCATGCCAGCCCCTGGGCAATCTGGCCGGCGACATTTTCAATCTTCATCACCTGGCCGTTCTTGATCACCTGACCGGTATGCTCCGGACGCATGCCCATGATGCACTCAAAGATCTCGGTACGCCCGGCGCCCAGCAGCCCGTAAATGCCTAAGATCTCGCCCTTATGCAGGGAGAAATTGACCTTGTTGAGCAGATAGCCGCCGCCGGACTTGGGCAGGGTTAAATCCTTAACCTCCAGTACAGTCTCGCGCGTGCTCCAGTCCACATCGGTCTTGCGGGTCGGGTAGCTCTTGCCCTCGCCTACCATCTGCTTGACGATCCAGGGCACGTCAATGTCCTTCGCCGCAGCTTCAGCTACCAGCCTGCCGTCACGGAAAATGGTGACGTAGTCGCCGATGCGCATCAGCTCTTCGAGGCGATGGGAAATATAGACGATGGAAATGCCGGAGGCCGTAAGTTCACGCATGATGTTGAACAGCACGTCCACTTCCTGCTCGGACAGCGAGGAGGTCGGCTCATCCATGATCAAAATTTTCAGATTCGGGATGAGGAGATTGCGCGCGATCTCAATCATCTGCTGCTGACCTACGCGCAGATCTCCTACTTTGGTATCCGGATCGATAGGGAAATTCAGGCGATCGAGCACCTGTTTGGCCAAACGGCGATGCACAGCATCATCCAGAATGCCGCTCCTGGTGCGCTCAGAGGCCATGAATAAGTTCTGGAACACCGTGAGGTTTGGAAATAAGCACAGCTCCTGATGGATGATGGCGATGCCTTCGGCGCGCGCATCCATGGTGCTGTTGAAGCTTACCTCGCGGCCCTGCAGGAACAGTTTGCCGGCGGACTGCTTTTCAATGCCGGCGATAATGCGCATCAAGGTGGACTTGCCCGCACCGTTCTCGCCGATGAGGACGTTGACCTTGCCGCGCTTGATGTCAAAGGACACTTGATCAAGCGCCTTTGTGCCGGGATAGATCTTGTCTATCTTCTCGGCATGCAGATAAATTTCTTCGCTCATGCCCTGGCTCCTACTCAATGGTGACGCTTACCGGGGTGATCAGTACCTGGCTGGGCCGGGTAACGGTATAGCAGCCGACATAGCTGACTTTGCGGCCTTCGGTGCCTTCAAAATTCACTTGGGAGAGCACATCCTTTAAAATTAAGTTGTGCAGCGCCACGGAAACCTGCGCCCATTCAATCTGATTCTTGTAGTCGCGGTAGGAAATGGTATTGATGGTATCGCGCACGGAGGAGTTCTTAAACACCGGGCCGATCTGCAGACGGTAGCTGACGCTGCTCTCCGGGACGCCGTCAGGCTGGAAAGCTACATAGCCGCTGCGCAGCTTGTTCTTGACCGTCTTAATGGTGCCGGTACCCTTAACGATGAAGGACAGTTCCCCGGAATCACCCATGGAATAGTGGCCGTACTTGGAGGCGACAGTGGTGAAATCGCCGTTGGCCTCAGAGACTAACTGTGCAAAATCGACTGCGTTATCCTCGAAGTATTTCGGGCCCTGCTCTTTCCAGAAGTTCTGCGCATTGACGGTAGGATCAAAGACCACCTCGCCGGTCAGCTGCGCTTCAGTGCCTTCCGGAATGATAGTGGCCGTCAGACCGCCGTAAGCTGCAGCTAAGACGACGACGGCGCCGATAATTAAGTTTCGCTTTGACATTGCATTCCTTCCTCAATTTTCAGCTTAAAAAGCCTGCACAAATACTCTCCGTACTCAAACGGCGCTTTAAGCTGATGGTTGATGTGAACGCCGCCTAAGGCTCAGGCGGCGGGTCGTTAACGCAGAATTACTTTGAGAGAGTAAAGTCGTTTAAGTTCTTAGCGTTGTCGATGGTGATGATTTCGCAGTCAATCAGCTGCTTCTCCGGCTTGCCGGTAGAGCCGGTCTTTAAGTACTGATCAGCCTGCTCCACCGCCATCTGAGCGATTAAAGCGGCCGGCTGCATGGCAGTAGCAGTCATATCGCCGGACAGGATCTGATCGCGGGCATCGTTGGAGCCGTCCACAGCGACGATGTGCAGCTTCTTGCCGGCAGCCTTGGCGGCAGCGGCAGCGCCCACGGCCATATTGTCATTGCCGGAGATAATGCCCTTTAAGTCAGGATAGGACTGCAGAATGGTCTCGGTTTTCTGATAGCCCAGGTTCTGATCCCAGTTGGCGGTCTGCACGGACACCAGCTCCATGTCAGGATACTGATCGATCACTTCGTGGAAAGCGGTGGAACGGGTCTGAGCATTGGTGTCGGAGTCAATGCCGAAGAGCTCAGCATACTGACCTTCCTCTTCCATGGCTTCGACGAAGACCTCGGCTACGCCTTTAGCGCCCTGATAGTTGTTGGCCACGATCTGAGCAATAGCGATGCCCTGCTCATTGATTTCACGGTCGATGAGGAAAGTAGGGATGTTGTTGTCATAGGCACGCTGTACGGCAGCCACGGTAGCATCAGCACCGGCGTTGTCGCAGATAATAGCGGCGGCCTTATCGGAGATGGCGGTCTCGAACAGCTCGGACTGCTTCACCGGAGAGTCATCATGGGACACCATCTTGACCTCATAGCCCAGCTTCTTGGCAGTAGCAGCGGCCACTTCAGCCTCAGTCTTGAAGAAGGGGTTGGAGTGAGAGGGGGTGATGATGTACATGATGTTGCTCCCGCCGCCGGTCAGACGCTTGGCAGCATCAGCTGCAGAAGCGGAAGCGGCAAAGGCGGCAGCAGCACAAACCATAGCAACGGAAGCACAAATTTTGCTGAGTTTCATAATTCGCATGACTCCATATTTGAAAATGAAAGCATTTTATTTTTAATAACTGCAGGAGCTTACGGCCTCCCGCATTTACAGGACAGATTGTAAAAATTTCGCATTAAGCTGTATGTTAAATTTCTGCTGTTTTTATTAAATATCTGATTTTTGATAACGGCAAAAATTGAGCATCGGGGCAAATTTACGCAATGTGAAAAAATGCCGTCCGGCAAAGTGCACAGTGCACGGACGCAACCGAATTTGCGTTAAATTTAAGAAGAAAATTAATAAGTTAACTAAGCGCGGCGCAATTTTCATTTGCACCGCACAGGCAGGGTAAATCTGCAGAAAAGCCGGTATTTATCAGAATGCTGGCGCTGTAAAGCGCAAATTCTGCAAACGCTTGCGCATGGCTCAGCTGCACTGTGCTTTTTAAAGCCGATTTTAATGCTGCCGCCGGGCGCGGTATTGACCAGGGGTTTCCCCGGTGGCGCGCATAAACACCTGCCCAAAATGACTTTGCGAGCTGAAGCCCAGCATCTGCGCAATTTCCTGCAGGCTCTTATCGCTGCCGATTAAAAGCTGGACTGCCAGTTCCATTTTGCGCCTGCGGGCAAAGGCGCTGATGGTCATGCCCATGCTCCGGCGGAAGATGTGCGCAAGATAGCCGCTTGATACTTTAAGCCTCGCTGCCATGCTGCTGATATCGGTCTTTTCGTAAAGGTGCCGGTCAATATAGTCAAGAGCCCGATTAACTATGGCCGCGCCGGATGCCGAAGTCTCATCGGGGTGCAGCTGCCGCTTATGCGCTGCTGCCACCAGCTGCGTGCACTTTAAAGCGCAGCTGCGCGCCAGCGCCGCGCATTCGGCCGGGAAGCGGCACTCCTCGATCTGCTGAATATAGGCATCGGCGAGTATATAGAGCTCCTCCACCGACAGGCCGCAGTCGATAGCCTCGCGGGTATAGATGGTGATGTCAACGATGGCCAGATTCTGCGCGGAGCGCAGCTCGGTGTCCGCCAGCGTGCCGCGCATGGCGCTGTAGGGGGAGTTGAGCGCAGTTTTCAGGGCAGCCTCGTCGCCTGAGCGAATGGCCCTGCGGATATTCAGCTCCAAGGTCACCGGATTGTGCGGCCGCTCTTCAAGACTGATGGAGGAGAACACGTCAGCCAGGCGCTGCTGGGTAAGCTGCAGCACTTCAGGGGAAATGAAGTTGGCATCGAGCAGATCGTTTACCGAAAAGTGCCGACCGTAAAGCTCGGTGTAGATCAAAAGCACTGCCGCGCACAAACGCCCGGGATCACAGTATAACAGCGGCACGGTATCGGCCTGATGCTTGAGGCTGTAGAGTTTGGCAAAGTTCTGATCGACCTTAGTCATCACTACCGGGCCGATGAGCACTGTAATGCCGTCGAGGCACTGCACGCCGGCAAAGATCACCGGGCTTTCGTCGCAGATCAGCGCCACCTTCTGCGCGCGGATTTGATTGAGCAGCTTCACGCGCAGCGAAAAGTCAGTCTTGAGCACATTGCGCTTGTCCGGATCATTGCTGTCAAATTTCTCGACGTAATGATTGTCAGAGTTAAAGACGTGATATGGCAGGGGGCACAGCTGCACCAGGAGCGAGATGCCGTAGGACAGGGGCAGTGCGGAGGATACCGAGCTCTGCATGGCAGATCTTATAAAGGCTCACCGCCCTGCCGGGACGGCAGGGCTTAAGAAAATGATCTTCAGGGCTTAGAATGAGACGTTGGATTCCAGGATCACATTGCAGTAGGGATGGCACTCGCCGGTGCGCACTACGGCCGCCGAGGAGGCCGACAGCTTTTTGAGCTCATCGTGCGGCACTATCGAGACTTCAATCTTGTTTTTCTGCGCCCATGCGGTAATGCGCTGATAGAAGTCCGGATTCTGCTCGATGGATTCGGAGGCAATGGTGACCTTTTGGAACTTAGCTTCCGCATCCACCACGTCAAAAACATCCCAGAAAGGCGGCACATGGTAGGTCACAGCCAGATCGATGCGCTGCACTCCCTTGGGCACCGGCAGACCGCAGTCGCCGATGGTCAGAGTGTCAAAGTGACCTAATTTGGAGATCACGTAGGAAAGTTCAGAGTTCAGACAGCCGATTTTCTTCATAATAAAATCCTTAATCTATGTTTATCCTGCAATTACAGCCTGGCAGTTAAGACCTCATAATCGGCCGCGGCGATGAATTCCTCCACCTCGGTAAGTACCGGGATGGACGGGCAGGCGCCGGCGCGGGTCACCGCAATGGCGGAGGCGGCAGCGGCCGTCTTTAAGGCCTGAGCGCCCTCAAGGCCGCGGGCTAAGGAGGATACTAAGTACCCCAGGAAGGTATCGCCGGCGGCGGTGGTGTCTACCGCCTTGACCTTATAGATCCGGCAGGAGATCGGATCCTGGCCTTTGAGCTTTAAGATGGAGCCGCGCGAGCCTAAGGTCAGCACAAAGGAGGACTGCGGATAGGCCGTACTTAAAGCGTCAATTAAGGCGTAGGGATCGCTGTCCGGGCTCATGCTGACCATGGCGCCGCCTTCAATCTCATTGACAATTAACAGGGAGCAGAGCTCTAAAGGCAGCTTTAATAAATCTGCAGTAAAGGGCGAAACGTTAAAGCAGACCTTAAGCCCGCACTCATGGCCCCTGCGGATCACGTATTCGATATTGTTGATCTCATTCTGCAGGATTAAATAATCTCCCGGGGCAAAATGAGCTAAGGCGGCATCAATTTCCTGCTCGGTGATGGTCTGATTGGCCCCGCCGTAAAGCAGAATGCAGTTCTGGCCGTTTTTATCCACCTGAATAATGGTGTGGCCGCTGCTTTCACTGCGCCGCTGCAGAAATTCATCATGAATGCCGCTCTTGTGCAGCATATCGAGCAGCACCTTGGAGTCATCTCTGCCTACTGCACCGGCATGATAGACCTCGCCGCCGGCGCGCGCTGCGGCCACCGATTGATTCAGGCCTTTGCCGCCTGCAAAGATAGAGCGGGACTTTGAGGCCTCGGTTTCCCCCGGCATCACAAAATGATCAACGCCGTAAACATAATCGATATTCAGCGAGCCGAAATTAAGAATTTTGGGCATAATTAATCCTTTGATCCTGAAAGCCAAATTGAAGTGCAGCAGATGATTTTTAACAAATCTTTAAAAATTATAGTCAAAAGGGACGCAGACGGGGCCTCGTTATCCGCTTGAGGGGGCAAAATTACAAGCCGGATCACAAAAACCTTTGCCCGGGGGAGTTGAAGCCGCAGCTCAGAGCTGCCGGCGCCGCCGGCGAAAGGCGCTGGGGGTGAGACCGCAGCGCTGCTTGAAAAAGCGGGTAAAGTAGGCCGCCGTCGAAAAATTGAAGCGGTCGGCGATCTGCCCCAGCGTCCGGCTGGTGTCGGTGAGCTCTAAGATCAAAGCCTGCAGAGTATAGCGCTCTATCCAATAGCCTGCGCTTTTGCCGGTGAGAGCGCGGCAGAGCTCGCTTAAATAATGCGGGCTGATAAAAAGCTTATCGGCATAAAACTTCAGGCTGCGCTCCTGCCGATAATGCCCCTCCTCAAGCAGCGTAATAAAGCGCTGCAGCAATTGCCCTTTTCCCGAGCTTAAATCAGGGAGCACGCCGTGACGCTGATGCAGATCATAGAGATCAAGCACGTGCGCGGCAAGCAGGGACAGCAGCATATCCTGCAGGTAGTGATGCGAGGTCAGCTGCGAGCGCTCGCAGAGTCGGGTTAAATCGGCATAGCAGCGCTCAGCCTCCGCTGCAGTGAGCTTTAACCGCGGATCGGCGGTGAGAGCTAAATGTCCTATCGTGCCGTAAGTGCTGCGCAGATGGAGCAGACCGATGGTGCGCGGGCTTAACAGCATGTAGATGCCCTGAAAGTCCGCGCTGTCCTTAAGCTCCGTGCACATCGCCGCGCTGGTGATAATGGCATAGCCCGGAGCTGTGAGCGTTAAGGGCCGGCCGGCGCAGGTAAAGTCAGTCTTTCCGGCGATGATGCAGATATGCAGTACTCCGGCTGCCGGCAGAAATTTGGGCAGCTCAGTACTCTTACGGGCAAAGCTGAAAAGGGCAGCAGGTTCTAAAGTCATAAGCGCAGTATGACGAAAAACTCCGTTTTGTGCAAATTCATCCCCGGAATCTCCCTTAAAAAGCCCGCATGTCTGCTTTAGGATCCAGTCAAAAGTACCAAACAGACCAAACGTACAGGAGGGCAGATGGAATATTTCAAGTTAAACGGCGATGTCATGATCCCGGCTGTGGGCTTTGGCGTCTATCAGATCCCTAAAGAAAAGACGCAGCAGGCCGTGGAGCAGGCGCTGGAGCTGGGCTATCGGCTCATCGATACCGCAGCATCCTATTTTAATGAGGCTGAGGTCGGAGCAGCCATCAGGCACAGCGGCATCCCGCGCGAGGAGATCTTCGTTACCACCAAGCTGTGGGTGCAGGATTATGAATACGCCGATGCCCTGAAGGCTTTTGAGGTGAGCAGGCGCAGTTTAGGTCTTGATTATCTTGACCTGTATCTGCTGCACAAGCCCTACGGCAATTATTATGCCGCATGGCGCGCTGTGGAGAAGCTGCATCACGAGGGGCTGATCCGCGCCATCGGCGTCACCAGCTTCAGCAATGAAAGACTGCAGGATCTCATGCTGCACAATGAAGCGGCGCCGGCGTTAAATCAGCTGGAGACCAATCCGTTTTTTGCGCAGGAGGACGCGCGGCAGTATTTGTCCGGCATGGGGATCTGCCATCAGGCCTGGTCGCCTTTTGCTGAAGGAAAAAACGGCATCTTCACGCACCCGGTCTTAACGCAGATCGCGGCGGCGCATCAGCGCGGCGTGGGAGCGGTGATTTTACGCTGGCTCTATCAGCGCGGCATTGGAGCTGTCGCCAAGAGCGTGCGCGTCGAGCGCATGCGCGAGAATTTAAACATCTTTGATTTTGCGCTGACGGCTGAGGAGATGGCGCAGATCAATGCTTTAAACACCGGCAAAAGCCCCATCTATGACGATCAGGACTTAGCTGTCACCAAGGCCATCGGAACGTATAAAATCCATGCATAACATTCATTTATCAAACGGCATTGAGATGCCGGTCTTAGGTTTCGGTACCTATTTAATTAAGCCCGAGGACTGCGCGCAGGCTGTGGAGCAGGCTCTTGCCTGCGGATACCGCTTAATTGATACCGCCCAGGCTTACTTCAATGAAGCTGAAACGGGAGCCGGCTTGGTCAAATCCGGCGTGCCGCGCAGTGAGCTTTTCATCACCACCAAGGTATGGATCTCCAATGCAGGTGAAAAACAGGCCATGCAGAGCATTGAGGAGTCGCTCAGGCGCCTGCAGACGGACTATATTGACCTGCTGCTTATCCATCAGCCCTTTGGCGATGTCTACGGCACTTATCGGGCCTTGGAGCAGGCATTATCTCAGGGCAAAGTGCGCGCTGTCGGCCTGTCCAATTTCCTTAACGGGCGCTTCATCGATATGGCCGAACACTTTGAGGTCAAGCCCCAGGTGCTGCAGGCCGAGACCCATGTCTATAATCAGCAGCGCGGCATGCGCGCAGTCCTGAAGGATTACGGCACCGCCTTAATGGCCTGGGGGCCGCTGGCGCAGGGGCGTCCGGAGCTCTTTGCTGAGCCGCTGCTGCAGGAGATTGGCGCCCGGCACGGCCTGAAAGCCGCGCAGACTGCGCTGGCCTTTTTGACCTCGCAGGGGATCTGCGCGATCCCTAAGACCCTGCATAAAGAGCGCCTGGAGCAGAATCTGCAGGCAGCTGACGTCACTTTAAGCGCAGAGGAAATTACCGCGCTCACCGCGCTTGATCACAAGTATCCGCCGGCAGCGGCGGACTTCAATGATCCGGAGCTGACGCGCTTCCTGCTCTCCTACAGCGATAAGTTTAAACCTGCTTGAAATTAAGCTCAGCGAGCATGGCTTGATCGCTTAAATAGTCAAAGCCCTGGGTGGTGAGCAGATCGCCTGAAATGAGGGCATTGACGCCGTGCTGCAGCAGGCTGCGCCCATGATCGGGGATCAGGGCGCGGCCGCCTGCCAGGCGCAGGAAGGCGCGCGGCAGGATAAAGCGCATCAGCGCCGCGCTCTTTAAAAACTCCTCCAAGCTGAGCGGCGGCTGATGCTCAAGCGGCGTTCCCGGCAGGGCATGAAGCAGATTAAGGGGCACGCTCTGAATGTTCAGCTGCGCTAAAGTCATCCCCATGTCAATGCGATCCTCCATGCTTTCGCCCAGTCCGAATATGCCGCCCGAGCAGCACTCAAGGCCTAAGGCCTGCGCAGATTTTATGGTGGCGATTTTATCGGCAAAGCTGTGACTGGTGCAGATGTGAGGGAAAAAGCGCTCTGAGGTCTCCACATTGCAGTGCACTCGGCAAACGCCGGCCGCTTTTAAGGCCTGCAGCTGCGCTTCGTGCAGAAAGCCTGCTGAAATGCACAGCGAAAGCGGCGTGCACCGTTTAATTTCCCGATAAATCTCACAGACACTCTCGGTTTCACGATCCAGCAGACGCCGGCCCGAGAACACTAAGGAGAAGCGCTTGACCCCGGAGGCGGCGGCCTTTCGGGCGGCGGCGATAATTTCCTCCGGCGCCGGCAGCGCGGGTGCAGTCGGCAGCGATGCGCTGCAGAGCGCGGACTGCGCGCAGAAGCGGCAGTTTTCCGAGCACCGCCCGGTTTTAGCGCTGATGATAGCACAGACATCAGCCGCATTGTGATTAAAATGGCGATTGATGCAGGCCGCTGCGGCTCCCAAGGCGGATGCGGGGAGAGCGGATAAATCAACAAGCTGGGCGCGCGTTAAAGGTTTGCCGCTTAAAACCTGCTTAACTCCTGCCTGCAGCAGCGCGCGCTCTGCCGGGGAAAGCTGCTCTAATTCACTGTTCATACAGCAGAGCATAAAGCGCCCCGGCAAAGAGCGTCAAGCTCAGATCTCTGCAGGTTAACCAGCCCGGCGCGCGCGTCCGCGTTTTGATGACGCCGGCGCCGCTTCCGAGTCTTCCGCAGCCTCAGCCATGCGTCTGCCGGCAATTTCCTCCTGCAGCTCCTCGTCCTGCTCGGAGATGGCAAAGAGATCTTTTAACTGCCGGTCAGACATCTCGCCGATCCAGTGCTCGCCGGCGCCGACGGTAAGATCAGCCAGCTCCTTCTTGCTCTCCATCAGGGCGTTGATCTTTTCTTCAAAGGTGCCGCTGCAGATGAAGCGGAAGATCTCAACCTGCTGCTTCTGCCCGATGCGGTAAGCGCGATCGGTAGCCTGCGCCTCAACGGCAGGGTTCCACCACAGATCAAAGTGCACTACGGCGCTGGCGGCCGTCAAATTCAAGCCCGTGCCGGCAGCTTTAAGCGACAGTACCAGGGCGCGGCAGGAGCGCTCGTTCTGGAAATTATTGACCATGCGCGTACGCTCTTTTACCGGGATCTCGCCGTGCAGGAAGTCAGGCTTAAAGCTGTAGCGCTCCTCAAGCCACTGACAGATCAGATTGCCGGTGCGCTTGAACTGCGTGAAGATCAAGACCTTGCGCCGCTCGCGGAATAAATGATCCAAAAGGTCAAAGAGCATCTGCGCCTTGCCGGAGTACTTGGCCCCTTGATAAGGGCTGTTGTCGGTGTACTGCTCCGGGGCATTGCAGATCATCTTCAAGGATGCAATCAAATTGAGCACGATGCCCGAGCGGCCTTTGCGGTCGGTATTCTGCAGTAATTCCATGGCACTGCCGACCACTTCGTTATAGAGGGCAGTCTGCTCCTTGGTGAGAGTGCAGTATTTGTCGTAGGAGATCTTCTCGGGCAAATCCGAGATCACCGACTTGTCGCTCTTTAAGCGGCGCATGATGAAGGGCGCTGTGACCTGCTTGAAGCGCTTGATGGCCTCGGCATCATGACTGCGCTCAATGGGCTGAGCAAATTCGCGCTTAAAGCCGTCGGCGCTGCCCAAAAGTCCCGGATTGACGAAGTCCATAATGGACCAGTATTCGAGCAGGCGGTTTTCCACCGGGGTGCCGGACATGGCAATAAAGGCGTCGGCCTTAATCGAGCGTACGGCCTTGAAAATCAGCGAGGTATGGGTCTTAATGGCCTGAGCTTCATCGATCACCATGACGCGCCAGGGCACCTTTTTGAACTTAGCGTTTTCAGTGCGCAGGATCCCGTAGGTAGTGATGGTGACATGCTTAGGGGTCTTAAAATCGCGCTCCGCACCGTAGATGACCTTATAGGTAAGCTGTGGAGCGAATTTGCGCAGTTCATGCTGCCAGTTGTGCAGCAGGGTGGTCGGCACCACCACTAAAGCGCCTTTCTCCTCCAGCGCACCGTCGGCTCGAAGCTTCTCCAGGGCGGCAATGACCTGCAGCGTCTTGCCCAAGCCCATATCGTCAGCAATAATCGAGCCCAGGGAAGTCTTTAAATTGCGCACCAGCCAGCTGTAGCCGCGCTCCTGATAGGGACGCAGCTTGGCCTGCAGAGTATCCGGCACGGCAATCTCTTTTTCAGACAGCAGATGCTGCAGCGCATCCTTTAACTGTTTGGATAACAATACGTTATCCTCGCCGAACTTGCCGGTTAAGGCGGCAGCAATCAGGCGCTTGGGATTGACGGCCCCGCGGCCCATCTGCAGATGTTTGGCGATGCGGCTGACCTCATTGGGATCGACATAGACAAAACTGTTGCGAAAACGCACGATGCGACCGGCGTGCCGGCACAGTTCATCAAACTCCGGCTCGGTCACCTGTTCATTGCCGATGGCAATCTGCCAGTCAAAGTCGAGCATCTGCTCAATGCCCATCAGGCCGGTGCCCTCATTGTAATCGCGGTCCAAATGCAGGGTAATGGCGGACTTGGGGTAGAGGATGCGCTTTAAGGTCTTGGGGATGATAAGCTCCACGCCCAAAAGCTTTAAAGCCGGTACGGCCGAGGAGACGACATGCGCCAAATTATCGAGGCTGACGATGCCTTCACCGCCGCGATTTTTGAGTAAATCAGTTAAAGGCGGGCAGATCTGCGATAAACGCGAGACCGTGCGCAGACACTCAAAGCGAATGTCGCTGAAGGCCTTGTCCTCCAGTACCTGCTTTAAGGAAATAAAGGTCAGAGCCGGCCCTGAGCCCTGCTTAAAGCCCATGGCGATGCCGACGCCTTTGGCGTTGTCAAAGAGGCTGCGCTTTTCGTCAGGATCAGGACCGGGCTCCTGCATCACCTCTGCATGAACCACGCTGTGCCCGTCAAAGAAGGTATCGCCCTCTGCGTAGGAATGCACGCCGACCTCCGCCGCCTCGACTGCAGGCTCTGCAGCCTCATTTAAGGGGGCATGCTCAGGCATTAAGGTCGTAAAGGCCCTCTGCATATAGGCTGCAGCTGCGGTTTCAGGATCAGCCGGCGCATCTTCCGGCGCGGCGTATTCGCGTCTTTCATCTACGTAATCGGAGAGCTCGCCGGCGCTTTCATCTGAGAACACGATCACCGGCTTTACCGTCAGCTGCTCTAAATACAGCGGAGACAGCCAGGCCTCAAGGCGCATCTTAATGGCCTCGCCGTTTAGATGGGCATCCATATCCAGCTGCTCGCCTAAAAAGAGCGCAGCGCGATCGGGATTGCTGTCATGAGTATCTTTAAGAATGTAATGATAGGCCCGGCGCATAAAGCTGCTGATAAAAAGCGACAGCGCTGTCTGCCCTAAAGCGGTAGCGCCCAGCTGCTCCGGCGCGCGGTCAATTTCAATGAACCCCGGCGGCAGGGACAAAAGGGCCTGCCCGGTTTTACGCGCTGCATCCATCACTTCATCTGAGATCACCGCCGGGATCCAGCGAATGGCGATGAAGTCGGCCAGGGGCTCAAAGATCTGCGGCATGATGCTGCCGGAGGCCACCAGCTTTAAGGCAATCAGCCACAGATGATAGAGGGCCTCCAGCTCTTCAGGCGCTGTTTCCAAGCGCTTTAAATCAAGGCCTCCGCCGAACATCTCGCAGATATAGCCCTGCTCGGGCAGCTCCTTGGGGCTGAAGGTCTGCGGCTTTTCGCCTGGCGGATAAACGGTCCAGCTGATCTGACCCGGGGTCAGCCTGCCCCAGGCTGAGACCTGCAGAAACTGCCTGCCTGAAAGTTTGGGCAGATCTCTGTCGGTCTGATCTTTCAGCTGCTGTGCCGCCTGGCGCTGGGCGCGCGCGATAGTCTTGGCTAAAACTTCCTTAAGCGAGCCTTCGGTATAGCCGGCCGGGCGGTCTGAAAAGAGTCCCATCACCGAAGGGGTAATGTCCGGGAAGGTGGTGTAGGAGAGATCACGCAGCGCATTTAAAGGCAGCGGACCTGCCGGATCGGGCTGGGAGATTAAATCCTGCCAGCGCGGCATTTCGCTTACCTGCGTCATTTCCAGATTAACGCCGTAATACTGCAGTCCCTTAAAAATGTCGATGCCGCGCAGGGAAAAGAGCACAAAGGGATTGGCATCAATTTCCTGACTGAATTTATAAATGACCGCGGCAATATGCTTGCACGGCACTGCAAAATCCGGGCAGGAGCAGGACAGCTTCAGATCATCCCAGCGCTGCGGGAAAACGTGGATGCCGATTTTGGCAGCGATTTCCGAGACCTCTGGGGCCAGCTCGCGCGAGGAGAGCTTGGCCAGGATCACCGGATATTTGGCGATGGCGGCGATGAAGGCGTCGGCCTGTTCGCGCGTCACCTGCGGCAGCACGATTTTGACCGAGTAGAAGGGATCGTAATGTCCTTTAACCCGGGCTTTAATTAAGCCGCGTTTTTCATCGAGGGTGAGGGAATAGACTTTGTCGGTATTGGCGTAGGATTTGCCGCGCGGAATGCGGTTGGCATAGTCAATGCCGGTTAAAGCATCCAGCCATTTGCGGCCCCACCAGGTGGTGCCGTATTCAGTACGCGCCATATTGCTGCCTTTATCATCATTATGCAAACTTAGATGATTATATAGGCATTACAGCACTGTTTCGGCAAAAAATCCGCGCATCACGGCGCAGATCTGCGTCAATTCACCGGGGCTGATAAGATAGGGCGGCAGAGTGTAAAGACACGCGCCTATCGGGCGCAGCAGCACCCCATGCTCAAGCGCATATTCACAGGCTCCCTGAAGGCAGGACGGCGCCTTGGCTTCAATGCACGCACAGGCTCCTTTAATGCGGATCTGCACGATATCAGGATGCTGAAGATCACTAAGCTCGCGCTTTAATTGAGACTCGATCGCGGCCACGCGCTCTTTACAGCCTGCTTTAAAATAGAGCTCAAAGGCGGCCAGAGCTGCGGCGCAGGCTAATGGATTGCCCATAAAAGTGGGCCCATGCATCAGGGCGCGTCCCGGGATCTCCGCATAAAAGGGGGCGAAAATCTTATCGGATGCGACGACTGCCGCATGACCTAAACAGCCGCCGGTTAAGGCCTTGCCCAGGATCACGATGTCAGGGGTGACTAAACTGCTGACAAATAAAGGCCCCAGCCTGCCGCAGCCTGTCGCCACCTCATCGAAGATCAGCACAGCGCCGTACTGCGTACACAGCCTGCGGATAAGCTTGAGGAGTTTAACCTCATGCATGCGCATGCCGCCGGCGCCCTGCAGCAGGGGCTCCAGGATAAAGCACAGAGCCTCCCTGCCATGCGCGGCAAAAGCCGCCTGTACAGCCTCAGCTGTCGCCTCGACCTTGATGCACTGCCCCCAGGGACTCTGCGCCTGATAGATCCCATGCATCGAGGGTACATCGCTCACCGCCATGGTAAGCATGGTATCGCCGTGATAGCCGTGCTTTAAGCTTAAGATCTTGCTTCGCTGCTGCGCGCCGGCATACAGCTGGTATTGATAAGCGATTTTCAGGGCAGTCTCGCAGCCCACGCTCCCTGAATCAGCAAAAAAGGTATGGCACAGACCCGGCGGCAGCAGCTCGGACAGCAGCTCTGCCAGCTTTTGCGCCGGAGCATGGGTGATCCCTGCCAGCATCACATGGCTGAGCTTGCCGGCCTGGCGCTGCAGCGCCTCTATCAAATAGGGATGGTTATAGCCGTAAGCGGCGCACCACCATGAGGAAATGCCGTCAATCAGCGCTTTATCGCCGGCAAAAAGCCGGCAGCCCTGCGCTTTGGTGATCTGCAGTGGCGCGCGCATCAGTTTCTGCTGCGCGTAGGGATACCAGATTAGAGTCTGCGGCGGGAATATCATATCTGCCTCCGTACAGTCGAGATGGCAGCAGGATGGGGCAGCGGGGCGAACAGCGCAGTGAGCGCATCCGCGCTCAGCGGCAGCTGGGTGTCGTCATTGATGCCTGATGCATGCTCAGGTACGGTCAAAATGGGAGTGCCCGGCAGCCAGGTTTTCAGACAGGCAAGATTGTCCTGATGCAGAAAATCCTCAGCGTTAAAGTGATTGAGTGCAGCGGCTGCTAAGGCAAGCCCCTGAGTGTGCAGAAAATGGGCGTTGAGCAGGCAGTGATTGAGGGTGCCCAGTCCGGCCGGCGCACACAAAAAGATCGGCGTTTGCCAGGCTGCTGCCAGATCAGAGATGAAAAAGGGCTGCGCCGTTAAAGGACAGCACAGTCCGCCGGCCCCTTCGATGACGATGTAATCGTGATCTGCACAGATAGCAGCGAGGGCCTGAGCTGCGGCGGGCAGAGCAAAGGGGCGGCCGGTCATTTTTCCTGCCAGAAGCGGTGATACCGCCGGCGCATAGATAAAGGGGCACATTGACGCCAGGCTCTGCTTAAGGCCTGCCGTGGCTTTAACATACGCGGCATCGGCGCAGATCTCGTCAGGATTGCCGCTGGCGGCCGGTTTAAAATAGGCCGCGCGCAGACCAGCCTGATTTAAAGTTTTGACGATTAAAGCGCTGATGAAGGTCTTGCCGGCATCGGTATCGACAGCGCTGACCATGAGGGCTTGAGTCATGAATATTCCTTTAAAGCAGCGTGCGCAGCTTAACTAAGAGCGCTGCGGCAAGGCAGATCACGAGATCGCCCGGCAGCGGCAGCAGGGCCCCGTAATACAGCACCGTACTGAAGCTTACCGGGAAGAGTGCCGCCCAATAGATTGCGCCGCAGGCGTAGACAGCCGCTAAAACTGCCATGGAGCAGAACAGTACGCGCCAAAAGCCTGCCCGGCGCAGCTGCGGCTGCCCGGTGCGGCCGTAGACCAGCAGCGGCAGCAGGTAGGCCGCCGCTGCAAAGCCGAAAAGATAGCCGCAGCTGGGCTGGAGCAGATATAAGGGACCGCCGCCTGCGCTGAAGACCGGCAGGCCCGCAAAGCCGGCTGCCAGATACAGCATCAGCGCGTACAGGCCGCGGGACGCTCCTAAGGTCAAACCAACGCCGAAGACGGCGAACAGCTGCAGGGTAAAGGGAATATAGGGCAGGGGCAGGGATAAATGCGCTCCGGCAGTCAGTGCAGTCAGAGCCGCGGCATACCCGGCAGCGCGCTGAATAAGATGTCGACGCAGGGGCGCAGGCTCAGCTGATTGGACGCAGGTTAAGGAAAAGAAGGTTAAATCAGTCATAAAATATCCTTAAAAAGTCAGGGGATGCAGGGCGGTTCCCCTGCGTGCGGGCATTTTAGGCAGGCGGGATGTCTGCGGGCAATGAAATGAAGACTGCGGTTAACGACAGGGCAGGACTGTGCATATTTGCTGCAGCTGAGAAACACTATCAATTAAATCTCTGATTTTCAGCTTATAATCTGCAGTGAACACTTAGTACAGACAGAGTCTGTAAACCACCAAACGAGGAATTAACATGAAAGTTAAGTTTTATGTCTGCAAGAGCTGCGGCAACATCTTCTTCACCGTCAATGATGCGACCGTCGTCCCGACCTGCTGCTCTGAGCCGATGCAGGTTTTAGAGGCCGGCACTTCTGACGGCGCGGCCGAGAAGCATGTGCCGATCTTTGGCGTTGACGGCAGCAAGGTTACTGTGCAGGTAGGCGAGGTTGAGCACCCGATGATGCCGTATCACTACATCGGCTGGATCTGCGTTGAGACCGCCAACGGCCAGGTCTTATTCAAGGATCTGGACCCGAAGGATGCTCCGGTCGCCGAGTTTGCCTTAGCGGACGGTGATTCCGTCAAGACCGTTTACGCCTGGTGCAATCAGCACGGTCTGTGGAAGGCGGAATAAAGTTCTAAATTCCCTTTGCTGAGCATAAAAAAGACGGCCTGCAGGGTAAAAACTGCGGGCCGCGTGCTTTTGAGAGCTGCACACGTAAAAACCGGCGCTCAAGCTCAGCTCTGTCGTCCCGGCCTTTTTACCTGACAGGACTGCAGCACAATGGATGGATCGCTGCCGCCTTCCTGTGCAGGTTTAGGCAGCGGCAAAGAGCTGTTGACCGTCTGTCCGGATTTCTTGCTTTCCATGATCTGCCTGCGGCTTTCATGCGGCCGTATTCCGGCAGTCTTCATAAGCACCCGCTCAAAATGCGTCAGAGACGAAAAGCTTACGGCCTCGGAAACTGCGGTTAAATTCAGATCGCTCTCCATAAAGAGCCGCTGGGCGTGCAGGATGCGCAGAAAGTTGCGGTATTCAATCACTGTATTGCCGGTGTATTTCTTAAACTCGTGGCACAGATGGAACTTGGAGATGTAAAAGCGCGCGGAGAGATCGTCAAGGCTCAGATCCTGCGCGTAGTGCTCGGAAATATAGGCCACCTCCTTGCGGATCTTGCCGACATTTAAAGGATCGAGCCGGCGCGACTTCAGGCGCAGAATGCGCACGATAAGGAGGTTGAGCAGGGACTCCTTGACGGCCAGCGACAGCTCATCACAGCCGCTGTCCTCTTCTGACAGCAGCTCCTGCAGCATTTCCTCCACATAGCGGATATCCGCCGCGTCGGTGAGCTCATGCACCCCCTGCAGCTCCTTCAAGCGCTCATAAAGCCCGGGAGCTGTTCCCTCGGGGGTGAAACAGACCACCACGCGGCGAAAGGGTGCGCCTTTAAGCCCATAGGAGTGATGCATCAGACGCGGGGGCAGCACCACCAGGGTGTGCGGCTTGATGGCATAGAGCCTGTCATCCACCACGTACTGCCGACTGCAGGCTTCTAAGTAATAGAGCTCAAAAAAGCTGTGAAAGTGCGAGGATGTCATATTGTCATCCTGCCCTTCCTTGCGCTCGGCGGCGATTACCACCCCCTGCGCCATTACTACTGCGGCATTATCGATCATCACCTTACTCCTGTGTCTGCTGCAGCCTAGGCCGGCGCAGAGTCGTCCTTGCCGCCGTTATTTTCCATGCCGATAAGGTCAAAGTGCGCGGTGCTCACGGTCAGGGTGAAATTATGCTGCACCGGGCGGCGGAACTTCACGGCGATCACGCGATCAGTCAGGCGGTAGTACCAGCCCTCGGCGGCCGCATCAAAGTCGTCGGCGGTGAGGAAGCGCGGCAGCTGCCTGCCTTCAAGCGCAGCAAAGAGTGCGCCCTTCATGGGGCTTGCCACTTCAATCAGCATCTCCTCGACCGTGCTCTGACGCTCGCCTGAGACCTTAAAATCAATGTTAAGGGTCTCGCGGCCGGTAACGGTCACCTCCGTGAGGCAGTAATCGCCATGCTGATATTTCAGGGTGGAGCCGTCATCTTCGTAGAGGAAGAAGGGCAGCGTGCGCACGCCGTCAGGCTGCGCGTTCGGGGCAATGCGCAGGGTTAAAAAAATACAGCCGCAGCGTGACCGCATTAGTCCTGACGGCAAAATAATTGCCGCAAGCCTCTACGGACAGCACCTTTCTTGCAATTTTCATATTTTCCCCCTCTAAATTTTAGGATACTTGGATCCTAGACAAGCGCAGGGGGGGGGATTGCTCTACTAAAATTGCACTCTTAGAGCGAAATTTCTACCAATCTTGCGGCGGTGAGTAAAATTTGCTTTAGATCACACAATCCGGGCAGGGCGATTGGTCTGCCCGGTATCCGGCTTTTATGCTGCAGTACTTGAAAGCAGCTGCGCCTTAAGCGCGCGGTAATGCTTGAGCACCCGCAGACGATAGTAAACAGCAGCTGCAGACAGGCCGGTGAAAATGCCGATCCAAAAGCCCTCAGGACCGGTAAAGGGGGATGGAATATACCCGTAGCACAGGGCATAGCCCAAGGGCAGCGCGGCACAGTAAAAGGCCATAATCGTGCCCTTGAAGATGGCGGCGCTGTCTTTAAAACCGCGCAGGATGAAAGCCTGCATAGTCTGAGTATTCTCGCTGAACTGATTGGCCGCAGAGAAGAGCAGCAGGAAGGCTGCAAAGGAGGAAGCGGCCGCATTATCAGTAAACAGCGGCGTAACCCTTTCGCGCAGCAGCAGAATCAGCGCAATATTGATCGCCGTGCCGGCAAAGGCCAGCCTGTATCCTGCCTGTATCACTGCGCGCAGCATCTGCAGATTGCCGCTGCCGATGTTGTATCCCACGGCGATCGAAGCGGCAATGCCCATGGAAAGCGGCAGATTGTACAGGCACGAGGTCGCGGACATGGCAATGGAGTGTGCTGACACCTGCTCCGGGCCCAGCGGACTTAACAGCAGGGCAATCAAGGTAAAGCACGAACACTCCACCGAGGCGGCAAGTCCCAAGGGCAGCGAAAGACGGTAGAAGCTGCGGATTTCGCCTGCGCGCAGAGGCTGGGTATTAAAGCGCAGCGTAGTGCGGTAAAGCATCGGCACCGCCCGGATATACCCCATGAAGGTGATAAGGGACAGGATGATGGAAATAAGCGTCGCTACGCCGCAGCCGGCGCCTCCCAGGGCCGGAGCGCCCATTTTGCCGAAGATGAAGATGTAGTTTAAGGGGATGTTGTAGCACAGCGCCACCACACCGAAATACAGGGTGGCGCGCGTACGGCCCATAGCCTCGCAGTAGCCGCGGCAGGCGGCGTAGGCGGCGGTAAAGGGCATGGCCAGCCCCACGGCAATGATGTAGCCGCGTGCGGTTGCTTCCATGCGCGCATCGCTGTCGATATCCAGCGCATAGAGCGCCAGTACAATTAAAAGCGCCCCGATCAAAATGCTGATAAGCCCCGAGCACAACAGGGCCTTTAAATGCGTATGCGGGATCTGCGCAAACTCCTGTGCCCCGCGATGTCGGGCAATTAAGGGCTGCAGCGCCGACATCATCCCGATGATGAACATCGATGCCGGAAAGAAGAACGATCCGCCGATCGCCACACCGGCAAGATCTGAGGTCCCGGCCATGCCGGCCATTACCATATCAGACAGGCCTAAGCAGGCGTAGGAGAGATTGCCGCATAAAATGGGCAGCGCCAAGCGCACAATAGTGTGGACAGCTTTCATGATATTCTGAAAATTTAGAGTCTGCAGGCCTCGGACTTAGTAGCACAGCGGCCGTGGAAAGCCTGAAAGAACGGCCGGCGCGGGAAAGTTAGATCTCCTCAGGCTCTAAAATTTCGCTGATGACTCTGCCGCCGAAAACTTTGACTAAATGCATGCCGGCGGCCTTCACCCCTTTAAAGCCGATGGGCGTATCTTCAAACACCACGCATTGATGCGGCTGCGCCCCTAAGCGGCGTGCGGCCTCTAAATAAGTTTCGGGATCGGGCTTGCCGTGCGTAATTTGATCTGCTGATACTAAGGTCTCAAGCTTATCCATTACGCCGTATTTGACGAGCAGCGGCTGCGATTCGGCCCATACTGAGCCGGTAGCTACCGCTAAATGACAGCCGTGCGCGGCCAGATCATCAATCAACTGCACCATGTACGGGAAGCACTGCGCCTGCGGCATAAACTGCTCCCGGTAAGCCTGACTTTTTTGATCCTTCAGCTCCTCAGGAGTGATATCCAAGTGATACTCAGCGCAGAAGCGTTTGGCAATATCTAAAGTCGGGATGCCGCCGATTTGGGAGAGAAAGTCCTCAGAGATATCCGGCAGACCATAAGGCTTGCCGGCGGCATTCCAAGCCTTGGCATGCTGCGGCTCAGAGTCGAGCAGCGTGCCGTCCATATCAAAGATCACGTACTTAAAGGCTGCAAGCGCCTCAAAAGAAAAAGGAACAGCCATAAAAACTTCAGTTTAGCGTTAAAAACTGCGCCTAAGATATCATAAATTCTAGTTTTCTCAAGAGCAGCAGGGACAGCTTAGAGTTTTGGCAGGAGCACAGCACTGAAAAACGAACTTAACCTTATCGCAGGTTAGGGCATAAAAGTACTCTGGTTTAACCTCAAAAGGCCTTTCAGATTAATCCCGTACAATCATATCGCTGACGCAGCCGCTGTTATTTTCCGGGTTTAGATCCTGAGATATGCGGATGCGCTTACGGTTCCTGCTGAGCTTAGCTGCCAGCGCGGAGGCATCAGCGGCGGCTTTAGCTTCGCGCTGCAGCTTTTTGCGGTACTGCAGCGGGGTTATGTTGAATTTCTGCTTAAAGCCTTTGAAGAAGTATCCCGCGCTTTCAAAGCCGTTTTCCGCCGCAATCACCGAGATCGGAGCATCGGACTGCGATAAGGCGTAAGCCGCGCGGCGCAGTCTTAAATCGTTTAAATACTCGGTAAAGCTCATGCCGGTGACTTTCTTAAAGAAGCGGCAGAAATACTGCACCGTCACATCCATGCGGCGCGCCGCATCCACCACCGACAGGGGGCCGGCATAATGCTCGTCAATATAGCTCAGGATATCGCGCAGATTGTCACGTTTAGCCTGACGCTTGACCGTGGTTTTCAGCTCTTTTTTGGAGATTACGCCCTGAGCGTACAGAGTGGACAGCAGCTCTAAGAGTTTTGCCTTGACCACTAAGCGCTGCGCGGCGTCATCACCCTGCGCATGCGCAGTGACGTAGGAGAGCAGCGCATCAGCTTCAGCATAGCTGGGATGCTCCGGGGTCAGCGGTACGGGCAGAGGAATATAGCCCTGCGAAAGTCCGCGGAACAGATCAGACTGCAGCTCATCATAATGCTCTAAGACCAGCATGCTGAGATCAAACACCACGGCCTCCTCTACCGTACCGGCCGGCAGAGTGAAGGTGTGCACTACATTGCCCGGGATCAGGAGAATTGCCGGGGCACTGATAGTGACCGGCTCGCCGGCGTCTAAAGCGTAAGTAAAGGTGCCGGAAACAAAGCGCACAATCTCTACTTCAGGATGCCAATGCAGCACGACGCGATGCTCATAATGATCATCAGCGTGGCGGTAGGCAGCCAGCGGAAAGACGCTGGTGCCGTGCTGCTGAGGTTCCTTCAAGACTTTATTCTGGGCTGCAGACATAGGCTAAAACTCAAAAAACAGATGATTTTCAAAGTACTTATTATATAGCAGCCTATCTGAGGCGATCACGCGCCAACGGAATTTTTCTCAAAAACATCAATGATTTTTATCTGCAGCACCGCCGCTGCGCGCCTAAAGGCGAAAAAGAGCAACGCAAACTTTCCGATCAGCCAAGGTACGTCTTTAATTTATGCCCAGGGTTGACTAAAATAGGCAAAAGAGACTTAGCCGCTGTGATCATCTGCTTTGGCGGCGATGCATTTATCCTGCCCCCCTGTGGGCGGACTTGGAGAACGCAGGCGCGCTGTTGCGCACCGTGAACAAGAGGTTTAGTGCTCAAGGTTCAGCTATTGATGCCAATGCTGTTTTCAGCTGTTGGTTTTGCCGAACAATGTGATAGTTTAACCGTAACTGAACTGACAGCAGGATCGGATCGTGCTGAGGCGCACGCAGGCTCAAAGCCGGATTCTGCCCTCCAATCAGGAATGTTTTGCGATGAGTTATAAAGAAAAGCTCAAGCCCAAGGTTCCGGCTGCTCCGCCTAAGGGGGCTGCTGCTGTACCTGAATATAAGCAGGGCGTGCAGCCGCAGCGCGTGACTGATGCGGATGCGCGGATCTTCGGTGAAAAGGCAGTGGAAGTCGCGCGCTACTGCTTTCACTGCGATGCAGAACATGAGTCCGGGCTGTGGAACTTCATGCTGCCGGATGTGAGCTTTATCGGGCCGCTGCCGGGCATGGATGAAGTCTTCGGCATCGAAGCCTATAAAAAAGCCATTGCCGATGACCTGGAGTTTTGGTTTGACTACTACGATGAGAAGTATTTTCTGCTGTTTTCAGACGGTCAGCACGCGGTAGTCACTGGGCATTTAATCCTGAAAACGCGCCCGGGCGAGCAGATCTTTTTATTTGTCAAACAGCGCTTTACCTTCTTCTTTATTAATGTAGACGGCGTGCCGATGGTCTATCACGTGCATATTTCCGATCCGGATAATATCAGCACCGATGAGGCCTTCCCGTTCCGCGTTGGTTCCGAGCTGCGCGAGCTGATTGAGAAGATCAAGCAGAGCGCCTTAAGTGATGCCATGACCAAGCTGCACAACCGCAACTTCTTAGAAGAAAACTACGATGCGCTCAATGCTCAAATCAATGCGGCCGCGCCTGCAGGCTTAGTGCTGTACTTTGATTTAAACGGCTTTAAGCAGGTAAATGACAGTTACGGTCATGCCGCCGGCGACAGTCTGATCCGCTCCTTTGCTGCAGCGCTGCGCGCCGCAGCCGCGAACTTCCTGCCGCACTCAGAGATCCTGCGCGCCGGCGGCGATGAGTTCATTGTGATTGCCCCGCAGGCGGTGCGCCGTGACATCAGACCTTTTACGCATGAGGTTAAGGCGCAGCTGTGCGAGCGCGTCTATAATCTCAAAAACAAGATATCCTTTGCCATCGGCTGGGCGCGGCCTGACGGACAAAAATCGATCAAGGAGCTGATTGCCATGGCAGATCAGCGCATGTACCGCTGCAAACGCCGCCAAAAAGCTGAACGCTGAGCGTCAGCGTACAGCAATAAAGGTTCAGCATAAGAGCTCCCGGCCGCTGCGCCGGGAGCTGCAGCATCTTGATTAAAGCCAGCTGGTGATCAAGATGACAAGCATTATGACTTGGTCTGCCACCGTACCGGAGATTAAGATGGTGAGAATTAAGATCGGGCTTGCCACCGTGATCATAAAGCGGAACACCTGCATAAAGGTATCCGAGACATGACTGCCCAAGCGGATCTCCTCGCGCATCTGTTTCCAGGCTTTAAGACCTACCAGCATGCACACTACCAGGCCGCCGATAGGCAGGGACAGATTGCTGGTCAGGAAATCAAAGTTATCAAAGATAGTGCGCCCGGCGATCTTAAAGTCCGCCAGGGGACCGAAGCTTAAGCCGCAGAAACTGCCGACAAAGAGCAGGGCAAATGAGGCGGCGATGACGGCGCGCACGCGCGGCATCTGCCATTTCTCCACCATGAAGGCGACCACGAGCTCCAGCAGCGACACCGAGCTGGTAATGGCGGCTACCACTAAGCACAGATAAAACGCGATGGCAAAGAGCTGGCCTGCAGGAAGCTGTGCAAATACCGCCGGCATGGTCATGAAGGTCAGCCCCGGGCCTGCTGAGGGGTTTAAGTTAAAGGCAAATACCGCCGGCATGATCATCAGGCCGCCTAAGATGGAGGCCGCAGTAGCAAGGAAGGTGATCCAGGCGCAGCCGGTGATTAAATTGCTCTCCTTGGACAGATACGAGCCGTAAGTGAGCATGCAGCCGCAGCCGACGCATAAGCTGAAGAAGGTAAAGCCCATGGCCGCCAATAGACCTTCCCAGCTGAAGGCCTCAGGGGACCAGCTGAACAGATAGGACAAGCCTTTTTCAGCGCCGGGGATCGTCACGCCGCGTACGATCACGATGAGCACTAAGACAAAGAGCAGCGGCATTAAGACCTTGCTCAAGCGCTCAATGCCCTTGCTGATATCGTAAGCCACTACCCACCCTGTGAAGAATAAAAACAGGGCCTGATAGCCGATGGCAATATAGGGATTGGAGACCAGTGCGCCGAAATGCGCGCCTAAGGCGTTCTGATCGGCCACTAAGCCGTTGCCTAAAATGGCATCTACGGTATAGGAAATGGTCCAGCCGCCGATGGCGGAGTAGAAGCACAGTACGCAGAAACCCGTGAGTACGCCGATATAGCCGAAGAAAGCCCAGCCCTTGCCGCCGATGCGGGTATAGGCGGAAACGATATTGCCCTTGCCGGCGCGGCCAATGGCCATTTCTGCGATTAATAAGGCCAATCCAATGGTAAAGGAAATCACAATATAGGGGAACATGAAGACGCTGCCACCGTTACTGCCCGCCAAATAGGGGAATTTCCAAATAGCGCCTAAGCCCACTGCGGCTCCGGCACTGGCGAGAATAAAGCCTAGGCGGCTCTTCCAATTACTGCGCTCAGTCATTAAACCTCCTGTACTCAGCGCTGCCGCCCGATGCGGCAATTGCGCACCATTATAAACCCGACCTGAATCTTTACCTATTTTGGTGCACAGATCTGGTGCAAAGGCGGTGCTTAAGGCTCGCAGAGACTCTTTAACTAAAGCAGTGCAAACTGGGTGACCAGGAGAGCAGAATAGGGGGTAAAGGCAGATAAAGCGCTTAACTTAAGCTTTTAAGACGCGAGCATCCTGCAGCAAAAACTGTCTTTATAGCATCCTGAACTTCTTGGGCTGATGTAGGTTTAAAGTGCTTAAAAATCAGGTCGGCAATTTCTTTACCAGGGTTATCTTTAGAAGGCATTTTGTGTTCCTTAAAATGAACCTAAAGTTTAACAAAACCCCCGATCTTAATGATCGGAAGTTAAAGGTTTACACAAAATTTCTTTCACTCCCCAATTTAGGTCAAGCAGGCATTTGCCGGGATAATAATGCATAAATTAACGCACCGTGACGGCGATGATCTGAAGGCTTTATACTGGCGACAGTTTAACCGGGCCTTAGCGGACAGGGATTACGCTGCCTTAAAAGAGATCTTCAATCAGTTCCTGAACGAATTTTCCTACGTCGGCATTGAGAACTTCAATGAAGCGGCCTTCCGCGATGTGATCAAAGCCTTTTTAGTGCTGATGGGCGGCAATGCCTACTCAGAATATCCGACAGCAGCAGGGCGCAGTGATCTTTGCCTGTCGACTGACCGAGCGCTGTTTGTTTTTGAATTTAAACTGACCGCCGATCCTGCACAGACGTCGGCGAAGCTGCAGGAGGCGGCAGCGCAGATCAAATCGCGCAAATATGCTGTCCGCATGAGCGGTCAGCAGGTGATCGCCTTGGCCGCCGTCATCGTAAACGAGAAAGCAAAGCAGGGGGCAGCTGCTCCGGTGCGTGAAATGGCAATTTTAGAGCCGGTATCCTGAACGCCGGCTGAGAAAAGCGCAGTCTGCATTTTTCCATCGGGAGAGCAAAGGCAGATAAGGTGCTAAACCTGAGCATGGCTGCGCTTGTAAAGACGCAGGCACAAAGCCCCGGCGCCCCAGCCCAATCCGCTTACCGCCCAATATGACAGAAGCTCGAGCATCACGCCGATAAAGCTATCCAAGGTAATCGCTCCGTCTGTGAGCTGCACCAGCACCGGAGAGGCGTAAGTGCTCAATCCGCCTAAAAAGCCTGCATTGACCGCCTGTCGATAGATCTGAGAGAGCTTTAAGCGCGCCAGCAGACAGCACGATGCGCCCATCAGCGCACAGGCCATAAGGTTGGGCACTAACAAATAAGTAAAGAGACTGCCGGCAGAGAGCATCCGCACCAAGGTCCCCAAGGTGCCGCCGATCACCACTGCTGCATACAGGAATAGGGCTTTTTTCATGCCAAGCCCCTTCCGATCGCGCAGCCTAAAGCAGCAGCTGCCAGACCGCATATGGCCGACAAAATAAGATACAGCGCGAGCAAGAGCCACTTTTCGGCGCGCAGCAGATTAATGCTGTCTGAGCAGATAGAAGATAAGGTGCCCAAGCCGCCGATGAGCCCGCCGATAAGCAGCAGTTGTGCCGTCTGCGTAAGCGGCAGCGCTGCAAAGATGCCGCCGGTCAAACAGGCAATAATTTTTACCGTGAGCGTCCCCAGCGGAAAAAACGTATGCACATGCGCGCAAAGCTGCAGCAGGAGCACGCGCACAAGCG
This sequence comes from uncultured Succinivibrionaceae bacterium, assembly GCA_944389865.1. Classification (GTDB taxonomy): domain Bacteria; phylum Pseudomonadota; class Gammaproteobacteria; order Enterobacterales; family Succinivibrionaceae; genus Avisuccinivibrio. The sequence goes on from CALXNX010000001.1 coordinate 118,557, forward strand.
CTCCGCAGCCGCCTAAAAGAGCTGTCAGCATTATCAGCATCACGTTCTCCATGGGGAAATTAACATCAGTTGACCGTCGAACTAAAGCCTGATTATTGAAAAATATGCTCGCGTAATTCCACGACCTTTAGATCATGGGCAAGCATACCATAAAGGGAAAAAGTGGATTAATGCCTACCTTGAACGTTCTTACAAGTTTTTTATCGACAGCATTATCAGCTTTCAGTTCACAACTTCGCATAATTTATATTATGTAAGATTATGAAAAGATCGATCTTAGAACCGGATATCAGTATGTCAGCGGCTGTGCCGATCCGCAGCTTGAATATGTCTCATTCAATTCAGCTGCTTAAGGCTTTGCTGCTTTGTGCAGCATAAGCCGATAACGCGTACTGCGGCCGCCGGACCGGCTGCGCTCAAGCAGACCTAAGGCGGTCAGCTTTTTTAGATCACTTAATGCAGTATCCTGCGAGCAGCGTCCCAGCTCCGCCCATTTGCCGGAACTGATGCTCTCTAAGCTGTCCAGCAAAGCGTTAAGGCCGCATCGCTGACGTTCATTTAACGGAAGCTGAGCGTGCAGCCTCCAGAACTCAGCCTTATTTAAGGTTTGCGCCAGCTGTGCATCGGAGGTACTCAGCGCTTTTTCTATGCAGGAAATAAACCAAAGAATCCAATCGGTTACGTTTAAATCACCCTTTTGCGTCTGCTCTAAAATTCGATAGTACGCTTTTTTGGATTTTAAGATCTCCTGCGATACGCTGTAGAACTTGCTGCCGCCTGAGGCCTGCGCCAGCAGCATTTCAGTGATCGCGCGTGCAATCCGCCCGTTGCCGTCTTCAAACGGATGAATGGTGACAAACCACAAATGTGCGATCGCCGCTTTGATCACGGTAAATTCAGCATCTTCATGGTTAAGCCAATGCAGAAATCTCTGCATTTCATCCTGCACCGCCGCAGCCGGGACTGCCTCAAAATGCACCTTAAAGTGACCGACTGCTCCTGATACGACCTGCATTTCAGTGGCGCGATAACAGCCTGTTTTCAGGTTATACGGCGTTTTGTGCCCACCAGGGAAGATGGAGCGGTGCCAATTTAACAGGCGATCTTTGGTCAGCGGCCGGCTGCAGTTTTTAACTGCATCCAGCATCATGGCGGCTATGCCTTCGCTGCTTCTTGAGGTCTGAATTAATTCAGCGCTGTGGACCCCTAAATGCCGCAGCACTGATGATCGGATCTGATCACCGTCAAGCTTAGCGCCTTCAATGGCAAAGGAGCTGATAAGCTCTGCAGTCAGAGCGTCAGCTTCAGTATGCATAATGGAGTCCGGCTGCAGGGTATTTACTGATGCCCGCAGCTGAGCCTCCTTTGCAATCAGCTGCTGCAGCGGCTGAGCAATCCGTTTGTAATCAAAGAGAAAATTAGGCCAATCTTCTTGCTGATAAATGTACATGCGGTTATTCTACGCAAAAAACTCGGAGAATTGCAGCTGCAATTTCCGGAATTTATTAGGAGATTAATAATTGCATCTTTAAGTTTGCCTTAAGATCCTATGAATGTTACCGGTAACATTAAGAATCTGAACTGCAGCAGGCAAAACAGAACTTTTGATAAAAAGCGAGCCCTGCTTTAATGATCCTAAAATGTGACTGCAAAGGCTTTGCATACTCTAAAGCCTCAATTTGCGCCAGCGCCTCCTGAGCTTTTTGAGCCAGTTCCTTTTCTGTGTGCGCGGCTTTGCACTCAATGATCACGCATTCTCTGGTATCCCGCTTCAGTATCAGGATATCCGGGCGGCTCAATCCTGACTCCCTATTGCTTTCTACTTTATAATGCGCAGACCACAGCCCGGCAACAAAAGCATGATAAAAGTCCTCCCGATAATTGTAGTAGCTGATGGTATCGAAAAGCAGTGAACTGAGGCGATCGCTTATGGCATCAGCATCTCCTGCAAAGAAAGCCTGATACAGCGCTCGATTATCCGCTGACTGCAGTTATGCGTCCCGCGGGCAAACAGTTCTTCTAAAAGTGACAGCAGCAGGGTTTTACCAAAGCGGCGCGGCCTTGATAGATAAAAGCGGGTTTTCCCTTGACAGACCAGATCTGCAGTTTTGTCTGATTTATCAATAAACAGGCATTTTTGATCCTGCAGAGCTGTAATGCTGTCGATCCCTATGAGTATATTCTGCAGGATATTCGTCATGCTGCTCCCCAATGCTTTATTAAGCGCCAGATAATCTGAAACTGATTGTAATCACCACAAGTGAAACCTGCAAGACGACGATCTGAGCCTTGCTATTTTCCTGCTGTCTGCTAAAATGCTCATGCTTTTTCAATGGGAGCCCCCTCAGCGGCTTCGTACTTAGGCACAGTTTAATTGGTCAGGGTCGGAAGGCAGCAGCCAGGATTGTGTTTTAAGGTACCGAAGTTTTGTTGGGGGTGCGCTCCCCACCCAGCCTTCCTGTTCAGCTGTCAGCGTAATTAACAATGGAAGATCTGTCAGTTGTACCTCAGCCTGAAAAATATTCCAAAGTCTATCTGCTGCTTGACTGCAACAATTTTTTCGTATCCTGCGAGCGCATCTTCAGGCCGGATCTCGAAAAGCGTCCGGTACTGGTGCTCTCCAATAATGACGGCTGTGTAGTAGCGCGCTCCGCTGAGGTCAAGGCGCTGGGCATCAAGATGGGCGTCCCGGTCTTTAAGATTAAAGATCTCATCACCAAGCATCACATCGTCTGCTTTTCCTCCAATTTCAACCTCTATTTGGACATCTCCAACCGCATCATGCGCCTCCTGGAGACTATTACACCGGAGGTCCTGGTCTACTCCGTAGACGAGGCCTTTGCGGTGGTACGCGAAGTCACCGCAGCGGAAGCCTTTTCAACTGCCTGCCGCATGAAAAAGACCGTGGAGCGCTCTATAGGTGTTCCGGTCAGCATCGGCATCGCATCCTCCAAAACCCTGGCTAAAATCGCCAGCCATCTGGCTAAAAAGCAGAGTCAGTACGAAGGCGTCTGCTCACTGCTCGATCCCCTATTGCGCACACGCATTTTGGCGGACTTTCCTTTAAAGGAGATCTGGGGCATCGGCCGCAAGCTGAATGAAAGGCTGCAGAATGAGGGGTTTCAGACAGCCGCACAGCTGGCTGCTGCGGACGGCCCTAAGATGAAGAAGCGCTATTCGGTAGTGCTCTACCGCACCATGCAGGAATTAAACGGCATCGATGCCATTGAAGAGCTCGCTGAAGGCCATGTGCAGCAGCAGATCATGTGGAGCAGATCCTTCAGAGACCGGCTTTATACCTTAGAGGAGGTGTCGCAGGCACTGTGCTCATTTGGAGCGCAGGCGGGCCGCAGACTGCGCGATCTGCATCTATACTGCCGCATTATCAGCGTCTATATTCGCACCAGCTATTTTGTACAGGACAAGCAGTATCAAGCCGGCGAAAGCCTGCGCCTCGATCATCCTACCTCCGACAGCCGCGTGATCCTCTGCGCCGTAGAAGTGCTTCAGCGCAAAATCTACCGCCCGGGCTTTGCCTACGCTAAAGCCGGCGTGGTGCTCTCAGAGCTGTCCACTACCCGCGGCCATCAGGGCGATCTCTTTTTAAAAGAAAACTCAGCCTCCGAGCTTGCGCAAAGCGATCGGGTGATGGAGCTTTTAGATCATTACGGCCGCCACGGCAGCGCCGCCCTGTACTTAGGCGCACAGGGCAGTCAGCTGCAGAAAAAAGCCTTCAGCGACAAAAGACTGCTCTCACCGGCCTATACTACCAATTTTGCAGAACTGCCGGAGATTTTCTGTGCAGATAAGACCAAGATCCGGCACAATAAAAGTTAAAAATTAAAACTTTTCAACTTTAAGGAGTTTTTATGAAGACCATTCGCCTGCTCTATCCGGATCATTTAAGCGGCGGCCTGCCTGAGTACTATCTGGGCGCAGCCCTGCTTACGCAGATAGTCCCGGAAAATCCCGATCAGCCCCTGCTCAAGGTCAGGTTGGCGCCGCCGTCCCCGAACGATGCTCAGCTGCCCGTTACTGACGGTGTGTATGCGCTGGAGCCGATTGTACAGAGCCTGCAGGACGCCAAAGCGCAGATTAAGGCGGCAGCTCCTGAACGCATTATTACTTTACCGGCATTGAGCAATAAAATTTTTGAATATTCTACTGCCCCCTGAAGGCAGACGTTTGAAAAACGTCGTCAGCCGC
>CALXNX010000002.1 GCA_944389865.1 uncultured Succinivibrionaceae bacterium
ATACACGTTGTGATCCATCGCCAAGGCTTATCAGGGTTTAGCGTCTGCAGCATAAAGCTCCTTACCCTTCAGAGCTTATTTACCACAGACCGCAGAGCGCGGAACTTGGATCAACATCCCGCGGTGCCTGTTTCCTGATAAGCGCAGTCCCTTTAAGGACTAAGGCTAGTCAACCTGGGCTTAAAGCCTTTCAGCTTCAAGCCCCCGCCTCTTTAGGCGGGGGTAGTTGACTCTCTGTGCGCCGTAGCGGTCGAAGAGCTGAAGCGCTTAGGTCTCAGATCCATGATCACCCGCGTTGATGCCTGCTGGAATGCATATGATGAGCAGGGGAAGTTTGTGTACAGCCGCTATTTCATCGTGCAGACCCCGATCTTCTGGATGGCGCCGCCCTGGCAGTTTAAAAGATACCAGGACGTCGTTTTCAATACCAGAGCATTCATTTACGGCGACGGCCGCGAGAGCGACGCGCCGGATGACGGCTACGGCACCAGCGGGCTGTTGGTTGACCGGAGCTACATGCTGAGCATTACCTGCAATGCCCCTCTGGCGGCCTTTGACCGTCCGCATGACTTCTTTGAAGGCCGGGGCGCTGACGGGCTGCTGATGCCGGTGCACAAAAGCCTGCAGTTTATCGGCATGAAGCAGCTGCCGACCTTTATGGCCTATGACGTGGTCAAAAACCTGCATTACGATGAGCTGTGCGCTTCTTACCGCGCACATCTGCAGCAGGTATTCTCCAAGCTCAAGCCTTAGTGCTTATTCCCACGGATCGCCGAACAGTACGCGATCCGGATCCTGCGGCCGCGGGCGGCGCTGCCGCAGCGGCTGCTGTGTAGCAGATTCAGGCGCGGCGTCCGGCTGAGGCTCGGGCTGCGCTTCAGGCCGCTGCGCTCTGACAGGCTTCACGCCCATCTGCTCCAATTCTTCACGCTGCGCTACCGGCGAGGACATCGGCACGCTCGGACGGCGGATCTCTGCCTGATCTTCAGGCTCGGAGAGCAGCGATTTCTGGAATTCGCTCATCGCCCTCTGCTGCTGTCTGAGGATCAAGGCGCTGTCTGTCGGCTGCTTGGCGCTGCGCTTTAATTCCTCTAAAGCCAGCATCTTCAGGCCGGCGGCGGAATCGGTGGCTTCCTTGGGTTTGGAAGTCGGGTATTTGGCCTTATCCGTCGGCTGCTTGGGCAGCGGCGCATTGCCGATGGCAATGGGCGCGCCTAAATAGGTAGGCTGGGTATCGAGCAGATAAACTTCAGCGATGCATTTGAGCCGGGCAAAGAACTCGCGGATCTTAACTTTAATATTAGCGGCCATGGATGAGGGGTTGGCGGCATTAAAGCCGATGGCAGGAATGCCGTGGGCGCGGGCAATAAAGATGGCGCGCTCATTATGAAAGTCCTGCGAGATGATGAGCATGTCGCTTAACATAAACACCTGCCGCGCGCGCAGTACCGAGTCGAGTGTGGAGAAGCCGGCAAAATCGGCGACGATGCGGTCAAGCGGTACTCCGGCTTTGAGCAGGGCGTTCATCATCATGCGCGGCTCATTGTAGGACTCATGGCGATTGTCGCCTGAGACTAAGATGTACTCAATCTTGCCTTTATGATAGAGATTGGCCGCTGCCATGATGCGGTTGGTGAAAAAGTCGTTGGGCTGTCCCGGACCTACATTGGAGGAGGTGCCCAGGAGCAGGCCGACCCTGCGGGCCGGCACGTCCTGATAGCTGTCGTAGGTATAGAAGGCGCAGCTGGAGATGCGCATGTACGCCAGCACCATAAAGATGAAAAAGCACAGTACCAGCAGAGCTAATAAATAGCTGAAGGCTCGGACAAACCTGCCCAGCTCTAAGCCGAAATCCTTATTGGGGTTTAACTGCGCCTTGGCCATGGTGCTTAACGTGCTACAGCAGATGCTTGACGCAGGGCAGAGAGCCCAGCTCTTTATAGACCTTGTTCAGCATCTCGGCGCTCTGCACGTTGGCGCGCAGCGTATAGGACACATAGCGGCCGTTGGAGCTGACGCGCGGCTCGCCTAAGACCGGATACTCCTGCCTGCCGCAGATGTCAGTCAAGGCGCTGCGCAGTTTGGCAATGACATCCTCCTCGAGCGCATCGACAATAATGCGGAAGTCCACCTGAGCGGGAAATTGGAGCAGATCCTTAAAGGAGGCCTGCTGCTGTTCCAAAATAGTCGGCATATTACTCTCCGGCAAAGAATAAGTAGATGCGATCCCACAGCTTGGAGAAGAAGCCGCCTTCGGCCACATCCTGCTTGGCGCACAGTGGATACTGGGCTAATAATTTGTCATCCAGGCGAAATTCGATGACGCCCAGCTCCTGGCCTTTACTTATCGGCGCAGTGAAGACCGCCTGATTTAAGCGGTAGTTGATCTTAATGCGCTCCCGGCTGCCGCGCGGGATCATTAAGGCTGCACTCTTGGGGATCGTGAGCTCGACGGCATTTTCCTGACCCATGCGCACCTCGCGGGTGAGAATGGTCTGATCGGCGGTAAACGGCTGATAGTTTTCAAAGAAGCGGAAGCCGTAGGTCAGCATCTGGCGGCAGAAGTCGGCGCGATCCGCCTCGGACTTGGCGCCGATCACCACGGCAATTAAGCGCATATTGCCGACGGCGGCGGAGGCTGCCAGGTTGTAGCCTACAGCCGATAAGTGCCCGGTCTTAATGCCGTCTACCGCGAGGGTATCGTCCCAGAGCAGGCGGTTGCGGTTGTACTGCTTGATGCCGTTGAAGGTAAAGGACTTTTCCTTATAGATGGCGTATTCAGCGGGCAGATCGGCAATCAGCCGGCGGCTTAAATTCGCCATGTCGTAGGCGGTGGAATAATTCTGTTCATCAAAGAGGCCGTGCACATTGGAAAAGTGCGTACCGGTAAGGCCTAAGCGCTGCGCGTAATTATTCATTACCGAGACGAAGCCCTGCTCGGAGCCGGCCAAATGCAGCGCCATGGCGACGCAGGCGTCATTGCCGGACTGAATGATGATGCCGCGGTTGAGATCGCCTGCCTTAATGGCCTTGCCGACTTCAATAAACATCTTGGAGGAGTCGGTGTAGGTGCTGTTTTTAGACCACGCATCCGCGGTAATGATCACATCATCGTCCTCGTGCAGCCGGCCGGCCTTAAACTCCATGCCGATGACGTAGGAAGTCATCATCTTAGTTAAGGAAGCAGGCCAGATCTTCAGCTGGCTGTTGTGCTCAAACAGCACCTGCCCGGAGGCGTAATCCATCAGCACCCAGGCCTGAGCATCGAAAGAGGGCGGCTCAGGAATGACAATGGGGGTATTGGGATCTACCGGGGCGGCAAAGGGATTATCTGCCGGCGCGGTATTCTGACTCTTTAAGGCCGCAAAGGGATCGGGAATGGATTCATCGGCAGCCTGAGCCAAACCTGCACTCAGGCAGCAGGCGCACAGCACAGCTGCGGCGACGGACTTGCGAAACATAGAAGCTCCCAGCGTTAACATAAATATTCTACGCATCCAATATTTATAAACGAGTATTGTAGCGCATCTGCGCCGCAGTGGCGCTCAGCGCTTAATGAAGGCATCGTTAAAGCCCTGATTTTTCATCTCCAGCAGGACGCGCTGCAGATCGCTCTCCGGCACCGGGCCGATGCGCACGCGGTATAAGCCTTCCTCGGCGGCAATCACGATCGGATAGGAGGTACTGTTGCGGTAATCATTCTGCACCTGAGCGGCGCGCTTTTGATCCATGGTGGTAAAGATCTGCACCCAGGCCTCAGCGCCGCCGGCGCTGCTGCTGACCGTCTGCGGCTGCGGGGCGGCGTAGCTGACCTGATAATTCACCGCAGATTGAGATGCAGACGAGGGGGAAGCGGCAGCCGGGGCTGGAACCGCCTGATCTTCCAGCGCCTGACTCTGCTTGGCCTTGTCAGCCGCCGCCGAGGCAATGCTGTAGACCGCAGCTCCTGCCGCTAAGGCGGTGCCGACTGAAGGCTTCTCGCCGTTTTTGAGATCTTTAATGAAATCGCCGATGGCGTCGGCTTTATCTCCCAAAGACGCGCTTGCCGGGTTGAGTACGGCCGAGCCCTGACCGCTTAAAACGGTGTGGGCGAGGTTGGCGATGGTATTGCCCTGGCGGACATCGATGTACTCCAGCTTTACTGTAGCGGTGCCCTTGCCGGTCATATCGATAGCTTTGGCTGCGCCTTCAGATAAGTCGATAATGCGCGATCCGTGGAAGGGGCCGCGATCATTGACGCGCACCACCACCGCTTTGCCGTTTTCCAAATTGGTGACCTTAAGATAAGAGGGCAGGGGCAGATTTTTATGAGCTGCGCTGTAGCCCTTTTGATTGTAGACCTCGCCGTTGGAGGTCTTATTGCCGTGAAAGCCCGGGCCGTACCATGAGGCGGTGCCGATCTCCAAATAGGAAGAGCAGTCGCGCCACACCTGATAATTCTTGCCTAAAACGGTGTAATTCTTATTGCCGCCGCGCGATAAGGGCTCGTATTTGACCTCCGCACCGCCCACGCCGTTTAAATTCACCGGCTCGGACTGCGGATAGGGCTTGGTGTTGTTGGGACCGCTGCCGTAGGTGGCGCCGTCATCGGCGATGGCGCCGTGGGTCTTATTGATCACATCCTCCATCTCGGAGGAGGAGCAGGCGGTCAAAAGCAGGGACAGCGCGCCGGCGGCGGCGAGAAGCGTCAGATAAAATTTAGAACGGGCTGAGATCTTCATTAATGAAAATAGAAAAATTTAAGTTGATTGCGCATGTATGGATTTATTGTACCTGACGCGCGGCCCTGCGTACAGTCTGCAGAAAAAGGGAGGAGCTGCACCTGCCTGTTCAGGCAGGCGCTTAAATTGCGGCTTGCTTAAGGAATGCGGCCTGCCGGCGGCACGTCGATCCCCTGGGCGCGCAGCTGATCTTCGTAGGCCATGCGGATGAACTCAGAGAGTTCATAAACTGCGCGGGCATACAGCGGGCTCTTGTTGTAGCGCATGATGGCGTTGAAGTTGTTAAGTCCCACGCCGTAGCCCATGGAGCCGTCCTCTAATTGATAGGAGAAAAGACGCAGATTTTCATCGAGCGATAAATTGACCTTGGTGGAGACGCCGGCGGCATAGAGCTCGCGAGCGGTTAAATTCCATTCCTTATCCATTAAGCCTTTGACATCGCCTGCTGCCAAGGCCGGGTAATAGATCCCTCTGCCGGCCTGCCAGCCGTGGGCCTTGAAGTAATTGGCCACGGAGCCGATGGCATCTTCAATATCGCTGAAGAGATTGACTTTGCCGTCGTGATCAAAGTCTATGGCGTAATCAAGGTAGGAGCTGGGCATAAACTGTCCCATCCCCATGGCGCCGGCATACGAGCCTTTAACAGAGGTCAGATCCCAATTCTCGCGCTTGGCAAGTTTGACGAAATTGGCAAATTCCTTTGAGAAATAGCTCTCGCGCGGCGGGTAGTGAAAGCCTAAGGTATAGAGGGCATCCAGAACTTTCCACGTGCCCATATTGCGCCCGTAGAAGGTTTCCACGCCGATAATGGCGCACACTATTTCAGGCGGCACGCCTAATTCAGCCTCGGCGCGCTTTAAAGTGTCCGCATGCTGCAGATAAAACTGCAGGCCGGCCTGAATGCGCGAGGTGGTGATAAAGAGCTTGCGGTACTGCCACCAGGGCTTGCTTTCATACGGGGTGGTCATGGTCTTAATGATCACGGGCTGTTTGCGCGCCTTGGCAATGGCGGCATTGAGCTCCTGCTCGGACAGCCCGGAGTAGGCGGCAAGCTCAGTGACGCTCGGGGCAGCGCTGACCGGGAGGGCAGCGCCCACAAGCGCCGCGAGGCCTAATGTGCAGATGCGTTTTTTCAGGTTCACGCCAAGCTCCTTATTCTATAAAACACGGGATCAATCCTAACACGGCTGCTCACTGCCTGAAGGTGAGCGTGCGCTTGTGCGTATGAATCGACATAATGATGCCGAAGCCTACTGCCAGCGTAATCATCGAGGTGCCGCCGTAGCTTATCATCGGCAGCGGCACGCCCACTACCGGCAGGATGCCGCTTACCATGCCGATGTTGATGAAGATGTAGCAGGCAAAGGTAAAGGTGTAGCTGGCCGACAGGATCTTTTCAAAAGGGGTGTGCGCCTGAAAGCTGATGATGACGCAGCGCAGAATAATGTAGCCGTAGATCACCATCAAAATTATAAAGCCGATCAGGCCCAATTCTTCAGCCAGCACCGCAAAGATGAAGTCGGTATGCGGCTCGGGCAGAAAATCCAGCTGCGACTGCGAGCCCTGCAGCCAGCCCTTGCCGAACAGGCCGCCGGAGCCGATGGCAATTTTCGACTGAATGATGTGATAGCCTGCGCCCAGGGGGTCAGACTCCGGGTCAATTAAGGTCAGTACGCGCTGCTTTTGATAGTCATGCAGCACATAATTCCACATTACCGGAATGGCGGCTGCAGCGGCAAGGCCTCCGGCGGCCAGCCACCACAGGGACATGCCGGCAATAAAGATGGCAATAAAGCCCGAGATGCCTATAAGGCCCGCGGTGCCTAAATCAGGCTGGATCAGCACCAGCCCCATGGGCACCAGGATGATGATGAAGGCTGCAACCACGCTGATAAAGCGCGGGGGCAGGGAGCCGCGCGCCAGAAAGGCGGAAATTACCAGCGGCATCACCACTTTGAAGATCTCCGAGGGCTGAATGCGCATGAAGCCCAAATCCAGCCAGCGCTGCGCGCCCTTGGAGATGTCGCCGAAAAGCTCCACCATCACCAGCATGACAAGACCTGCGATGTAGAGATAGACGGCGGCTTTGCCGTAAAAGCGCGGGGGCAGCTGGGCCACGGCAATCATCACGAAGAAGGCGGCGCCGGTACGCATGATCTGGCGCACCAGCATTTCAGGGTGCTGGCCGGAGGCCGAATAGAGCACGATGAGCGATAAAAATAAGGTCATCATCAGGCCCAGCACCAGGGGCAGATCGATATGCCAGCGCATAAAGATGGAAGCGGGCTGGCGGCCTAATTCGTTGAGATCCTGCCTGGTTTTTTCATCGGTCAATAACATAGCTGCCTCTACTGCACCATCACCGTGCCGCCTAAGCCGAACTTCATCTGCACCGGCTCCTTTTCGCCCATGTAGCCGTCAGGATAAAGATCCAGCAGATATTTATCGATCATTTTGCGGGCCAGGGGCGCGGCCTTGGCCGAGCCGCCGCCTTCGTTTTCGAGGATGATCCCAACGAGAATGCGCGGATGGACAAAGGGCGCAAAAGCCACGAACAGCGCATTGTCGCGATGCTCGACTTTAAGCTTGGAGGCATCGTATTTCTGGCCCTGCTTGATGGACACGATCTGCGCGGTGCCGGACTTGCCGGCGGCCTTGTATTTGGCCCCGTAGAAGGCGCGCCGTCCGGTGCCCTCGGGGCCATTGACCACTAAATACATGCCGGCGCGCGAGACGTCCCAATAGCTTTGATCCTTGACCGGGAAGAGCGTGTCTTTAAGCTTGTCCTCGTAAGGCGCCGGCGGCTCATCGGGGGTGAGCGGATCCTGCGCGAACTTCAGAAGATGCGGGGTAACCTCCTGGCCCTTATTGGCCACCATGCAGTGGGCTTTGACCAGCTGCAGCAGGGTGGTGGTCCAATAACCCTGGCCGATGCCGATGGGCACGGTATCGCCTAAATGCCAGCGCTCATTGAAGCGGCGCATCTTCCAGTCGCGCGAGGGGTTGACGCCTAAGGATTCCTCGTGAATATCGACCCCGGTAGATCGACCGAAGCCGAATAAGTCGAGGTATTCGTGAATGCGATCGATGCCGGCGCGGTAGGCCAGGTCGTAGAAGTAGGTGTCGGCCGACAGCTCAATGGCGCGGTAGATGTCGAGCCACCCGTGCCCCCAGGAGCGCCAGTCGCGGAAGCGGTGAGTAGAGCCCGGCAGCATGAAGGCAGGTCCCCCGAAATAAGTGGAGGTGGTGGTGATAAGGCCTTCATTCAGGCCCATGATGGTAAGCAGGGGCTTGACCGTGGAGGCCGGGGCGTAGCCGCCCTGGGTGACGCGGTTAATCAGCGGCCGCCCGGGGTGGTTTAAAAGCTTGGAGTACTCTGAGGAGCGAATGCCGCGCACAAACAGATTCGGATCGTACGAGGGATTGGAGTAAAAGGCCAAAAGCTCGCCGGTAGATGGCTCAATGGCCGCAATGGCCCCGCGCATATTGCCCAAAAGCTCCTGCGCATAATACTGCAGGCGGATGTCGAGAGTTAAGGTGAGATCGCGCCCGGGCTTGGGCGGATGATAATTTAAAGTGCGGATCACGCGGCCGTGACTGTCCACTTCCACCTCGCGCGAGCCGGTGGTGCCGTGCAGCAGATCTTCGTAATACTTTTCAATCCCCAGCTTGCCGATGGCCAGCGAGCCTTCATAATTGTCAATTTTGCCCTCTTCCGTCAGCTGCTCCACATCCTGCTGATTGATGCGCGAGACGTAGCCTATGGCATGGGTGGCGATGTTGGCAAAGGGATAGAAGCGCTTTAAGCTGGCCGCAATCTGCACATTGGGATAATGATGGCGGTTGACCGCAAAAGTAGAGATCTGCTGATCGCTTAAGGCCTCGGCAATTTCCACCCCGTTAAAGCGGTTGCGGGTGCGCGCCAGATAGACCATGTTTTTGATGTCGCGCTCGGAAAGGCGCAGATCGAGGAGCTCGCTTAACTTTTCAATAGTCTCCTGCGTGCTGTAGTCCTTATGCGGGAACAGCACTAAATGATAAACCGGGCGGTTGTCGGCCAGGACCACATGATTGCGATCGTAGATAATGCCGCGCTGCGGCACTACCGGCAGCACGCGGATGCGGTTTTCATTGGAGCGGGTCGAATAGTCCTCGTAGGAGACAATCTGCAGATAGTACAGATTGGCAAAGAGCACCGCCGCCATCAGCACCGTCATGACGATGCAGATGAACATGCGGGTCTTGAACACGCCGTTTTCCTGCTCGGTATTGCGTACCATCAGGCCGCCGCGGCTTTGATGGGATCTGCGGCGGCGCTTTTTTCTGACCTTAAAGAGCTCGCGCTCATGACGTTTACGGCGTTTGAACAGCATGATTAGGCTCGATGATAGGGCAGCGCCTGGGTGATGCTGAAGGCCCGATACAGGGTTTCAGCAATGATGATGCGCACTAAGGGGTGGGGCAGCGTCAGGCGCGAGAGCGCCCAGGCTTCATCCGCGCGCTGCAGCACCGCAGGGGACAGTCCGTCCGGGCCGCCGATGATCACGGCCGCATCCATGCCTAAAGTCTGCAGCTCCTCAAGCTTCCCGGCCAGCTGCACCGAGGTGAACTCGCGCCCGTGTTCATCGAGCGCAATGACATGACAGCGTTTGGGCAGGGTCTTTAAGATGAGCTGTCCTTCCTTATCCTTAATTTTATCGACGCTGCTGCCGGCGCTGCGCTTTTCTAAGGGCAGCTCATGGAGCACCAAGGCCAAATGCTCGGGCAGGCGCTTCTGATATTCCGTAAAGCCGGTCTGCACCCAGGCAGGCATCTTAGTGCCGACAGCGATTAAATGGATCTTCACGACAGGGCCTGCGCGCTGACGGCGTCCTCGCTGACGCCGGCTGCCATGCAGCGATACAGATTTTCCAGGGCATAGCGCTCGCGCATCTCCGGCAGCAGCACATGGACCATCACGGAGCCTAAGTCCGCCAGCACCCACTGTCCGTCGCGCTCGCCCGAGAGCTGTGCCCCCTTGAGCCCGGCTTTTGCCAAAGCTTCCAGCATTCTTTCGGCAATGGCGGTGACGTGGCGGGTAGAAGTGCCCGAGCAGATGATCATATAGTCCGTGACAATGGTATGTCCGGCCACCTCAATCTGCACAATATGGTCGGCCTTCAGCTGCTCTAAGCAGTGCCGGCAGGCGGCGGCTAAAGTGCGGCTGTCGTGTAATGCTTCAGGAAGCTCCAGCATAAAGTCCTGATATACCTCTTTTATCTGCCTGAGACTAAAAATTAAATCCGTCTTCAAAACAGCGCCGAAACCATGCTCCGGTGCTTAAGGCTGAGATTGTACCCTGATTTGCCGTTCTGTCTACTGCAGGCAGAAGAACTGCTCGCGGGCAGCAGGCTGGGCGTTCTGCGGATTGTGCGGAATTGCAGCGCGCCCTTTTAAGTCTGTAAAGCCTGCGGCTGTGCAGACTGCCTGCAGGATGCGCAGCACCGCCGGAATTAACTCCAGCACGCTCTGTTTATTGCGCTCGATATACTCCGGGGTGAAAAGCTCCGGATCCTGCTTGGCAAAGACGGCTAAGTTCTGCGCAGTCTCGGCAAGAAAGGGCGCTGCGGCCTCAGCGCAGTCTGCGGCGCTTAAATTGACTTTAAGGCGCTCCATGAGTAAACCGCCGTGTTCCATCATCAGCAGGCACAGCTCCGGCGTCCCGCTGCCGCTTTGCTGCAGCGAGGCGAAAAAGCCGCCGAAATCGCGCAGGCAGGCGGGGTACAGCAGCTTTACAGCAGACGGCAGCTCCTCAAAAAAGGGCAGAGATACAAAGACGGCCCACTGCGGCAGCTGCTGCACGTCGCGCAGCATGTGGGCCTCATCGGCCGGGGCCGTGAAGATCTGCTGCATCTTCTGTGCGCTTACAGGATAGATGCCCTTGGTGAAATACCAGGGGATCAGCACTGAGGCGGCATAGAGATAGTAGATTGCGTTGACCACCTTGAAGCTGGAGCGATTCTCCGGGGCATTGATGATTCTGTCGTCGAAATCTGCCAGCGGATTGTCCCGGCCCTGCAGGGCAGCATTAATCACAGAGATCAAGCGGCTGTCGCGCAGGAAGCCGGCATGACTTACTGCGGTGTTGGCTGCCAATTCCTTTGCAATCAGCGGGCTGCCGTTAAAGCAGGTGCAGATCCCGGGGATAAATTCATTTAAAGCAAAGCAGTGATTAATTAAGGTGCGGGGTTTGATATATGCCATGTTGAGATCTCAAGCTGAGCGCTGCGGTAAATCGACGCTTAGTATAGCACTGCAGCGCTATTTTCCGCCGGTTTTGTAGAGCTGATGGGCGGTAATGTAGCGCAGCACCGGCGCTGTCAGCATGTTTTTCACCTCATGCTGCGCCGAACGCTCTGCATCGGCTGCCATGGCCGCGCTTTGATTTAAAGCGGCGAGATCTGCGCGCAGCTGCGTAGAGGATACCGCGTATTCCCGGCTGTGCACAATAAAGATGCGCCCGCTGGGCTTGGCTGCGGCCGCCTTAAACTCAGCGCTGTCTGGGGCGGCGGTGACCAGCTTCTGTTCTAAATACGCTTTAAGCTGCGCCGAAAGAGCGGTCTCATCTGCCAAATTGAGTGTATAGCCCGGGCGCAGCAGCACCGCCAAATGCGCACTGTCAGTTAAGGTGAGCCCTTCATGCCAGGTGTCAAGCGTCAGCAGTGAGTCCATGCCCATAATAAAGAACAGCCGCGCTTCAGGCCCGTACTGCAATCGCAGCAGCTTCAAAGTGTCTGCGGTATAGTGCGCCTTCGCTGCATCCTGCTCTAAGGTAGAGATCTCATACTGGCGGTGATTTAAAGCCTGCAGGGCCAGCGCGCTCATCTTAAGGCGATCGGCGTAGGAGGTGTAATTGCCGGCCTTGTGGGGCGGATGGGCGTTAGGGATCAGCACAATCTTGTCTAAATTAAAGGTGCGTCTGACCTCCTGGGCCAAATGCAGATGGCCCTTGTGGATGGGATCGAACGATCCGCCTAAAAAGCCTAAGGCCTTAGGCCGCTCCATAGGCCATGGCTCCGAAGTTGTTGACCGCGACCGCCATGGTCTGCAGCAGCGCGGACGCTTCGTCAAAGGCAAAGTGCGAGTGCAGCAGGGCGCACTCCTTTAAATTGGCAATCAGGAAGTTTAACAGCTGCGGGGGCATATTGTGCGCCGCCTGCAGACAGGCCTGCTTCAGCGCCGGCGTGACTATGCCAGACGAGAGCAGCAGCGCCGTTTGCTGCTGGGGCGGCAGGCGCGCGCCTCTGAGCTTGACAATGACGTTCAGGCAGCTGTCAAGGCGGGAAATTAAAATGGGCAGTGCGGCCGCCGCTCCGCCGCTTTCAGCCTGGGTGACGGCATTTAAGATGTTGAGCGCGCGTACCCCCTGGCCTGACAGCAGGGCCTCTGCGAAGGTAAAGACCGAGAAGCGGCTGTCATCGGAGAAATAGGTATTGAGATCATCAGGCGTAATCGCTCCCTGTTTGGCGTTGAGCACCATCAGCTGCAGCGCCTGATCAATAGCGGTCAGATTGCCCTCGTTAAGGGAGGCCAGCAGCGCCGCAGTCCGAGGGTCGATAGTAAAGCCGTAAGCCTGACAGCGCCTGGCAATAAACTGCGGCAGCTCCTGGGGATTGGGCGGGTAGATGATCTCCAATGACCCGCCGATCCCTTTGACGCAGGAAATGGCGGTCTTTTTGAGATCGGCGCGCTTATTGGGCTGGGCTGGGATCTTAGCGGCCGGCAGCTTGGCAAAGGCCGTCGTGAGCCGCGGCACATCGACAATCACAAACATCCCGGGGCGGAAATAGCGCACCACCGCCATTAAGGCCTGCGCTGCGGTATTATCGTATTCTTTAAAGTAGAGCTTGATGATGCGATCGCCGCCGAAAAGGCCCGGATCGCGCAGCTCGTTTTCCAAACGCGCTAAATTGGCCGGACCGCCTGCTGACTTAAAGTCGGCCTCGGTGAAAATTAAATAGGAGGCATGGGGCAGCTGCGTGCGCGCTGTCTGCAGCAGCTGACTGCTGCGATCCTGCTTTAAAAGCGGCTCTTCTGAGCTCAGGATGTACAAGGGCGCGCGCTGATCGGTCATATATTGCTCTCTAATCCAAGGGACTGCAGAACCCGCAGGTCCCAGCTGAAACTTCGAGTGCAGTGTAGCAGAAAAAAGGCATTAAATGATGACAGCCGCGCCAAGCCGCGGCTGTCTAATAGAAAGGAAGAATATTATGGCTGAGCCTTAGTATTGAGCGTGTCCGGGGCTTCGTGCTTTAACTGCGGCTCTATTGGCGGCAGCTGCGGATTGGTATAGACGCTCCCGTTATTGAGCTCATTTAAATCCACCTGCTGCGCCTTAGCCTGATCTTCCGCGTCCTGCTGCTGCAGCGCTTCAATCAGAGTCATGCCCTCGTAGGGATTGACCGCAGTGACCTGACTTGAGGGATCATCGGCGCTGGTCACCAGGTCCTGCGGCAGCGGCACCCGGGCATCCGGATCTGATTCGCGGCCTAAATAGCCGATGCGGATCACCATCTGCGAGGCCAGCTCTTCGTAGGTCTCAGAGGTGACGATGTCGATCTCGTTCTCCGAGGCCAGCGAGTGACCGGTTTTATTGAGCACCGTGCGGGTCAGAGAGTTGCGCATGATGATGGGGCGGTGATGCGGAATTAACAGCGTCATCGCCACCTGCACGAATAAATTGCGCTCCAGAGCCTGCGCGCGGGAGTCTACCGCTACCACTACGTTATCCACTGAAGGCTCAGGGATCAGCAAAGTGGGGACTTCCTGATTGGCCGCAAAGCCCGGATCGCCCTGCGAATTGACCTTCACGCCGCTGATGCGCAGCTTCTGCACCACCATTTTGTAAAACTGATGATGATAGTCGCCTTCGACGTTGAGCTCAGGCACCGCTTCATCAAGCTTGGTTTGATGGGGCAGATGAAAGCCGCAGGCGCTCAAGAGCGCCAGGGCAAGGCACAGGCAGCAGCATGAAGCAAAACGCATGAATCCTCCAAATACCGATCAGGCAGCCACGATGTTGACTAAACGGCCCTTAACATAGATGACTTTGCGGACCGCTTTGCCCTCTAAGTATTTTGCCGTGCCGGCATCCTGCAGCGCGGTCTGCTTAATCTCTTCCTCGCCCATGTCAGCCGGAACGGTGACGCGGGCGCGCACCTTGCCGTTGACCTGCACGACGATGAGCAGCTCGTCGGCCGTTAAGGCGCTCTGGTCGACTTCAGGCCAGCGGGCCTGCAGATCAATGTCTGCGCTGTTGCCCAGCATGCGGTAGAGCTTAAAGCAGATGTGCGGCACGATAGGATAGAGCATCAGTACGGCGGCGTTGTAGATCTCATAGCGCACGCTGAGGCCCACGGCATCCTTGCGATTGTACTTTGCGGCAGCGTTTAAAAGCTCCATCACCGAAGCAATAGCCGTGTTGAAGGTCTGGCGGCGGCCGATGTCATCGGAGACCTTGGCGATAGTGCGGTGCAGCAGCGAGCGCAGCTGCTTTTCCTCATGGCCCAAAGCGCTCTTGTCCAGCGGGACATAAGCGCCGTCAGCGGTAAGATCGCACACCTGCTTCCACAGCTTCTTTAAGAAGCGGTTGGCCCCTTCCACGCCGGACTGCCGCCACTCTAAGGTAAGCTCAGCCGGCGAGGCGAACATCATGAACAGGCGCACGGTATCAGCGCCGTACAGCCGGACCATATCTTCAGGATCGATGCCGTTGTTCTTGCTCTTGGACATCTTGATCATGCCCTCGTGCACCAGCTCGTGACCTGCGGCATCCACGGCCTTGATGATGTTGCCCTTATCGTCGCGAGTGACGACGGCGTCAAGCGGGCTGACCCACACGCGCGCGCCGGCTTCGTTGACGTAGTAGAAGGCGTCAGCCAGCACCATGCCCTGGCAGAGCAGCCGCTTGAAGGGCTCATCGCCGCTGACCATGCCGGCATCGCGCATCAGTTTGAAGAAGAAGCGCGAATAGAGCAGATGCAGTACGGCGTGCTCAATGCCGCCGATGTACTGATCGACCGGAAGCCAGTAGTCGGCTGCGCTCTTTTCCACCATGCCGCCTTCATAGCGCGGCGAGCAGTAGCGGGCGAAGTACCAGGAAGACTCCATGAAGGTGTCAAAGGTATCAGTCTCGCGGACGGCGGGCTTGCCCTCGTATGAGGTCTGATACCAGCTGGGATCGGTCTTTAAAGGCGAGGTCACGCCGTCAATCTTGACGTCGGTGGGCAGAGTGACCGGCAGGTTCTCAGCCTTCTCCGGGACAATGGTGCCGTCCTCCAAGGTCAGCATCGGAATGGGAGCGCCCCAGTAGCGCTGACGGGAAATGCACCAGTCGCGCAGACGGTAGTTGACCTTGCGCTGCGCGCAGCCCTGCGCCTCCAGCTTGTCGGCAATGGCGTCAAAAGCCTGCTCGAAATTAAGGCCGTCAAACTCGCCTGAATTGTACAGCACGCCGTGATCGGTGAAGGCGCCCTGGGATAAATCAGGCTCCGGGCCGTCCGCCGGGCGGATCACGCCTTTGATGGGCAGATTGTATTTTTTGGCAAATTCGTAGTCGCGCTCGTCATGGGCCGGGACGGACATCACGGCGCCGGTGCCGTAATCCATGATGACGAAGTTGGCCACCAGGATGGGGAATTTTTCGCCGGTAATAGGGTGCACGGCATTAAGGCCTGTCGGCATGCCCTTCTTTTCCATGGTGGCGATGTCGGCTTCAGCAAATTTCTGCGTGCGGCATTCCTGACAGAAGGCGGCCAGCTCAGCATTGTGCTCGCAGGCTTTGCGGGCTAAGGGGTGGTTGGCGGAGATGGCCATATAGGTAATGCCCATGAAGGTATCCGGACGGGTGGTATAGACCGTCACGGTATCCTCGCTGTCCGCTACCTTGAAGGTGATCTCCAGACCCTTGGACTTGCCGATCCAATTGCGCTGCATGGTGCGCACGCGCTCGGGCCAGCCGTCGAGCTTATCGATGTCCTGCAGCAGCTCCTCGGCGTAGGCGGTGATCTTTAAATACCACTGCGGAATTTCGCGCAGCTCGACTTTAGCGTCGCAGCGCCAGCAGCGGCCGTCCACCACCTGTTCGTTGGCCAGCACGGTCTGATCGTTCGGGCACCAGTTGACGGTAGAAACCTTCTTATACACAAGTCCCTTTTTGTACAGCTCCCCGAAGAACTGCTGCTCCCATTTGTAGTACTCGGGACGGCAGGTGGCCACTTCGCGCTGCCAGTCGTAGGATAAGCCTAAGGACTTTAACTGCCGCTTCATATAGGCAATGTTGGCGTAAGTCCAGTCGGCCGGCTGAGCATTGTTCTTAATGGCGGCATTTTCAGCCGGCAGACCAAAGGAGTCCCAGCCGATAGGGGCCATCACATTTTTGCCCTGCAGACGCTGATAGCGGGCAATCACGTCGCCGATGGTGTAGTTGCGCACATGGCCCATGTGCAGCTTGCCTGACGGATAGGGGAACATCACGAGGCAGTAATACTTCTCTCTGCTCTGATCCTCGCAGGCATGGAAAGTCTCATGCTCCTGCCAATACTGCTGAATTTCCGGCTCAATCTCCTGCGGATTGTAAGCAGTGTCATTGGTTGCCATTTGTTCTGTAAGCTCCGATAAAGTGAAATCAGCGCGCTGGGCCCCCGGCCCTGTCAGCGGCATTAAATAAAAAAAACAGCCCCTTATTTTGCCATGAAAACGGCAGTTTCGGGCAGTTAATGCGCTGCCGGTCACAAAAAATTGTGCATCCACGCACCGCAATGGTGCGTAAGGGGGCGCCGGGACCGCGCCTGGGCGGCGCTTTTTGCGCTCCAAGTCAGCACAAGTGTTGGAAAAAAAGTAAAATAAAGCGGTCTGCCGCCGGCGCATCAGGCGGCGCATAATTAAGGATCTTTTTATGAATAAGCTTTTAAGCGCCGCGTGCCTGTGCGCTCTGCTGGCCTCCTTAAGTGCCGGGGCTTTTGAAGAAACCACGCAGCATAATGTCCCGGACAGCGTGATCTTTCATTCCTATCCCCTAACTGAGAGCACGCAGATAGTAGGCGAGGATGATACTTATTTAATTGACCCTGAGGGCGTCACTACCCTTGAATACGTGGCCGCGCACTATAAATTGGGCCTGTCCAATATGATCGAGGCCAATCCTTACGTCGATCCGATTGTGCCGCTTAAGGGCAGCCGCTTAATTGTGCCGCTGCGGCTGATCCTGCCTGATGCCAAGCGCGATGGGATCGTGGTAAATTCCCCTGAGATGCGCCTGTACTACTACCACGACAATCAGGTTGAAGTTTTTCCTATCGGCATCGGCGAGGTGGGCAAGGGTACACCGCTCAGCTGGGTCACCAAGGTCGAGCGCAAGCGCGCCAATCCTACCTGGACGCCGACGGCGCAGATGCGCCGCGAGGCTGCAGCCGCCGGCGAGCCGCTGCCTGCGGTATGGCCGGCCGGCCCCGATAATCCCATGGGCTTATTTGCCCTGTACGTCGGCAAACTCTTTGCCATTCACGGCACCAACGCTGACTTCGGCATCGGTCTGCGCGTCAGCCACGGCTGCGTGCGTCTGCGCCATGACGATATTGAATATCTGTTCAATAACGTGCCGGTAGGGACCCGCGTGGCCTTTATCAATCAGCCGATTAAGTACGTCAAGACCCCTGAGGGCGCCATCTATATTGAAGTCCATCAGCCGCTCTCGCGCACCCAGGCTGAGTTTGAAGAGCTGACTAATCAGCCTTTTACCTTTACTAAGGCAGATGAGGAGTTCTTTGCAGATCCCGAGATCGATCAGGAAATTCTGCAGCGCGCCTTAACCGAGCGCTCCGGGCGCGTGATCATGCTCAATCCCCCCAAGTTCTAAACCATGCAGAGCAGTGCGCTTAAATTCCTGCTGCCAGCCGCCTTGGTTTTGAGCCTGCAGGCGGCAGCGCAGCCGCAGAGTGCAGGGCAGCCGGCGCTCAAGCCGGTGCCGGGTGAGCTGGCCGCCGCCGCAGCAGAATCTGAGGATAATGATGAACTGCAGCCGCTCTTTGCGGCCGCCTTAAATCCACAGGCTCAGACCGCGGCTCTGCAGCAGCAGTTTAAAGTCTCAGGCACGCTTCTGCCCGCAGCTTCTGATCCGCAGCTGCAGCTGGTACCGCTTAAATATTTAGACGCTCTGCTCCAAGACGATGCGCGGCATAACGGCGGGCTGGTCTTTCCCTTTTTAGTCTTTGCCGGCGGCGCGGGCAGCGATCATTTAGATGCCTGCAGCCGGATTGAGACTGACGGGCGCAGCGCGCAGCTTGCCGCTTTAGAACAGCGCAGCGCGCAGCAGGAGGAAGATGATGCAGTGCAGCTTGGCCTTGAAGATCTGGAAGAGGCGGGTCTTGCCTGGCTCTATCTGCAGCCCGAGCTTGCTGCGCAGGGGCTGTCGCTTAATACCGGTGCGCTGCCCCGGCAGGGCTTGTCCTTAGATCTCAAAGCAGTGTCCATGCGCACTCTGCTGCAGAATCTGGCTTTTTACAGTCATGTGGACGACCAGGGCTTCAGGCTGCCGGCCACGCCCTTTGATCAGCACATCTACAGCCGCTTCACCGAGCGCATGATCAATGGCGATAAGCTCTCTGCTTTAGGCCAGGGCTGCTCTTTTGCGCATGAGGAAAACTGCGGGCTTTATTTTACCGGTGCGCATGTCAGCGCGGTGCTTAAAGATGCCGGCGTCAGTTCCCCCTTCTACATCAAGGATGATTTGTACGGCATTCCGCTGCGCTTTGATGAGCACGGGCAGCCGCAGCTCATTCTGCGCGCTGCGCTGTCCTCGGATTGGAATTACGTCAATTACGGCAATTTAATGGAGCTGGAGCTGGCGGTGCTGCAGGATCTGGGCTTTAACGTCAATCCGCGCCGGCATTACGGACGCTCGATTTATACCTTCGGAACCAGGGAAGAGCCCTTAAGACAGCAGCTGAGCTTTGCTTACGGGGACATTAACCATGCAGGCGACTATACTCTGCGCCCCAACAGCGCTCCTCTGGCGGTAGGTCTGCACTTATACGGCTCCTATAATGACATCTTAGCCGGCGGCACCGTCACTTCATCCGGTATCGGCTCCATCGGCGTGCGCGCAGACGGCTCATACAATCGCCTGACCCTGCCTTTTCAGTCCTACGTGCGGGTGACAGGACCGCGCAGCATGGCAGCGGCGCTTACCAACGGCCATGACAATGTGCTGCAGATAGACGGCGTCTTAAGCGCGCCGGCAGCTGACGGCATTGCCCTAAGCGCCGATTACGGCTCGAATATCTACTCGGACTTAACTGAGGCGCAGGGCTCGTGGCAGCGCTCGCGCTCTATTCCGGCTGCAGCCGGCGATCCGGCGGCAGCTTTGCCGCTGCTGCCGCCCTTAGAGGGGCCCCTTGCTCAGAAGATCAACATCTCCGGGCGATTGGAGGGCGGTCAGGCTGCGATCTATGCTGCGCCCGGCGCCTATGTGGGTGAAATCAATTTAACCGGGCGGGCGCAGATCTACGGGAATATAGAGATTGCCTGGCATCCGCAGCCGCTGACGGATGATCTGGATGATGCACAGAAGTCGCGCCGGCCGCTGCCGCTCAATCTGCATGCGCCCACTGCTCACGGCGCGGCTGCGGGGAATTTTTACGGCAGGCTGCCGCATAAGTCCGCTTGCTTTATCGGCACGCAGCTGCATCTGCCTGACGGAGTCAAGCCGGAGACTTTGACCACCAGGCTTAATTTAGGCATCAGCAAGGTCGCGGCAGCCGCCTCCGGACCTTCCGAACCTGCAGGCGATCCGCGCGCCAACATCCTTATAAACGGCGATGTGCAGGGGCCTGCATTGGAGATTAATCAGCCCGGCGGGCGGGCGCAAATCAGCGGTGCGCTGCAGGCGCGCAGCCTCACGGTCCGGCATGGTTTAATGCGTCTTAATCTGCCGGCAGGTGAGCAGGGCAGACTGCAGCAGCTGCAGCTGGGCGCGCGCGGCGTTTTAGATCTGCTCAACGGCAGGGCGGATACGCTGATTATTGACCGTGCCGCGATCTCGCGTACGGCCGCGGTGCGTGTCGATGCAGCCCCTGATGGGACTATCATGGATCAGCTGATCATTACTCATGACGCACAGTCAAGCTCGGGATATCTGACCTTAGAGCCGGGCGTGTCCTTTGATGCTTTAAAGCGGCTGTCCGCTGATCCGCGCCAATTCTTAAGCTTTATGACCACATTTTCCTCCAGCGCTAATTATCTGTATAAGGATTTAGATATCTTTGTGGCCTTTCCAAACCAGATCTGGCTGCAGAACGGTACCTACGGGCGCGAGACGCGCTGCAGCGCCCGCGGCTGCCGGGCTGGGAATTTTGTCAAAGCCTACGCACAGGGACATGCAGAGCTGCCGTCCTGGCGCTATGCCTTAAGCATCGGCGGTCTGGCTGCCTTAGTCTTAGGCACTGTGCTTTACTTTAAGCTTGCGCAGTACTTCAGCCGCCGCCGGATGCGCAGGCAGGCAAAAGCTCAGCAAGAGTGATTGTGCTGGGCTGACCCGGGCCGGCAGTGCACTGACTTGCAGAGCCGGCTGCTTGCCGCTGTCCCTTAAAGACAGCGGTTGGCGCCATTCTATTGGATCTGCGCCTGCATGGGGGCAGCAGCCACCGCACTCAACGGTATTGCGGCATTTTCCTGCAGCTTATCTATAGTTGTTAAGAAAGACTGCAGCATCCCGGGCGCAGCTTCATCAAAGGTCTGAGCAAAAGCTGCTACAAACGGCGGCTCGTTCAATGCATTTCTTTCCAGAATGCCGTTTTTGACGATATACTCAATCACCATATTGATGAAGCGCGACTGCAGCGGATTGAGCTGGTAGCTGCGCAGAAATTCAGCAAACAGCTCTTTGGCTGCCTGCTGGCTTAAGCCTGCAGTCCTGCGGATCAGCACGCCGACGTTCTGTCCTTTAAAAGCCTGCAGATACTCTTCCTTAGAGCCCAGATCCCGCCAGACGATAAGCTCCAAGTGAGCGATATCGCTGTCAGACAGCGGCTGGTTGTTGTGCAGCTTGCTGATCACGCCTTCATTCAGATGTTCAAGGATGTAATCCTTAAAACGTTGTTCGTAGGACTCAAAGTTTTCATCGGGGTATTTTTTAATCCCGTCCGAATCATACTCTTTAACTTCAAGCTGGTCGGTGAAATCTACAATTTTATAAAACTCAGGATCTGATGTAATAAAAAAGCACAAGTCCCGCAGATGTACTCTGATCTGCTCAAGCTGCGTTAAGTTAAGCTCTTTAAGAAAGTTTGCACTTAAAATGCAGTCAATCCACTTGCGCTGCCTTCCGATATCCGGGATCTCATCTTGTAATTTCCGCAGAGCTTTTGCGATAGCTTGAAGGCGCTTGTATAACATCGTCAGCAGTCCGCGATCCTTATTATTGGAGCTTATAAAATACTCTAAGGAATACAGCAGATAATCAAAGCGCCGAGCCCGAATGTCATCCTTAAAATCAGCAGGAATGATCGCTCCCAATTCTTTTGAGGCATGCTCAATGATCTCTGAGGTAAGGTTTTCATAGGCTTTAGGCTGCTTAAATTCTCGCACCGCCTGGGGGTGGTTCTGCGCCTGGAAGCTGTTCTCTGGGATAGCGCCGACTTTAGCTGCCAGATCAGAAATAGTCTTTTCAGCATAAGCCTGATAATCCTCCTGATGTTCAGACTGCTGCAGGCTGGCAAGCAGTTTCAGTCTGAGCTCGAAGGTAAGATGCTCCAGTGATTTGATCGCTTTAGTAGCGCGTCCCTGTGGATTGGTGTTGAAGTACTCAAAGTTGCCGCAGGCATCGATAATCAGGAAATGATCCTTGTCCTTTCCGTCAATCAGTCCCGGGCATTTGCGCGTGCCGCGGCCAATCATCTGCCAGAACTTGGCATAACTGTAAACCGGCTTGTAAAACACCAGATTTAGGCATTCCGGCACATCGATGCCGGTATCGAGCATATCCACTGAGACTGCTATCTGCGGCATTTTAGACGGGTCTTTAAACTGGTCTATCAGGTTTTCACAGTAGCTGATCTGATTGTCGATCACCTTGCAGAATTCATTGCCCAGATACGGGTACTGCTGCAGGAAAACATCGCGGATCACTTCAGCATGGCGGTGACTGCGTGCAAAGATGATTGTTTTGCCTATTTTATCGCCGTTATCGATTTTAAGACCGTTAGTCATCAGCTGATCTAAAATCTGCTTAATTGTGTCCTGATTGAACAGCCAGTTATCGATAGCTCCGCTGGAGATCTCGGTGATCATGCTGCCATTTTCATTTGTAAGATCGGCAAAAGTCTCCTCCCACATTTCTTTTTCAGCCTCGGACAGATCGGCATACTTAATGCCGCTGCGCTGAAATCCGGTATTGAGCTTCAAGGTATGGAAGTCAACTAAAACTTTGTCTTCTACTGCTTTTTTAAGCGGGTAATAGTAGGTAGGATTATCTTTGTCCTGATTAAATACTTTGTAGGTATTGATGTCGATGTCATCCTTCGGGGTGGCAGTAAGGCCTACTAAGTAGGAGTCGAAATAATCGAAGATCTCGCGGTACTTGTTGTAAATCGACCGATGCGCCTCATCACAGACAATAAGATTGAAGTGCCCCGAAGAGAACAAACGGCTGCCGTCCTCATTGCGGTTTTCATCAATGGTCCCGATCATGGTCTGATAAGTAGAGAACACAATGCGGGCACCCGGAGATCGGTCTTCAGGCTTGTCAGCACAGAGATTTGCCAGCGGGAAAGACTTCAGCTGCATTTTAGCCGCGCTGAAGGCCTGCGACACCAAGGCCTTGCGATCTGCCAAAAAGAGCACATTTTTAACCCAGCCCTTTTCACAGAGCACCTTGATTAGATTAAGCACAGTTAAAGTCTTGCCGCTGCCGGTTGCCATCACCAGCAGAGCTTTGCGGTATCCCTTACTGAAGCGCTCACAGACAGCATTAACAGCTTCAATCTGATAATAGCGGCAGAGCGGATCGAGGTTCAGATCCTGCAGCTTCTGGCGATGACTGTAGTTATAGTGCAGGGTCTGCAGATCGCTTTTGGTGTAGAAGGACGATACCCGACGTTCATTGCCGTATTCAATTAAGATGATTTCATTGCCGTTAGTCAGGAAGACCGCAGGCTTGCGGCCGTACTTCTTTTCAAGGCACTCAGCATAGAGCATGGCCTGATGGCGGCCGACGGACGGATCTGCGAAGAACTTTTTAGCTTCAATGACGGCAAGCGGAGTACCGTCGTTATCGAACATTACGTAATCTGCATAACCGATGCCGGCAGCGTTAGGCATGCCGGAAACTTCATATTCAGTTAGGCAGTCAGAGCCGATTTTCCACCCGGCATCCTGCAGTCTTGAATCAATAAAGCGTCTGCGGGTTTCCTCTTCAGAAATATCGGTTTTAGGCGCCTGATACTTAGAGGCATGCTGTTCTCTGCGCTTAGTGAGTTCTTCAGCCAGAGTTTCCGGCACCGCTTTTTTTGCAGTCGCCGGTAAAGCTGACTGCGGCTGAGATATGCTGACTTTTGAATTATTGCTCTTAGAAGATGCTTTAAGCTGTTTTTGCGCTGCATTTGCATCGGCATCCGGCTTTGCCTGCACGGCTGCAGCTGATACTGCAGGAGCAGAGTGCTGTACCGGCTGTTTTGCTGCTGTCGGCTGAACCGCTGACTGTGGTCTTGAGGCTGCAGTTACGCCTGATCTCGGATTTAAAACTAGATCTTTATGAAAACGCCTGAAGGCCTGCCCGCTGCCGTAGATCTGATCAATCCAGTCCATGTACATGAACAGTGAATTTAAAGTAAATACAGCATCGCCAATGGTGAATTTGGTCGGATTGTGGGCGGCCTCGTTGCCTGCCTTACGGATGAAAAACAGGTGATTGGAGATGTTTTGGCCGATTAGCTGCCTGAAGTGGTAGTTTGAAGTAAGTTCATAGAAGCTGACACGATAGGGATCAGGCTGAATCCTGCGCAGTGAGTTATCAGCTGTATACAGCCATTTGGTGGCAGATTCAGCTGCAGAGCGACATCCCAGAATTGCGCCGGTAGGAAACTGCACTGCTGTGCTTTCTGCTTGGCAGGCTAGGTTAGCAAAGGCAGCGAAGTTAGGCTGCTTTAAAAGAAAGTCAAAATTGCCCATAAAGTGACCTCGAAAACTTACTGTTATAGCCTACTCCAATATTTTGAGGATTTGCTCAATGTTAGCTTTTAGTTTGTCGATATGTTTGATAATAACAGAATAATCATCTTGTAAATTAAGAGGAGGAATGGGAATTTGTGTTGAGCCTATTTTTGCTTTATTTAAAGTTGATCCTTTAACTGCGGAAGAAGACACTTGTGACCACTTAAAGTAGGATAGAAAAGTTGACAGATATTGATTGCTTATATTCTGGTTTTTGGGTAAAAAAGCCATTATAGCTTCATTAGTAAATATTTCTTCATTAGTTATGATGGTTTTTCCTATTGATAACTTAAAGCTCATCAAAACTGTATTACTAGGAACAGGTTTGATTCCAGATTCATTAACTGCAATGTCAGAAATTTTTTCTTTTGTGTTAATACAGCAAGCATTAGCGTTATTTAGATCCGAAATAGATAACCATTTATGATGAGGTTTATCCCAATATAATTTATTTGCTCTAGATGGTGTTTTACCCATTTGTAAATTAAATAAATTAGAAATCTTATCTGTTGGCCATTTTTTACTATTTGCATTAATATCACCAAACAACTCGCTAAATATCGTATTTTTAAGTAATTCAACTTTTTCTAGTATTTGCTGAGCTATAAGTTTTAATTTGTCGATATGTTTGATAATAACAGAATAATCATCTTGTAAATTAAGAGGAGGAATGGGAATTTGTGTTGAGCCTATTTTTGCTTTATTTAAAGTTGATCCTTTAACTGCGGAAGAAGACACTTGTGACCACTTAAAGTAGGATAGAAAAGTTGACAGATATTGATTGCTTATATTCTGGTTTTTGGGTAAAAAAGCCATTATAGCTTCATTAGTAAATATTTCTTCATTAGTTATGATGGTTTTTCCTATTGATAACTTAAAGCTCATCAAAACTGTATTACTAGGAACAGGTTTGATTCCAGATTCATTAACTGCAATGTCAGAAATTTTTTCTTTTGTGTTAATACAGCAAGCATTAGCGTTATTTAGATCCGAAATAGATAACCATTTATGATGAGGTTTATCCCAATATAATTTATTTGCTCTAGATGGTGTTTTACCCATTTGTAAATTAAATAAATTAGAAATCTTATCTGTTGGCCATTTCTTACTATTTGCATTAATATCACCAAACAACTCGCTAAATATGGATTTGACTAAATTTTTGCTATCGCTCATTGCAGTATTCCCCTAGGCAATGAATTTTCTATGTGATTGTTTTACATTGGACTGATTTACCATTGCGTATTGCATGGTGGTATCAATTTGTGAGTGACCCAGCAATTGCTGTAATTGTTCAATTGGCATGCCTTTATCAATAGCCTTGGTAGCCAAGGTCCTTCTGAATTTGTGAGGGTGAGCTTTATTGATACCCAACCTTTTACCAAGGTTTCTAATCCTGATTTCAACCCCGCTGATATTAAGTCGGCTGCATTTCTTTTGATTAAGTGAGATAAACAGGGCAGGGTTGTCGTCTGTCCTAGACTTTAAGTAATTGCTTAAGTGAATTTTAGTCCGCGCATCAAAATAAACTGGGCGCTGTTTGTTGCCTTTGCCTAAAACGACGCATTCGCGATTTTCAAAGTCAATATCTTCACGGTTAAGGTTTACTAGCTCACCTACGCGCATACCTGTTGAAGCGAGAAGATCAATCATAGCTAAATCGCGCAAATTGCTGCACTCATCGCGCATTTTTTCTAAGGATTCATCACTGTAGGTTTCTTTTACAACCTTCTGCTTTCTGATCTTATGGATGCGTCTGACCGGACTTTTAATAATGAAGTCTTCATCCTCAAGCCAAGCAAAAAAGGTTGACAGGATCCGACGTATATTGTCAATGTTTACCTTGGTGCAGGAATGTGTTTGTTCGTAATTACTTAAATAGGCACGCAGATCATCGGTAGTTGCTAAAGTAACCTTTTTACTGTTGCTATCTAAAAAGGTATTTAATGTGTAGCGGTAGTACTTTAAAGTACGTGGGCTGCAGCCTTCTACTTGCTTTGCATCTAAGAATTTATTTAAAAGGCTTTCATTAGAGTCATCATTGGTTCTGGTTGGTTCATTGACATCTATAGAATAAATTTTTCGGTTATGTAGTTTTTCCTGCAAAACCTGACTAAGGATTTGTGACTGCTCTGCATTTAAGCAGCCAGACATAGCTTCTTGCACTTGATTGATAAACAGGGAGGTATTCATAAACTTGCTCCATTAGTTGCTGTAGTTGTAAATTTTTTTAAGAAAACAATAAATTAATGAGCAAGTTTGAAATCTCAATAGTTTTAATCAAAATATATAGAAGTATTATATTTTGATTAAAACTATTGAAATTAAATTTTAGTTTGTCGAGTCTTTTAATAATATCAGCGAACTTATTTTGTAACAGAATAGGTGGTACCTTGATTTCTAAATTGCGTATTAATTCCTGACTTAAATTTTTTTGAACACCTCCTTTTAACTGAGATTGTAATATGTGTTCACTATTATTTAATGCATGGTATAGGTATATTGGATTAAAAAGATTGCAAGGTAATATACAACATAAAGCCTGGTTAGTGGCTGCCTGTATTTTTAACAGACCTGCTTTTCCAGCAGTTCCTTTGCAGTACATTGCTACAACAACAGTGTTCTCAGGAACGAGTTTGGCTGATGAGTTTTTTAATCCTTCTTTAGTAATGTGTTTAAGTGCATGGTTTATATAGCCTTGGCTAACTTCTGTGCTTGTTATCCATGGGATATTTCCATTTTCGTAATACTCTTTATGCGAAGTCGAAGGCGTTCCGCCAGAAACAGTATCAGTACATTCTGAGATTTTTTTTATTTGAAAATTATCACCATCAAAAAAATCATTGAATACAGTTTTTTGAATAATGCTAATTTTTTTACTAATCTGCTGAGCAATAAGTTTTAATTTGTCGCGCTGATTTACTATGTTTGCATATTTTAACTGCTTAGATTTATGTGGTACAGGAATTGTTAATTGTTTTAACAATTTGCTTCTAATGCCTATAACAGTTGAACCTGATTTCTTTTGAAAAAGTTTTGATTGAAATTTTTTCGAAAGTAAAACATATTCTAAGAATGTTGAGTCTAATGATTCTTTATGAGGTTGTAATGTTATTATACGCTGTCCAACTCCAAATTTTGGTTTTAATTCTGCTATATTAGGAATTTTACAGACATTTCCTAAAGGAGCTTCAGTTGTAAACAAAACATCTCCTATCTTAGGATAACCACGTTGCATAAACTTTTCATAAGTTTCAGGAGATATGAATTCTTGAGGCTCTGAAGTAAAGTGGTTGTTTTTAACGTTTTTGGCAGTAATCAGTCTGTAACCGAAATCTGATTTCTCAGGAGTCTTTCCTCTGTAATCAATAAATGTGCATACCTTTTCAAGAGTATAATAATTGTAGTTTCCATATCCAAACATCTCGTTAAATATGGATTTGACAATACGCTTGATTAAATATAATGTCCTATTATTTAGCTGATTTATATCAAAATAAAAGTTTTTTATTGAGTACTGTTGATTAAATGACATCATTGTCACCTGCTGGAGCAGATTACACTGAGCTTTTATATTTAGCGCAGTCAGTACGTCTATCTTTTTCAAGATGGGCGTTACTGATCTTTTTACTCGGGCAGTAAACATTGTCAAGCATCCTTTAATTAATTTACATCGCAGAGCTTATTTGTCCTCTGATGCTTCAGATGCTCTTGCTTCCTGCAGCATTTGCTGCAGTTTGGCAAACTCAGTCTGGAATTCAGCACTGAGTGTTGCAATTTCCTGCATTAATTCAGCGCTTGAAGGCAGATCTTCCTCTTCATAGACGATCTCTTTGTATTTATTGATGGATAGATCGTAGCCGTTGGCAATAATCTCATCTTTTGGAACTAAGAAGCTCTGCTCTGTACGCTTGCGTTCTGCTTCTGCCTCTAAATGATTCCAGCGTTCAATAATGTCGGGCAGATTACTGTGATCAAGAGGCTGGCGCTTGTCATCGAGACTGAAGCCGTCAGACTGCATGTCGTAGAACCAAACATCTTCAGTGGCGGCATGATCGGTCTTGGTAAACACCAAGATAGAAGTAGAAACGCCGGCGTATGGTTTAAATACGCCTGAAGGCATCGAAATTACTGCCTGCAGACGCTGGTTATCTACTAGCTCTTTACGGATGGAGAGGTGCGCCTTGGAGCTGCCGAAAAGCACGCCGTCAGGCACAATTACAGCTGCTCGTCCGCCAATCTTCAGTAGGCGCAGGAACTGCGCAATGAATAAAAGCTCCGTCTTGCTGGTATTAGTTACCCGCTTGAGCACTGGATCGGTAGTATCCTTATCCAGACTGCCTGTGAAGGGAGGATTGGCCAGCACAACTGAATAGCGCCCCTGATCCTTTTCCTTAAGCTGCTGCTGTTCGCTGTTTTCAGCAACGGTAAGGCCGTTTAAGTATTGAATGTTCGGATCTTCAATATTGTGCTGCATCAGATTCATAGCAGCAATTTCCAGCATGGTAGTATCAATATCGTAGCCGGTGAAAAGCTCGGTATTGTAATAGGCCATCTTTTCAGGCTCGAATATGAGATCCGGATTCTGCTCGCGAATATATTTGCCGGCTTCAATCAGGAATCCTGCAGTACCGCAGGCCGGATCGCAGATCCGATCTGAAATGCCGGGTTTTAACAGCTCCACCATCATGCGGATAATGTGGCGCGGAGTTCTGAACTGTCCTAAATTGCCCGAGGTGGACAGCTTGCTCAGCATGTACTCGTAGATATCGCCGCGAATGTCGCTGTCAGAGCCGTCTTCATTAATGATGCCGTAAACCTCATTCATGGCCTCCATCACCGAGACCAGCTTTTGATCAGACGGGATCTCAAACTGAGCATTCTTCATGTAGCGGGCAAAGGCGCTCTTTTTGTTGGGATTGAGGTTTTTAATCAGCGGGAAGATGGTGTTCTCAACCGTATCCCGCAGAGTGCGAGGATCAGTGATCTTCAGGAGATTGTCCCAGCGCAGATCTTCATTGCCGTCAAAGATAGAAGTGTAGGGTGTATTGAGCAGTGCCGCGTTTTTGGCCTTGACGGTATCGTAGGCGCTGAGATCGTGAATAAACATCAAATAGGTGATCTGCTCAATTACTTTGAGCGGGTTGCTGATGCCGCCTGAATAAAAGATATCCCACAGAGCGTCAACTTTATTCTTTAAGGTTCCGGTGATCATATAAATATTCCGTCAGCTGCAGTCGTCCCGCAGTCTGCTTTAAGGTTTAAGTCATGAAGTTCGAGGTCATCTTATGGTGCAGCGCTTTTGGTGTCAAACAAAATCGGGGCTGAAAAAATATTTTTTTAACACCCGGCATTATTCCATTTGAAGGAATAATAGAACGTATAATCAGTCTTTTTGACGCCTGTATGTTCTCTAAAAAACGACATTAAGGCGGATTTTAAAGCCCTTTAAATCTGAGGTTTTGACTGCTATACTATGAACATCTTCTGATAGACCGGCCGGGCGTAAATTTATCGCCCCTGCGACAAATTCAGCATGATTGCTGTAACCGGATGGCACGGCAGCTAATAGGAGGCTATCAGAAGCACGCTTTTCCAGCCTTTTCTCTCTAATGCGTTTTTCTTTAGTCTCAAAGGTTTTTATGCCCTTTCGATTTACGCTGTAAGCAGGACTTCAGCTCTGTGCAGCCTTGAACGAAGGGCAGAGGCCGTTCATGGACGAATAAGACTTGCCAGCACTTCATGCTCTTTGTTAATGCCGTGACGACGGTGATAGAAGCCGGCAGCCAGCAGCAGGATTAAGAGCACATAAAGCGGCAGGTGACCAAAGCGCGCAAAGGGCGTCTGCCCATGATAGAGCGCGGTGCTCACTTTTAGCACCGCAGCAGAATCGCGCGGCAGGGCATCGATCACCATGCCGTCAGCTCCTATGAGCGCAGTGATGCCGGAGTTGGTGGCGCGCAGCATCGGCTTCTGCAGTTCCATACAGCGCAGGCGTGCAATATTTAAATGCTGTACCGGACCTGAAGTCAGGCCGAACCAAGAGTCATTGCTTACCATCAGGATAAGACTGCTTTCCGGGGTATCGGCATCTAAAAAGAGCTCCGGGAATACCGCTTCAAAGCAGATGGCTGGGATAAAGGGATGCCCCAGCGCACTTAAAGGTTCAGTCGGCAGCTGTCCTGTGGCAAAGGAGGACATCGGGAAATTGAAGATGGAGCCTAAGGGGCGCAGCAGATCGGCAAAAGGCACTACCTCGCCGAATGGCACCAATTTGCGCTTGTCATAGCGCGGCAGATCTTCCAAATCATCAAAGTTTTTAAGCTCGCTCTGACCTAAGACCACTAAGGAGTTATAGGGCCGGCGGGTATCTCTATCTACATGCTGCACGCCGGTAATGAGGGCTGCGCCTTGGGATTTGAAGGCGGCGTTGAGGTCAAAAAAGAGCTCAGGCGCACGCTCCAGGTACAGCGGCACCGCCGACTCCGGCCACACCACTAAAGTATCCGGCTTAATTTCAGGCTTGGTCAGATCCCAATAAGTCTGCAGCGTAGGGCCCACCATCTCAGGGCGCCATTTGACGCTCTGCTCGATGTTGCCCTGCACGAGGACAGCATGCAGATCACCTTGCGGGGTGGTGAATTTTAATGAGGAGGCGAAAACGCCCAGCATAAAGATGATGCCGGCTGCCGGCAGGAAGATAAACTGGCGGTAGAGCGCCAGCGCAATGGCTCCGGCGCAGAGATAGAAGCACAGATTAATGCCGCGCACGCCGATCAAGGGGGCAAAGGCCGATAAAGGACCGGTGATCGCGGTATAGCCGGCGTACACCCAAGGAAAGCCGCCGAACAGCACGCCGATGATGAGATCGGCAAGGCACCAGGCGGGCGGCAGGAAGCAGAATAAAAAGATCCCGCGCCGATCGCCTGCCAGCCGGCGTGCCATGACGGTGAGCAGAGCGTAAGGCAGGGCCAGGTAGAGCGCAAAGATTAACAGCACGGTCCAGGCTAGCGGCACCGGCATCGCGCCGAAGCCCTGGAGCACAAAGTTCAGCCACCACAATGAGGCGGCGCTTAAGGCCGTAAAAAAGGAAAGGCTTGCGGCAAAGATCTGCTTTTTAGTTCGATAGAGCGTAAGGAGCGCTGCCCCTAAGCTCAAGCCTGCCAAGGTCAAGGGCCACAGGCCGACCGGGGCAAAGCCGCAGGAGGTCAGCAGGCCCAGCAGAGCCGGGAAGAGCACCAAACCCCATTTGGCAGAAAAAAGGCGCTGCCACAGCGCCGGTTGTCCTAAAATTTCCAGAATAAGACGGAGTTTAAGCAGCATCTTCTTCCTCAGCGGGGCCGACAAAGACCTGCAGCAGATGCACCTGTCGGCGGGTGGCGGTCACTACCTTAAAGGTAAAGCGGCCAATCTTGACGCTTTCATCCTTGACGGGGAGATGGCCGAAGACGTGGATCACCAGACCTGCGATTGTATCGACGTCGATCTCGGGCAGGGCGGTATGGAAGTATTCGTTAAATTCCTCAATCTCGGTGAGGCCTTTGACGAGGTAGGTATCTTTTTCCGCGCTCTTGACGATGTTGGGCGTTTTGGCCACCTTCTCATCGTATTCATCGCCGATGTCGCCGACGATAAGCTCCAGGATGTCTTCAATGGTGACTACGCCGCAGACGCCGCCGAACTCGTCGACTACCACGGCAATATGCAGATGATTTTCCTGGAACTGCTTTAACATCGAGTCCACGCGCTTGGTCTCCGGCACGAAGACGCAGGGGCGCAGGATCTCGGCCAGATTCTGCGGCGCAGGCTTAATGCCGGCCACGTAGGGCAGCAGATCCTTGGCATTGAGGATGCCTAAAATATGATCTTTATCTTCGTTGGTGACCGGATAGCGGGAATGGCCGTGGGCGGAGATTACCTTGACGGCTTCAGTAAGAGAGCAGCGGCTGTCAATGGTGACCATCTGCGAGCGCGGGATCATAATGTCTGCAATGCGCTGTGTGGTGATGTCGAAAACGCCGCGGATCATATCCTCGGTATTTTCATCGATAATGTCGCGCTCGCCGGCATCCTTGATCATTTCCGCCAGCTCGGAGCGGGTATTCGGCCGCATGCCGTGCCACAGCCTCTTGAGCAGACCTTCCTTTTCTTTACGGTCCAGTGTATTTACCATAATTAATCCGTGTTTTTCAGCTTGTAAGCCGATTATAACAAAGCCGGCGGCCTTCTATGAATTTAACTCTCCTTTTCGGCCGCGTATGGATCGGCATAGCCTAAGCCCATGACAATGCGGCTTTCGAGCGTTTCCATTTGCACGGCTTCATCCTCTTCAATATGGTCATAGCCTAAAAGATGCAGACAGCCGTGGACGATTAAATGCGCGCAGTGCTCCTTCAGGCTCTTGCTCTGGGCCTGAGCCTCCTGCTGCAGCACCTGCGAGCAGATCACCAGGTCGCCCAGCAGCGGGAGCTTAACCTCCGGCGGGCACTCAAAGGGGAAGGACAGGATGTTGGTCGCTTTATCCATGCCGCGGTATTCATGATTGAGCTCGTGGATCTCCTCTGGACTGACGAAGCGCACCGTGATCTCGCTGTCCTCTTTGTAGTCCGCACCGTCTAAAGCGGCCTGGGCCCAGGCGGTGATCTCGGCGAGCGTGGGGATCTCAATGCCGTCATCCACCGCAATCTGCAGATCGATGTTTACCATTTATGCCTCCTAAGTTCTGCCCGCATCAGCGGCCGGAGCCGTGGTCTCCTGCTCTGCTTTAACCTGCAGACCGGCGCTGCGCCGCCGCGCCTCCTCCTTAGCTTTCTTAGCGGCCTCCTCTTTGGCCTCAAAGGCGGCGTAGGCATTAACGATGGCGGCGACCACCGGATGGCGCACCACGTCCACCGCACCGAAATAAGTAAAGGAGATGCTGTCGATACCCTCCAAAACCGTTAAGGCCTGCTTGAGCCCGGAGCGCACTGCATGGGGCAGGTCGATCTGCGACGGATCGCCGGTGATCACCGCCTTGGAGTTAAAGCCGATGCGGGTTAAAAACATCTTCATCTGCTCGATGGTGGTGTTCTGCGCCTCATCGAGGATGATGAAGGAGTCATTCAGGGTACGGCCGCGCATGTAAGCGAGCGGTGCAATTTCAATGATCTGGCGCTCGATGAGCTTTTCAACCTTTTCAAAACCGAGCATTTCAAACAGGGCGTCGTAGAGCGGGCGCAGATAGGGATCGACCTTCTGCGACAGATCGCCTGGCAGAAAGCCCAGCTTCTCTCCGGCCTCGACCGCCGGGCGGGTTAAGATGATGCGGCGCACCTCATTGCGCTCCAGGGCATCCACGGCTGCAGCGACGGCTAAATAGGTCTTGCCGGTGCCGGCCGGGCCCACGCCGAAATTGACGTCGTGGCTGCTGATGGCGGCGATGTATTTGGCCTGATTGTCGGTGCGCGGCTTAATCACCCCGCGCTTGAGCTTGAGCCTGGAGGCAGCTCCGTATAAATGCGCGATGTCCTGATGCAGCCGATCTTCAAAGTCCGCTGAAGGAGCATCTGCATCATCCCCGTCATCCTGCAGCAGCACGCGGCTTTCAGTCAGCTCCAAATGCACCATGTCAGGGGTGATGTAGGTGATCCGGCCGCGCCTGCCGACCGGGGCGGTTTCGAGATACAGATCTTTTAAAATCTTTTCGGCAGCCTTCACCGGGCGCTCCGGCCCCTGGAGCTGAAAATGCGCTCCGGAGTAGGCAATGGTGATGCCCAAACGCTTTTCAATTAACTTTAAATTTTCATCTTCAGGGCCGATGAGCGCGGCCAGACGGTCGCGCTCGACCGGCTCGAGCATAAAATCGGCGGTATAAGGCTTAGCCATTGATAAGCTCTCCTTTTAAGGTATGCGCCATGACTTTAGTAATTTTTACGCGCGCCATCTGTCCGATTAAATCCTGCGGTCCGTCGATGACCACAATGCGGTTATTGGAGGCGCGGGCCTTAAGCTCGGCTGCGCTCTTGCGCGACAGCCCCTCCACTAAGACCTGCTGCTCGGTGCCCAGCATAGCCTGACTGTACTGCGCGGCAAAGCCTTCGAGCTTTTCCTGCAGCGCGTACAGACGCTCTTTTTTCAGCTCTAAGGGCGTATCGTCGGGCATGCCGGCAGCCGGAGTACCCGGGCGCTTGGAGTAGATGAAGCTGAAGCTCTGGTCAAAGCGGATGTCATCCACAAGGCGCATGGTGTCGTTGAAGTCTGCTTCCGTCTCGCCCGGAAAGCCTACGATAAAGTCTGAGGACACGTAAATATTCGGCCGCACCTTACGCAGCTTGGCAATTAAAGTGCGGTAGTCATCGCCGGTATAATGGCGGCGCATCAGCTGCAGAATGCGATCTGAGCCGCTCTGCACCGGAATATGCACGCTGTCGGCAATCAGCGGAATGTCGCCGATAGCCTCGATAATGTCATCGGTAAATTCCATCGGATTGGACGTGGTAAAGCGCAGACGCTCCACTCCGTCCACCGCAGCGGCGGCATAGAGCAGGGTGGAGAAGCGGGCAGTATGGCCGTGCCCGTCATCGCCGCGATAGGAATTGACGTTCTGGCCTAAAAGGTGGATTTCCTTGACCCCATTGGCGGTATGCAGGGTGATCTCATCGATGATGTCCTGCAGCGGACGGCTGACTTCCTCGCCGCGGGTATAGGGCACAATGCAGTAGGAGCACTTGTTGGAGCAGCCTTCCATAATGGTCACGAAGGCAGACGCACCGCGCGCTCCCTGATCGGGCAGAGCGTCGAATTTCTCCAGGGCCTGCGCCTCGACTGCGATCTGCGGCTGGGCGGTTTCGTGCCAGCGCTTGATAAGCTCAGGCAGGCGATGGGCAGTCCGCGGGCCGAACACTACTTTGACGTCCTTATTGAGCTTAGGGATTTCAGCTGCCAGCTCTGCGCCGACGCAGCCGCCGAAGGCGATGACGGTATGATCATCAATAATGCCCTGATGCCGCCAGCTCTGCAGTTGATTGAAGACTTTATCCTCCGCCTTGGCGCGCACCGCACAGGTAATGAGCACGATGACGTCAGCCCCTTTGGGCTCAGGCAGCTGCAGCAGGCCGGAGGCCGTGAGCAGATCGCTGACGCGCTGGGCATCATAGACATTCATTTGGCATCCCCAGACGGCGGTGTAGAAGGTGCCGCTGGGAGGCACCGGAGGCAGTTTTACATTAAATGCTGTGGTCATAAATATAGAGAGTTTGTCGGCAGTTAAGAACTCAAGCTTAGAGCTCGATACATTGTCTGAATAAATCTTCCATCATGGAGTAATCACCTCCGAAGGAGGCGATGCTGGCCTCAACCATGCGCTGCGGCGGCACTTTGGCAAAATTTACGCGTACGCCGCGCTTTAACAGCAGCTCGCGCATAAACTCGCGCTGGGTGCGGCCGTTGCCGTCGCGAAAAGGGTGGACGGCGTTAATTTCACTTAAATAGTAAGCGGCGCGCGCAGGCAGTTCATCGTCTCTGCAGTCAGCTAAATACTGCTCTTCCTTTAAGGCCTGAAAGATTTTGCCAGCCTCGCGTTCAATATAGGCGGCGCGGCAGAAAAACAGTCCTTTAGCTATTTCAATGCGGCGCAATTCACCGGCCCAGGTGTAGAGATCCTGAAAGATGTGATGGTGGATGGCCTGCAGATGTTTTAAATCAAAGGCCCCGGGCAGGGGATGGTGATAGAGCTCAATTAAGCGTGCGCCGGTAAGCAGGCGCTCTGCCTGCTTGAGAGCCTGCGCATCATGCAGGTCTAAAAGATTAATTAAAACGTCGCTGCCCTGATAGCAGTAAATCAGATCCGCCTGCGCGCTCAATCTTCAGGCAGCCTTGCGGTTTTTTAACTGTTCCAGCACAAAAGCCTGCAGCCTGCTGAAGCTGATGCGTCCCTGCGCAAAGTCCTGCAGCACCTGCTCCTCTGCAGGCGTCAGGTATAATTTTTCCATCGCTAAAGTAGCTTTGATTTCATCAAGAAGCATACTGACCTCAAATCACAAATTTTACTTAAATTATAAGCCGGATCACGCTTTTTTACAAGGCGTCAAAAGCTGGTATATTCTGTGCTGAGCCAGGTCTCTATCCTGCAGAAAATACGGTAAAACAGCAGTTCAGTCTGGTGATTGCCGCAGGCCTCCGCTGCGGCGGCAGGCTCTTTTACTGCCGGCTGCGCTGACGCTCTAACGAGCGGCTAATTCTGCGCTAATTTTTCTCTGCTAGATTTAAAGGCTGAAGACTGGTGACAGCACCTGCTGCCAGGCTTAATGCCTGCTGTGAGTTTAATCTGCGCTGCATGCGCCCTGTAGAGGAGATCTGCGCCTTGAAGCTTAAGACTATCTTTGTGACGCTCTTTTGTTGTGCCGCAGGCTTTTATGCCGCAGCGGTACAGGCGCACGGCTTTGATCATGTTTTTTCTGATCACCGCAGGCCGCGCGGCTTTGAGCAGCAGCCGCTGACCTCCATTGAGGAAATCAAGCGCAACGGCCGGGATGATCAGTATGTAGTGCTGCGCGGGCGGCTGACCAAGTATTACGGCAAGGACAGCTATGAATTTGCTGATCTCAGCGGCGATACCATTGAGGTCAAATTAGATGATGATGAGGACTGGTCCTATCTGTCCCGGGATGAGCTCATTGACATCTTAGGGAAGCTCGATTATGACTGGTTCTCCGTAACCATTGATGTCAAGCGCGCTGTGCCGGTACAGCAGTAGCCTGGGGCTTTCTTCTCCCCAAGCTTATTTTCACCCTCACCACATTTTAAGCTTAATATCGCCACAAACCGATGCCGGCGCCGAAGCCGGTGCCGCCCCAGCGGGGTCCCGGCCGGTACATCGGCAGCTGATAGGGGCGGTAGTAAGGATAGATGCGCGAGTTGACCGGATACGGGCGCTCTTTAATGTCCTGATAATCCTTTGCAGTGCCGACCGGCAGCGGGGCCGGGCGATCGCCGCCGGCAGGCGGAGCGCTCAGCTCCTGCGCTTTGGCATAGGCGCGAGCGGTTACCTGCTTTAAATAATCAGGTGCGGCGCTGTTAAGCGGCCTGCTGTCATCGTAAGGGCCGGAGGCTAAGGGGACAGCCCCGGGCTTTGCCGGCAGACCCTGATATGCTCCCATTAAATCGAGCTTTTCATCTTTCCCGTCTTTCTTATCAGCCTCATTCTGCGTTACTGCATCCTCAGGCGCCGCCGCAGCGGTATTTTCAGCGCGTTCCTGCACCTGATAGTCGTAATCGATGCGGTAGTTCTCGGCAATATCGGAAGTGCAGGCGCAAAACAGCACGGATGCGGCGAGCAGTGCGCCGGTGCGCGGCAGGGCGGTGGTCAGAGTCTTCAGCAGCATTGTCTGATCTCCTTGAAAAAGGCAGCTGGTCTTAAGCAAAGTATAGGGCAAATTCCTGGACGCGGTGTTTGGTTTATCCCCTGCAGGCTGCGTTTATTTTGCAACAAAGGGCGCAAAGCGCGCTGCCATGCGCTCTGCAGCAGCTGACCTGATCTCAGGCATCTTTTATGCAAAGCTGGTCACTGAAGAAAAAACCTGCATAAAAACAAAATGATAAAGTGCAATGTTAAAATAATTGCAGAATTCCATGAAAATTTTGTTGACAGGGTAAAAATTGCCTTTATAATGTGCACCGTTCCTTGCAGCGAACGACGAAAAAAGTTCAGAAATGATCTGCAGGAGCTTAGATGCGTAGGGCTATAGGGGTATAGCCAAGTGGTAAGGCAACGGGTTTTGATCCCGTCATTACCCTGGTTCGAGTCCAGGTACCCCTGCCATCTAGGGAAAATTTATTGGGGTATAGCCAAGTTGGTAAGGCAGCGGATTCTGATTCCGCCATTTCCAAGGTTCGAGTCCTTGTACCCCAGCCACAGCGTGGCTACGTAGCTCAGTTGGTCAGAGCGCGGCACTCATAATGCTGAGGTCACTGGTTCAATTCCAGTCGTAGCTACCAATCCTCTTCATTTCCTTCCCATTGGGGTATAGCCAAGTTGGTAAGGCAGCGGATTCTGATTCCGCCATTTCCAAGGTTCGAGTCCTTGTACCCCAGCCAATTCCTCTTTGAATTTTCACTTTGATTTTTAATTTCGCACGCTTTGCGTGTCTGCACCCTCAATGTCGGCGCTTGAGACGGAGGGACGCTGTTATGCCCAAGGTCCTGGGCACAGCAGGCTAAGGATGGGGGCAGTGACTGCGCAGATGCAGATAGATTACATCGCGCGAGATCTGCAGAATTTCGGCCACGCGCGGCACTGAGCGGCGCAGCTTGAACACGCCGGCCTCATGCAGACGCAGGATGATTTCCTTGGTCTTCTGGCGGGGAGGGATGTGCGGATCGGATGCCACCTCAGCCTGGATCTTCTTGACCTGATTGAGCAGCAGATCGTCGATATCCAGGGCAAAGTGCTCCGAATCGAGCTCTGCGGACGCCGGCTCAGAGAGCAGGATCTCCGCCCACTCATGCAGCGGGGTAGAGACATCGAAGTTGATGCACAGCATGCCGATGGGCTGCCCGGCGGTGCCGCGGATCACCGTGGTGGAGGAGCGCATCTTGTGCCCCTGCGCGCTGGTGGTGAGGTACAGACCGCTGTTATCCCGGCCGGTGCGTTCGCAGTCGCGCAGCACGGTGAGAGCTTTATCGGTCACCGGCGAGCCTAACTGCCGTCCGGTTTTGGCGCCATTGTGGATGCAGATCACCGAGTGACTGAGATCTTCAAGACTGTGCAGCACCGCCTCGCAGCTGCTGCCGAAAACCAGGCCCACCGCCTGCACAATGCCTTTATAGCCCTCTAAGATCTGCCGGTCGATGGGGGTCAGGGTGACGCTGTGTTCCATTTTTTGACTGGTCATAATGCTCCTTGAGCTGACGACTGCGGCCGCTTACGCGGCCGCAGCATGGTAAGTTTTAGGAATGCAAAGAATTAAGCGTGCAGCGCGCGCTCGATGCGCTCCACGATCTCCTGGAGCATCGGACGCGGCTCAGCTAAATTAAAGCGCATAAAGCCGGCAAAGTCCATGCCGAAATGCGAGCCCGGATAGACCTCCACGCGCGCTTTATTAAGGAAGAAGCTGAACATTTCCTGCTCGGTACTAAATACCTCGCGAAAATCCATCCATAACAGATAGGTGCCTTCACGGCGCAGGATCCTGAGCTTGGGGAAGAGGCGCATGAACTCCCGGCGAATATAGCTTTCACTCTGGTCAATATAGGCATTGACCGCCGGCACGTAGTCAGCGCAGCGCTGATAGACCGTCTTGAGCACTAAATTGGCAAAGAGATTGGGATTATGCTCGCCGATGCGCTGCATTTCCCGGTTAAAGGCCGCTCGGATGTGCTGATTGGGCACAATCAGGTAGGCTGCCTGCGCGCCCATCACATTAAAGGTCTTAGCCGGAGAATTGGCCACGATCAGGCGCTCACGCAGCTTCTCGTCCGCAGCTTCCAAAATCGAGTGGAAGATGCAGCCTGCCTTCACGAAATCGGCATGGATCTCATCGACAAAGAGATAGAGCTCATGGCGCACGCAGAAGTCCGCAATTTCCTTTAACTCCGCGACGGTCCAGCAGCGGGTGGTCGGATTGTGCGGATTGACCAGGATCATGAAATGGGTCTTTTCCGTGATCTGCGCCTCTACCGCCGGCAGGTCGAGAACAAAGCTGTCGCCCTCGGTCTTCAGCGGTGCCTCCAGCACAAAGCGGCCGTTGTCGCAGGCGGCCTGCTTTAAAGGCGGATAGGCCGGCGCGTTCAGTATCACTTCATCACCCGGGCGTGTCAGCGCTTCAATGCACAGTCCGCAGGCAATATTGATGCGCGGGGTAAAGAGCACTTCCTCAGGGTCAACCTTGATGCCGTGGCGGCTATGATACCAGGCGCAGATCCCGGTAAAGCAGGCCGGGTTTAAATCGGTATAGCCGAAAATGCCGTGACAGGCAGC
Organism: uncultured Succinivibrionaceae bacterium; assembly: GCA_944389865.1. Taxonomy (GTDB): domain Bacteria; phylum Pseudomonadota; class Gammaproteobacteria; order Enterobacterales; family Succinivibrionaceae; genus Avisuccinivibrio. The sequence continues at coordinate 39,922 of CALXNX010000002.1, forward strand.
GTCCTTAAAGGCCTGACAGATTTCAGGTGGCGATTTGAAATCCATATCGGCGCAGCCTACATGGATTAAATCAGTGCCGCCGTAGATCCGGTCAAAAGTATCCCATTTGGCGCTGTCGGTGCCCCGGCGCACGGCCGGGGCGTCAAAAAAGCTGGAATCGTACTGCATTAAGCCTGCTCCTTTTTGGGCAGCTTGGAAATGCCGATGCCGGTGGCGGCCCAGATCACCGCAAAGATCATGCCGGTGTAGTTTAAGAAAGCCCACGGCAGATATTCAAGGGTCGGTACGCCCAGCATGGTAGCCATGTAAACGCCGGCGGCAGTCCAAGGCAGAATCGGCTCGACCACGGTGCCGGCGTCCTCAGCGGTACGGGACAGGTTGGTCGGAGCCAGACCGAACTTCTTATAGGTCTCCTTAAACATTTCACCGGGCAGGAGCACGGACAGCTGACCGTTGGAGGTAATGCCGCAGATAAGCACGGTGGAGATTAAGGTGGTGACGATGAGGCGGAATACCGACTTCACGCCCTTTAAGAGGGCGGCGATGATGATCTCCAGGGAGTGCGCTGCTGACATGGCGCCGGCTAAGGTGAAGGCGCAGAAGCAGATCACCAGGGTGCTCATCATCGCGACCATGCCGCCGCGCTCCAGGAGCTTGGAGACGTCAGCCGGGAAGGCGGCTACGGCTTCCTGATTGGGGATCATCGAGAGCTTGAAGCCGCCGATCACGGCCTCGCAGATCTGGCTTAAGTTAAAGCCCTGGAAGCAGAAGGCGCACAGCATGGCCACGGCGGAGGCTAGGAACAGCACCGGGATGGTAGGCTGACGCATAATGGAGCCGGCCAGCACCAGCACCGGGGGCAGGAGCACTAAGAGATTGAAGTCATAGACGGCCTCTAAGGAGGTGGTGATCTCGATAATGCGCTGCGGGGTATCGATGTGACCGATGTGCTGAGTCAGACCGATGGCGGTATAGGCGATGCAGCAGATGATAAAGCCCGGGCCGGTGGTCCAGAACAGATGCGCAATATGGGCATAGAGCGGCGAGCCGGCTGCAATGGAGGCTAAGTTGGTGGAGTCCGAGAGCGGGGAGCACTTATCGCCGAAATAGGCGCCGGAGAGCACCGCGCCTGCGGCAACCGGCAGGGATAAGTTCAGGCCGACGGCCACGCCCATCAGAGCCACGCCGATGGTGCCGGCCGAGCCCCAGGAGGTGCCGGTGCAGGTGGCGGTCAGCGCGGTGAGCAGGAAGGCGGCGACGTAGAAGTAGGACGGATCGATGTACTTTAAGCCGTAGTACACCATCATGGGGATGGTGCCGCCGATCATCCAGGCGCCGATCAAAAAGCCTACCGAAATTAAGATCAAAATTGCCGGCATGGCTTTGGCCAATTTCTCGACAATGGCGTCCAGGATGTCGTTCCAGGTATAGCCGTGGAAGTAGGCAATAGCGGCAGCGACGGCTGCGGAAAGCAGAATCATCGGCTCAGCGCGCAGATTGAGAGTGATATAGCCCACGCCTAAGAACAAAATCATGCCCAGGACGGGGACAAAGGCCCAGAACAAGCTCAAGGGCTTCTTTTCTTTGGTTGTCTGCATAATAGTTTCCTTTATATGAGCGGCTGAGGGTCAGCCATAGCTCCGTATTTTACTGCCCATCATCAATAAAAAGTTGAATATGCTCAAAGAAATACAAAATTTTGTGCAATTTCAGCAGGAAAGTATTTAAATCAACAGTTAAGTTGAGAATAAATCTATTGATTAATAAGAATATTTAATTTTACCCTCAGATCTTTACTCCACCATTTGTCCCCGTTTTACCTGCATATTTCTCTCTAATGGCGGTTGTAATGGGATGTTTTACTCAATTTTTTATGGATTGTGCTTTTCTAGTGCATTACGGTTCCGCTCCGGAAGTCTGTTTGGGCTCCGGCGGGGATGGTTCTGCGGGCGGGCGCGGGCTTTTTAGCCCCGGCGCATTGACAAGCGCAGACGGCGCGGCTTTAATGAAGAAAGAATTTAGTTTTTCATGCGCTTAACCGCAGTTAAGGATATTTATGCCCCGCATTGATCTGCAGACTTTGGCAGCTTTGCTTGATGATGTTGAACTGGAGCTGCGCCGCCTGGGCTATTGGCGCGGCGCGGAGGGCCGCCCGGACAAACAGGCATTTTTAAGCACCATGCCTTTCTGCCTGGATACCATGGACTTTTATCAGTGGCTGGAATATGTGCTGCTTGAGCGCCTGCGCGCGCTCATTACCGCCGGCGGACCGCTGCCTGAGCAGCTGGCCGTCGCCCCGATGGCGCAGGAATTTTGGCGCGGGCGCTGGAGCGAGCATAAGGAGCTTATCATGGCTCTGCGCGCCCTGGACGATGCTTTCAAGCGCTGACAGAGATCAGCAAATTAAGGCACTGTTTTTGCTTTTGTCTGATCTGAATGGTTAAATGTGAAAACCGCAGTAACAGAGCATCACCGTCTGCAGCAGTGAGAACATGTTTGAGAAGATAAAAAGGCGGCTCAAAACGCCCGCCGTCGTCAGCACCTTTTTAGCTAAGGCTAAAGCTAATCCGCAGGTCCAAAAGGGGCTGCAGATAGGCTCTACGGCCTATAAAAAGGCGGCGATGTTCAAAATGGGCACCCCGATCCTGGTTTTAGCCTGCCTTGCCATGATCACGCTGCCGATGCCGCCGCTGCTCCTTGACATGCTGTTTTCACTCAATATTTCGCTCTCCATGGTGGTCCTGCTGGTTGCCATTTATGCCAAGCGCCCCCTGGACTTCGGCTCATTCCCCACGGTGCTGCTTTTAACTACCATTCTGCGCCTGTCCTTAAACGTGGCCTCCACGCGCGTGATCTTAATTCACGGCCAGGAAGGCACGGCCGCGGCCGGGCACGTGATTGAAGCTTTCGGTCAGGTGGTGATGGGCGGCAGCTACGTGGTCGGCATCATCGTGTTCTCCATCTTGATGATCATCAACTTCGTGGTGGTGACCAAGGGCGCAGGGCGCATCTCAGAAGTGACCGCCCGCTTTACTTTGGATGCCATGCCGGGCAAGCAGATGGCTATTGATGCCGACTTGAACGCTGGTCTTATCAATCAGGAGCAGGCCAAGGAGCGCCGCCAGGAAGTGACCCGCGAGGCTGATTTTTACGGCTCCATGGACGGCGCCTCCAAATTCGTTAAAGGCGATGCCATCGCCGGCCTGCTGATTTTGGTGATCAATATCGTAGGCGGCATCATCATCGGCTCGCTGCAGCATGGGCTGCCCTTGGCCGAATGCGCCCGCATCTATACCATTCTGACCATCGGCGACGGTCTGGTGGCGCAGATCCCCTCGCTCCTGCTCTCCGTGGCCTCCGCCATCATCGTGACGCGGCAGACCAATACTGAAAAGGAAATGGGTCAGCAGGTGACCAGCGAGCTCTTTGCTGAGCCTAAGACCTTATATATTGTAGGCGCCGTGCTCTTTGTCATGGGCATTGTCCCGGGCATGCCTACCTTTGCGTTTCTTTCCTTTGCGGCCATTGCCTTTACCATCGGCAAGATCATATCCCGGCATAAAAAGAAGCTGGCGGCGGACAGCAAAAAGAGCGAGCTTAAAGGCGAAGTGCTCCCGGCCCCGGAGCAGAAGGAGCTGTCCTGGGATGATGTCTCTGAAGTTGATGTGGTAGGGCTTGAAGTAGGCTACCGCCTCATTCCCTTAGTCGATAAGGCCCAGAACGGCGAGCTTCTGGGCAGGGTTAAGGGCGTGCGCAAGAAGCTCTCGCAGGATCTGGGTTTTTTAATTCCGCCGGTGCATATTCGCGATAATCTTGATTTAGGGCCCAACTTCTACCGTATTACCTTGATGGGAGTGACCTTCGGCGAGGCGGAGATCCAGCCCGAGCGCGACATGGCTATCAACCCCGGGCAGGTGTTCGGGGAGATTAACGGCCTTAAGACGGTTGATCCGGCCTTTGGTCTGGAGGCGGTGTGGATCGCCAAGAGTGATAATGACAAGGCCTTGGGCCTGGGCTACACCGTGGTGGACTGTGCGACGGTAATTGCCACCCATCTGTCGCAGATCCTGGCCAATAACTGCGCGGTGCTCCTGGGGCAGGAGGAAGTGCAGAACATCCTCGATATTGTGGCGCGCACGCAGCCTAAGCTCGTCAACGGTCTGGTGCCGGGCGTAGTGAGCCTGGGGCTTTTAACTAAAATTCTGCAGAACTTATTAAATGAAGGCGTGCCGGTGCGCGATATGCGCACCATTCTTGAGACCCTGGTGGAGTATGCGCCCAAATCGCAGGATCCTGAAGTGCTGACCGCCGCCTGCCGCATCGGCCTGCGCCGCCTCATCCTGCAGGACATCTGCGGCGGCGCCAATCTCATCCCGGTGATCACGCTGGCCCCGGATTTAGAGAAAGTGCTGCATAAGTCCTTAGAGACCGGCGGCGCTTCCGGCATCGGCATTGAGCCTGGACTTGCCGACAGACTGCAGAAGTCTTTGTATGAAGCTACCGCTACTCAGGAAATGCAGGGCGAGCCCGCTATTCTGCTGACCTCCGGCATCCTGCGCTCGACCTTGTCGCGCTTTGTCAAAAATACCATCCCGGGTCTGCGCGTGCTGTCCTATCAGGAGATCCCTGATGACAAGCAGATTAAGATCGTCTCGGTAGTAGGCAGCGGAGCACCGGGGCAGCTGGAGCGCGGCGCTTAAATACCGGCGCTAAATTCGCTACAATCTAAATAAGGCATTGTTTCTGCATCAAAGCCTGCAGCATGCCGCGCAGCTGTAAGGCTGCACCTCGCAGCCCAGGGCTGCGGCCGGTTAACGGAGTTTAAGTTATGAAGCTCAAACGCTTTTTTGCCAAGGATATGCGCACCGCGCTGAGCATGATTAAAGAAGAGCTCGGCCCGGATGCCGTGATCATGTCCAATAAGCGGGCATCTGACGGCGTGGAGATCGTCGCCGGCATTGAAGATAATCCCGCGCCTGCCAAAAATTTGGCGCAGAGCCTGCGCGCGGGCGCAAATGCGGCGCAGGCTGCCAAAATATTGTCAGCAGCCGAGCGTTTAGAGCGCGATTTGGGCGATGATGAGGTCTCTTTATCCAGTGCGGCGCGTACGTCGGCCTCCGCTCCTTCCCTGGGCAGTCAAAAATCTGACAATAAGGAAGAGTTTGCGGCCAGTCTGGCGGCGCTGCTGCAGCGCAGTCATCAAAAGACTCAGGCGGCAATGCGCGCGGCGCAGCAGGGCGCTGAGACGGCCCAGCCGGCAGCCGCCCCTGAGCCGGAGCCTGCTCCTGCAGCATCCCCCAATCCTGCCGCGGCGCCTAAAACTCTGGCCGAAAACAGCGAATTGGCCGCGCTGTTTGCCAAGACTAAGGCTAAAGAGGAGCGCGAGGCGCAGCTTAAAGTCCACGGCATGGACAGCTATCAGACCGATCAGAGCGAGGCTGTAGCAGTCAAAGATCCGGCGTTCTCGCAGCTGCAGGATGAAGTGGCGCAGATCCGGCGCCTGCTGCAGTTTGAATTATCCGGGCTGTTGACCGACAGCCGCAGCCGCGAAGATCCGGTTAAGGCCATGGTTTCGACCCTGCTGCAGTCAGCAGGCTTTGCGCGGGAGATCGCCGATGATTTTTCCAGCGCCGTTTCTTCAGATGCCTCCTTTAATTTTGCCTGGCGCGAGCTTGCCGACATCCTGGCGGACAGGCTGCCGGTGGGGGGCGATGAAATCATTAAGGAAGGCGGCGTGGTGGCTTTAATCGGGCCGGCCGGCGTAGGCAAGACTACGACTTTGGCCAAACTGGCAGCCCGCTTTGTCATGCGCTACGGCCCGGAGCGGGCGGCTATCGTCACGGCCGATCATTTCCGCATCGGCGCGGTGGAGCAGGTCAAGACCTACGGCCGCATCATGGGCTGCGCCGCTTTTGCCGTCAAAGATTTAACTGAACTGCCAGAGCTCCTCTATACCCTGCGCGATAAGAGCCTGGTGCTGGTCGATACTGCGGGCGTGGGGCTTAAAGATGAACGTTTTGGCACGCAGCTTGCACAGCTTAAACTGCAGTCAGCTTTAAAGCTCAAGCATTATCTGGTGCTGCCGGCCACGGCGCAGCGCAGAGCGCTGCAGCAGGCCTATCGCCACTTTGCCCCGGCAGGCCTTACCGGCTTGATCTTAACTAAGCTTGATGAATGCGGCAGTCTGGGCGATGCCCTCTCGCTTATCATCAAGGAGGACTTAAAGCTCTGCTACGTCACGGACGGACAGCGCGTGCCGGAAGATTTAACGGTTCCCGATCCGCGCAGCATCGCGCTTCAGGCTTTAGCCTGCGTAGAAGACGATGCGGTACAAAGTGCGCTTGGCTGATAAATATTGATAAGCGGCCCCAGTGCAGGGCAGCGGAGAGAATAAGGAAGATTATTAAGATGAGCTCAGCAAACCGCAGCCGTAAAGTTAAGGTCATCACCGTCACCGGCGGCAAGGGCGGCGTCGGGAAATCCAGCGTCTCGCTCAATTTGGCGGCAGCCCTCTGCGCCTTAAAGCGCAAAGTCATGCTCTTTGATGCCGACCTGGGGCTTGCCAACATCGATGTGATGCTGGGGCTTAAGGTTGATAAGAATTTAGGCCATGTGCTGCGCGGGGAGTGCGAGCTGAAGGATATTATTCAGGACGGCCCCATGGGGCTGCGCATTGTGCCGGCCTCCTCAGGCCTGCGCGAAATGGCGGAGCTCTCAGTCGATCAGCACGCCGGGCTCATCCGCGCCTTTTCCAGCCTCGATGAAGACATCGATTTTCTGATCGTCGATACGGCAGCCGGCATCTCAGACATGGTGCTGTCTTTTGCCCGCGCGGCGCAGGATGTGCTGATGGTAGTGTGCAATGAGCCCACCTCGGTGGCCGACGCCTACGCGCAGATGAAGGTGCTGCAGAACGATTACGGCGTGCAGAAGTTTAAAGTGATTGCCAATCAGGTGCACTCCCTGGAAGAGGGCAAGCTGATGTTCTCCAAATTAGTGAAGGTCACCGATCGCTTCCTGGACGTCACTTTAGAGCTGGTGTCCTGCATTCCGGCCGATCCCAATATGAAAAAGGCCATCAAGCAGCGCTCCTGCGTGGTGCAGCTTTACCCGCAGTCCCCGGCGGCTATCGCTTTCAGATCCCTGGCGCAGCGCGCTTTGAGCTGGCCGGTGCCGGAGGTGGCCGGCGGGCATTTAGAGTTTTTCGTGGAGAATTTAATCTCCCGCGGCCCTGAAGATTGACCCAGGTCACAACCTGAGGTGCGGCAGGGCCAAAACATCGATTAAAAAGCCCTTTGAGCTCACGCTGCGTACCCGTTAATTGTGGACAAATCAAACTATTGTGCTATATTTTTAACGTATAAAAGCAAAAGTCTGCAGGTGCGGACTGAAACTTAACAATGGCTTACTGATTCATGGCAGGAATGAATACCGGCGCTAAAGCTTATCTGCAGCAAAGGCGCGACGCGACCGCTTTAAAAGTGGAGCAGTATGCTCCGCTGGTCAAGCGTATTGCGCTGCATTTAAAGGCGCGGCTGCCGGCGAGCGTGGAGCTGGATGATTTAATTCAGGCCGGCATGCTCGGGCTGATGGACGCCGTGCAGAACTTTGAAGAAGGGCACGGCGCAGCTTTTGAAACCTACGCCACCATTCGGGTACGCGGCGCCATGATCGATGAAATGCGCCGCAGCTCCTGGGCCCCGCGCTCCGTGCATCAGAGCACGCGGCAGATCTCCGATGCCATGGCGGCATTGGCGCATAAATTAGGCCGCGAGCCTAAAGACAGCGAAATTGCTGCCGAATTAAAAGTAAGCTTGGAAAAGTATTATCAGATGCTTCTCGATTCGTCCTCCTCGCAGATAGTGGGAATCGACGATTTGGGGATCAGTGATGATGTTATCGGCGAGAGCAGTGATCATCGCGAGGACAAGCTGTTTAATCTCCTGGCCTCCGCTGAATTCAAACAGGCTTTAGCCCGCGCTATTGCCAAACTGCCCGAGCGCGAACAGCAGGTGCTGTCTTTTTATTACGATGAAGAGCTCAACCTGCGTGAAATCGGCGCGGTTTTAGATTTATCGGAATCGCGCGTCTGCCAGATCATGTCGCAGGCCATGGCGCGGCTGCGCAGCATGCTCAAGGACTGGCGGAATTAATCATGGGATCTAAAGAGTTTGCTGTTTGGACTGTTTAGATAATGGAAGCCGCGCATAAACAAGGAGCACGATCTTGAATAAGAATGTCAAGATTCTGATTGTGGACGATTTCTCCACAATGCGTCGCATTATTAAGAATCTGTTAAGAGATCTGGGCTACAACAATACCCACGAAGCTGACGACGGCTCAACGGCCCTGCCGATGCTGGAGTCAGGCGATTTTCAGTTCGTGATCACCGACTGGAATATGCCGATTATGCAGGGCATTGACCTGCTCAAGGCCATTCGCGCCAATCCCAAGCTGCGTTCGCTGCCGGTGCTGATGGTAACCGCCGAGGCCAAGCGCGATCAGATCATCGAAGCGGCTAAGGCCGGCGTCAACGGCTACATCGTCAAGCCTTTTACCGCAGCCACCTTAAAAGAAAAGCTCGATAAGATCTTTGAGCGTATTGACGGCTGAGAACAGGCGAGGGTGTCTTAATGGAAAATACTGAAAATACCGCCAAGCAGCCGCTGATTAATTTGGATGAAGCGCGTGAATTGGTGATGCTGCTTGAGGCCGGGATGCAGGATGAAGCGGACAGCAGATTTCTTGAGCTGATGCGCCGCTGCGAGCCTAATATCTACAATGAAGTCGGCAACTTAACCCGCGATCTGCACGAGGCAATCCGCTCCTTTGCCGAAGATCCGCGCCTGCGCGACATCGCCGACGTCGAAATTCCCGACGCCTCTGAAAGACTGCGCTACATCATCAAGATGACCGATAAGGCCGCCAACCGCACTTTAGACGCCGTTGACGCCTGCACCCCCCTGGTCAATAAGCTCACATCCTCCATTGATAATCTGATGCCGGTGTGGGATCGCCTGATGCACGGGCGCATCGATCGCTTTGAGTTCGTGACCTTATGCCATCAGATTGACGAGATGCTCACGCAGACCAAGGATAATGTGGATGTGCTGTCCTCGCAGTTAAATGAGATCCTGATGGCGCAGGATTATCAGGATTTAACCGGACAGATGATTCAGAAGGTGATTGCCTTAGTGACCGAGGTGGAGGATGAACTGGTGAAGTTCTTAGTCTCCTTCGGCCGCATTGAGGGCATCAACCCGCAGCTCAAGTCCCGTACCGACGCCTTAATTGATGAGGCCGAACAGGTGAAGAAATCGTTGGAAGCCCAGGGCCCGGCCACGCAGACCATGAAGGACAGCGGCAAGGTCATGGCTACACAGGACGATGTAGACGATCTGTTAGCCAGCTTGGGATTTTAACCAGGGAGATAGGAATATGGATGAGGAAATTCTGCAGGACTTTATAGTAGAAGCAGGTGAAATCATCGAAAAGCTCGATGAGCAGCTGGTGCAGATTGAAAAGACGCCTGATGACAAAGATTTGCTCAATGCCATTTTCCGCAGTTTCCACACGGTAAAGGGCGGTGCCGGTTTCCTCGATCTCAAGGAATTAGTTGAGATCTGTCATGCCGCAGAAAGCGTATTCGACATGCTGCGCAACGGCAAAATCTCCATGAGCCCGGCGCTGATGGACGCAATTTTAGCAGCCTACGATGAGATCACGCGGCTCTTTGCCCAGGTACAGAATCGCGAGCCCCTGGAGGCCGCGCCGCAGGATTTAATTGACAAGCTCCATGCCATTGCCGACGGCACCTTTGTCGATGACAGCGCCTCTGCTGCGGCAGCCGCCCCTGAGGCAGCCCCGGCTCCGGAACCTGCAGCCGCGCCGGCTCCGGCGCCTGAGCCTCCTGCCGCACCTGCACCTGCACCTGCCCCTGAGCCGGCCCCGGCCCAGCCGCCTAAGGTCGATCCGCCCATTGATGACAGCGGCTCTATCGACGATATTACTGAAGATGAATTTGAAGCGCTGCTCGATCAGCTGCACGGCAAGGGCAATGCCCCGGGCTCTGATCATGATTTAGCGCTGCAGGAGCATGACGCCGCTCCGGGAGCTGATGCTACCGACGCTGATTTTGACGATCTGCTGGCGGCAGCCAAGCGCGATCAGGACGCAAAGAAGGCGGAACTGAAAATCGCCACCCAGGAAGAGTTTGACAAAGCCTCGGCCAAAGCCCAGGCTGCAGCCGCTCCGGCCCCTGCCCCTGCCCCGGCAGCTCCTGCAGCGGCAGCTCCGGCCGCTCCTGCCCGGGAGGGCAAAGAGCATAAGCCTGCGCCGGCCTCCGGTCCTGAAAACATCGCTGAGACTACGGTGCGCGTGGATACCCAGGTGCTCGATGACATTATGAACATGGTAGGCGAGCTGGTGCTGGTGCGAAACCGCCTGCTCTCCATCGCCTCGCACCGCTCCGATCAGGAAATGTCCAAGGTTATTGCCAATCTTGACGTAGTGACTGCAGATCTGCAGGGCGCGGTGATGAAGACGCGCATGCAGCCTATCAAGAAGGTGTTCGGCCGCTTCCCGCGCGTGGTGCGCGATCTGGCCCGCAAGCTCAATAAGAAAATTGAGCTGCGCATGGAAGGCGAGGACACTGAGCTTGATAAGAATCTGGTGGATGCGCTGGCTGATCCCATGGTGCACATGGTGCGCAACTGCTGCGATCACGGCATTGAGATGCCGGCCGATCGCCTGGCGGCCGGCAAGAGCGAGACCGGCGTGGTGACCCTGGCTGCCGCTCAGCAGGGCGATCACATCCTGCTGCGCATCAGTGATGACGGGCAGGGCATGGATCCGGAGGCGCTGCGCAAAGCCGCCGTGCGCAAGGGGGTGATTGACGAGGAAACCGCCTCGCGGCTGAGCGATGAAGATGCTTTAAACCTTATCTTTGCGCCGGGCTTTTCGACCAATACCGTGGTCACCGATATTTCAGGGCGCGGCGTGGGCATGGATGTGGTTAAAACCAATATTTCCAAGCTCAACGGTCAGGTGCGCGTGATCTCCACCTACGGCGTCGGCACTACCATTGAAATCCGAGTGCCGCTGACGCTCGCTATTCTGCCGACCTTAATGGTAGGGGTGTCCGGCCGCACCTTTGCGCTGCCTTTGACCTCGGTGTCGGAGATCTTCTATTTAAGTCTTGACAGCATGCGCAATGTGGACGGTCTCAATACCATTGTGATCCGCGATAAGGCGGTGCCGCTGTTCTTCTTAAAGCAGTGGTTTGAAAACGGCTCGATTGATGAGTACATGCAGGGCAAGGCGCACATCGTCTTAGTGCAGGTCTCGGCGTCGCAGCTGGTCGGCTTTATCGTCGATGAGCTCATCGGACAGGAAGAAGTGGTGATTAAGCCGCTGGATAACGTACTGCGGCATACACCGGGCATGGCCGGCGCGACTGTGACCTCTGACGGCGGCATTGCGCTGATCCTGGATATTCCAAGTCTGCTGCGCGCTTACGGGCATAAGAATATCAATCGTTATTAAACGGTACTTAAAAAGAACAAGAATATGTGCGTCAGGACATGAGCATGATTAGAGCCTGACGCCGCCTGCAGAAAACTGCAGCAGACGCTCAAGAGGAGGAGCTATGGCGGTTAAGGTTTTAATTGTTGATGATTCAAGCTTCTTTCGCAAGCGCTTGGCTGAGATCATCGGCGCAGATCCCCAGATGGAGGTCTGCGGCGAGGCCAAGGACGGCAAAGAAGGCGTCGCCATGGCGCAGCAGTTAAGGCCGGACGTCATTACCATGGACGTGGAAATGCCGGTGATGGACGGCATTACCGCGGTCAAGGAGATCATGGCCAAGTGCCCGACTCCCATCCTAATGTTCTCCTCCTTAACCTACGAGGGCGCCAATTCCACCTTCAAGGCCTTAGAGGCCGGCGCGGTGGACTTTATGCCCAAGAATTTCGACGCCATTGCGCATCGCCGCGAGGATGCCTTAAATGAGCTGCGCGCCAATATTAAGGCTGTAGCCCGCAGCCGGGTGTCCAGAAGAGCAGCTCCCGCAGCTCCGCTGCGCCCGACGACTGCATCCGGTCACAGCGTGCTGACCTCTGCGCGCACCGCTGCGCCGCAGACGGCGCATCTGCCCCCGCGCGCTGCCGCCCCGGCCGCCGTGCGCCAGACCACCTTCACCCCGCGCTCCGGCACCGGCGCGATGCCCGGCCGCGCAGCCGCTCCCGCGCCTTCAGCGGCCCTGTCCACGGCCCGCCCGGGGAGCGCGGCTGAGGCCAGCTCCGCGCGCATGAGCTTTGAGAAGATCCAGACGCAGCTGGCGCATGTAGATCAGGGCAAGCCGGCCTCGGCCATGCAGTTTACCTTCGGCAATCACAAGGGAGAGACTACGCGCTTCCGTCCGTCAGGCAAGATCCATGACATCGTGGCTATCGGCAGCTCCACCGGCGGCCCCATCGCGCTGCAGAAGGTGATCCCGCAGCTGCCGCGCCTGAAGGTGCCGGTGGTGATCGTGCAGCACATGCCGCCTTCATTTACTACTACCTTTGCCCAGCGTCTTGACGGCATGTCGCAGCTGCATGTGGTGGAGGCGCAGGACAATATGCTGCTGGAGCCGGGCTGCTGCTATATTGCCCCGGGCGGCATGCAGATGATTTTTGAGCGCGGGGCCGGCAAGGTCAAGGTACGCATCCTGAAGGGCGACAGCCGCGTGGTCTATCATCCCTGCGTGGACGTGTCCTTTGCTTCATTGGCCCAGATTTACGGCGGGCGCGTGCTGGCGATGATTTTAACCGGCATGGGCTCGGACGGCTGCGAGGGCTGCCGCCTGCTCAAGCGTCAGGGCGCAGTGATCTGGGCGCAGAATGAAGATACCTGCGTGGTTTACGGCATGCCTCAGGCGGTGGTCAATGCGGGCCTTGCCGAGCAGATCCTGCCCATTGAGAGCTTTGCCTCCTGCATCAGCGAGGAAGTAAGGTAAGAATACCTGCACAAAGGAGAACTGCTGCATGAATGTATTTGGCGTATTTATTGCGGTCGGCTGCATCATCGCCACCATGATGATCGAAGGCACCCATCCTGCCGCCCTGATTAATTTACCGGCGTTCCTCGTGGTGGTGGGCTCGTCCTTTTCGGCCTGTCTGGTGCAGTTTTCCTTAAAGGAAGTGGGCTCTGCCTTCAAGCACATCGGCTGGATCATCGCCCCGCCGCGCATCAACATGCTCTCGCAGGCCGAGCTGCTCTCCGGCATGTCCACCACTGCCCGCCAGCAGGGCCTTTTAGCCTTGGAAAATTCCGTAGGTTCAGCCTCCGATGACTTTACCCGCACCGGCATACAGATGATTGTGGACGGCGTGGATAAGGATGCGCTGACGGCGCTGCTCAACAACGCCATTGATGTGGAGCAGCAGAAATTAGAGCCCAACGTGCGCTACTTTGAGTCAATGGGCGGCTATGCGCCGACCATGGGCATTATCGGCGCGGTGCTGGGGCTCATTCACGCCATGTCGCTGCTTGACCGGCCGGATCTTTTAGGCGCGTCCATCGCCGTGGCCTTCGTGGCGACCATTTACGGCCTGGTGCTGGCCAATATTATCTGCCTGCCCATTGCCAACCGCATCCGCACCATCAATCAGGAGCTGGCCCTCTACAAATACATGACCTTAGAGGGGCTGGTATCGATTGCAGCCGGCGAGAACACCATGATGCTCAAGCGCCGCATTGCGGTGTTTACGGGACAGAGCGCGGATTAACCCGGCCTTAAAGGAGCACTGCAGTGAAGAAAAAAGCTCCCGCCCATGAGAATTTAGAGCGCTGGATGGTGTCCTACGCGGACTTTTTGACCTTGATGTTCGCGGTCTTCGTGGTGCTCTATTCCTTTGCCATGACCAAGCAGTCTGAAGCGCAGTCCATGGTCAAAGGCTTAGTGCAGTCCTTCAGCGAAATCGGCATGATCTCCTCTACGCCCGGCGTCATTGCACTGCCCGGGCCCTTAGCGCAGTCGAGCGCTGCGCAGGCCAGTGAAGCGGCGCAGGCCTCCTCTGAGCGTGTCAACGCCCCGGTGCAGGGCGGGGGCGGCGTGATGTCCTTCGGGCTTACCGCACCGCCTTCCGATGCCGTGATCAGCTCTGAAGATGCCGCGGCCGCAGGCGAGCGCGAGCGCGCTGAAGAGATTGAAGCCGGTACGCCGGATCAGGACTCTAAGAATCTGCAGGCTGAAGGCGGTCTGACCCCGGGCGGGCAGGCTGAGCAGGTCGAGGCCGGCGGTCAGAACGCAGAGGCCGTCGAGAGCTCCGGACAGGCGCAGACCGGCGAGCCTTTTGATGCCATTGAGCGCTCCATCTCCTCCACCATTGAAGAGATGGGCCTGGAGAATGCGGTGATTGTGGAGAAGGACAACCGCTGGCTGACCATCAACATCGGCTCGGCTCTGCTCTTTGCAGAAGACAGCGCCGCGGTGCTCAATTCGGCAAGGCCGGTGATCGCGCAGATTGCCTCGGTACTGCGCTCCATCAACAATTACGTGCGAGTGCGCGGCTATACCGACAATACCTTTGTCACCGACAGTGTCTATCGCAATAATTGGGAGCTGTCAGCCGATCGCGCCATTGCGGTCTTAGAGGAGCTGGAGCGCTTCGGCGTAGCGCCGGATCGCCTGGCGGCTGAGGCCTACAGTCAGTATGCGCCGTTCTATTCCAACTCCACGCGCGCCGGGCGCGCGCAGAATCGGCGCGTCGTCATCGCCATCTCGCGCAATGCCGTGGCGCGCGATGAGCTGCAGGTGCTGCATGGCGACAGCGAGGCCCTGGTCAATACGCCGGCTGCCATGCGCGCCGGACAGGGACAGGTATCCTTCAGTCAGGGCGCGAACGGTACGCTCAATTTAAATTTTAATTAAGGCACAGGAGAGTTCAGGTGTTAGTTTGGGCAGTGGCAAGTCAGAAAGGCGGCGTGGGCAAAACCACCACCGTCGCGACCTTAGCCGGCTGGCTGCAGCAGGAGCATCTGCGGGTCTTGGTGATTGATACCGATCCCCATGCCTCGCTGACCAGTTATTTAGGCTTTGATGAAAGCGGCGCAGACTACAATTTATTTGATCTGTACGCAGCTGAGACCATTACCCGGGAGCTTTTTTTAAAGTGTACGGTTAAAAGCCGGCATCAGGGCCTCGATCTCATTCCGGCGGCCATGACGCTGGCCACTATCGACCGGCAGCTGTCAGGCCGCCAGGGCGTAGGGCGCATCCTGGATCAGGCGCTGCATTTAGTCGAGGACTGCTACGATGTGGTCTTAATTGACTGCCCGCCGGTGCTGGGGGCGCTGATGGTCAATGCGCTGGCCGCCAGCACGCTGATTTTAGTGCCGACGCAGACTGAATTTCTGGCCTTAAAGGGGCTGCAGGGCATGGTGCGCACCTTTGAAATCATGTCTCAGGCCGATCCCAATGCCGATTTTGACTACATCATTGTGCCGACCATGTTTGACAAGCGTACCCGCGCTTCCAATCACTCGCTGACCTATATGCGCGAGCATTATCCCTCCAAGGTGTGGTCAGGCTGCATCCCCATTGATACCTTATTCAGAGAATCGAGCGCCCAGCGCACGCCGCTGCCTTTAATGGCCCCGAGCGCCCGCGGCGCGCAGTCCTATTACGCGCTGCTGCGCGATTTAGTGGCCCATGAGCTTAAGGTGCACCCGCGTCAGGTAAGTCCGGCCCTGGCGGCCGTGCTGACCGATGATCTGGCCGCAGGCGGCGAAATGCTGCAGCATCACGGTCCTGAAATGGTGGCGCAGAGCGTGCAGAGCATGATCACTCCGGCCTCTGAGGAGCAGAACTAATGTCGCTTAGTCATCAGGATAAAGAGGCTCAGACCTTATTAAATTATTTTCAGCAGATGCTGGCCGATCGCCTTGATCCGCCCTCAGCTGAGGCCGCCCCGGCGCAGCCTGCAGTCCCGGCCGCACCTGCAGCGCCGGTGTCGGCGCCGGCCCCCGCTCCCGTGGAGCAGATGCCGACCCCTGCACTGCAGCCGCAGCCTAAGGCGCAGGAGCAGGAGCGTACGCACAGCCTGCCTACCTTGGAGCGCAGCCCGACGCAGAGTCTGGAGCAGCTGCTGCAGAGCGTGGAAGCGGCGGCTGCGGTGCAGACTGAAGTTAAGACGGAGCCTGAAACTGCGGCTGCAGTTAAGACCAAGACCCAGACTGCAGCTGATACTGAAACTAAGACCCGGAGGGCGGTGCAGCAGAGCGCGCAGACTGCGGCGGTCCGGACTGAGGAGCAGACGGTAAAGGCTGAGCCGGCGCCGGCCTTAGGTTTTGATCCGGCGCAGTGGCGTAATTTAGATACTTTAGAGGAATTTCAGACCCTGTTCTTTATTGCCCAGGGCGTGCGCTTTGCCGTGCCGCTGATCGATTTGGGCGGCATCTTTGAATACGATAAGCTCACCACGCTGTTCGGCAAGCCCGACTGGTATTTGGGCATGACCGATATTCGCGGGCGCAAGATCAATGTGGTCGATACGCTGCGCTGGGTCAGCCCGGAGGCTGAAGCGCGGGAGGAGAAATACCCGTATATTATTGCGCTGGGGCAGAGTAAATGGGCCTTGGGCTGTGATGAGCTGGAGGGCAATAAGACCATTTCCCGCGATGCGGTGAAGTGGCGGCAGACTCCCGGATCGCGACCGTGGCTGGCCGGCATTGTTAAGGATCAGCGCTGTGCGCTCCTGCATGTGCAGGCTTTAATCGCCCTGTTTGATAAAGGCATCGGCAATGCCGATCTGGAACGCGAGTTTGAGCAGTCTGCCTGATTGCGCCGCAGATCATGCTTTGCAGGCAGAGAATAGGTTACAATAAATCAGGAAAACTCAGAACAATGAGGATATAAATCATGGCAAATGAGAGTGCAGCCGCAATCCCCGCCGGCGATCTGGAAAAAGACGGAGAGCTTAAGCGCTGGGTGACTTTCCAGCTGGATAAGGAAATGTACGGCGTCAATGTGATGCAGGTGCGTGAAGTGCTGCGTTACTCTGATATTGCGCCGGTGCCGGGCGCTCCGGCATACGTGCTGGGCATTATCAATCTGCGCGGCAATGTGGTGACGGTGATCGACACCAGAATGCGCTTCGGTCTGCCTTCCGCTGACATTACCGACAGCACGCGCATTATGATCATTGAAAGCGAGAAGCAGGTGATCGGCATCCTGGTGGACTCAGTGGCTGAGGTGGTTGATCTCAATAGCGCCGATATCGATGATACGCCGAATGTCGGTACTGAGGAAAGCGCCAAGTTCATCTGCGGCGTATGCAACCGTGAGAACGAGCTTTTGATCTTAATTGATCTCAATAAGCTCTTATCCGAGGAAGAGTGGCAGGAAGTCGCTAATCTCTAAGCCTGCGTAAGCTCGGTGCGTGATGCAGACCTATACTGATCTGATCCTGCTTTCCATCATCGGGGGCGCAGTGCTTCTTCTGCTGCTCCTGCTCATCTTCTTTGTACTGTTGCAGCGCCGCTGCAGCGAGGTGGAGCGCGCGGGGGCAGCCGAGCTTAATGCCGTCCAAATAAAGCTGCAGCACGCCTTAACTGAAGCCGCCGGCCTGCAGACTAAGCTGCAGGCGCTGCAGCAGCAGTATGAAAGCCAGCAGAAAAAGCTGAGCTCTGCAGAAAACCAGCTGTCCTATCTGCGCAGTACCCAGGATGAATGCATCGACGAGCTCAAGGAGCTGCGCGAGCGCCTGGGGCAGCTGCAGGTCCATCAGGATGTGCAGCAGAAGCTGATTGAAGAGCAGGATCCCGATCATGAATCCCTGCTGCAGGCCAAAAAGCTGATTGCCAAAGGACTGCCCTTGGACGAGGTGCAGAAGCTTACAGGCATGCCGCGCGCGGAGCTCGATATGCTCAAGAGCGTGCAGGATCAAAAGAGCGCTCAGGAAGAGGCCGCACTGGCCAAAGCCCAGGCCGCAGCCAAACCGGCTCCGACCCTGCAGCCGCAGCCGGGCGTCGTTGATCTCAATGCCCCGGAGGAAAAAGCAGAGGAGCCGCTCTCGATTGAGGAGCAGGCGCATGCCTTAAGCGAGGCCTTTGTGCAGCAGCACCGGCACGCAGAAGCTCCCGCTCCGCAGCCCCAGCGTCCGGCCGCATCCCTGCGCGCCCGCAGCGCCTACGGCATTAAATCTCTGCGCGGCCGCGGCCATTAAGCCTTTTTAGCAAAGTTAAATCTGCACTTGGCAAGCGGTGTGATCGCACAACAGAGCTTATTTAAAAATATTTTTGTAAAAAACGTGATCTATCGCAAAAAATTGGTATAATAGCACCAACTTCGTAAGACACTCCTTATTTGATGACGAGGGAGGATCATCATCCTCCCTTGTTAATTTTTTTCAAATCCCCTGTAGTTTCATCCTTTTTATTTCTCAGCGCCGCAGCATTTTCGGCTCCCGACCTAACTCTCAGTCTGCAGATCGCTGCGATTTCCGGCGGGAGATAAAACTGCTGCTGAGGCTTTACGCTGCGGCCGTCTGCCTGCGCCGCTCAGCGCCCAAAACAAAACAGGCCCCCGTATGGGAGCCTGTGCCTTGAGCCTGAGCTGAGCCTAAGCCTTGGATTTATAGAGGCGGCGGTGCTCAATCACCGCCTTCTCCTCTATCAGCATCGCCCGGGCGGCCTTAGCGCGGTCGGCTGCCATGCGCTTCTGCTTGCGCGTCATGGACAGCCAGGCAAAGAAGGTGCACACCGAGACAATGGCGACGATGATGGTGGCCAGCGCGTTGATCTCAGGCGATAAGCCGCGGCGCACGCTGGAGAAGATCAGCATCGGCAGAGTGGTGCTGTCCGGGCCGGCGATGAAGCTGGTGATCACCAGATCATCCATCGACATGGTGAAGGACAGCAGGAAGGCGGCCACTTCAGCGGGCATAATGGCCGGCAGAATGATGGCAAAGAACACCTTGATGGGGCCGGCGCCTAAGTCCATGGCGGCCTCTTCAATGCTGATGTCCAGCTCTCTAAAGCGCGAGCGGATCACCACCGTGGTATAGGCCGAGCAGAAGGTCACATGCGCAATCCAGATGGCGATCACGCCTCTATCTGAAAAGAACGGAATGACGTTGCCCAGGGTTACGAAGAGCAGCAGCAGAGCAAGGCCGGTGATCACTTCAGGCAGCACCATCGGGGCGGTCATGAAGAGCACGAAGGCGCTCTCGCCCTTAAAGGAGCGCACGCGCACCAGCACGAAGGCGGCGAGGGTACCGATCACCACCGCGGTGCACGAGGTCAACACGGCAATGAGCAGCGAGATGCCGACCGCATCGATAATGGCCTTATCGTGAACTAAGGCGCCGTACCACTTCAGCGACGCTTCCGTCCACACCGTCACCATCTTGGACTCATTGAAGGAGTACACAATCAAGGTGCCGATGGGCAGATATAAAAAGACTAAGGTCAGAATAATAATGACCAGTCGGGCCGCAGCCGGCTTATTTACCCGCATAAAGCTTCTCCTGTTCACGACGCTCAATCTTATAGAAGATCATGATCGGAATGATTAAGATCACCAGCATGGTGATGGCGACCGCGGAGGCCAGCGGCCAGTCGCGATTGTTGAAGAACTCCTGCCACAAAATGCGGCCGATTAGGATGGAGCTCTTGCCGCCTAAAAGTTCAGGGATCACGTACTCGCCCAAGGCCGGAATGAACACCAGCATCGAGCCTGCAATAATGCCGTTTTTAGTCTGCGGCACCAGGGTGCTGAAGAAGGTCTTTACCGGACGGCAGCCTAAATCGTAGGCCGCTTCGATGAGGGAATAATCCACCTTCATTAAAGCGGAGAACAAAGGCAGCACCATGTAGGGCAGATAACAGTAGACAATGCCGACATAGACCGCAAAGTCCGTCTGCAGCATCTGTATCGGGCTGTCGATGATCCCGAGCGCCATCAGGACATCGTTGATGAGTCCGTCCTTTTTCATGATGGTCATCCAGGCGTAGATCCGGACCACTAAGGAGGTCCAGCTGGGCATGATCACCAGCATGAAGAGCACGTTGCGCACGGCAGGCTTGGAGGTGGCAAGCGCCCAGGCGATGGGATAACCGATGAGGAGGCAGAACACCGTCGAGAAGGCCGCGACCTGCAGGGACTTCAAGTATGAGCGGATGTAGGTGCCGTCCGGATCGGTGAAGATGCTGGTGTAGTTTTCCAAATGCAGAATGATCTGCATGGCCCCTTCTTCAAAGGTCACCAGGGGTGAATAGGGTGGAATGGCAATTTCCGTCACCGACAGGGAGATCTTGAAGATGATAAGAAAGGGCAGCAGGAAAAAGATGAGCATCCAGACGTAGGGCAGGAAGATCAGAGCGTAATCGCGCCAGGTATTATTATGCACCGCCATTGAAGGCTCCTTCCGCCGGCGCTGGAAGGCGCGGCGGATATAGGTCATATTGACGCTGAATCCGGTGGACATGGCAGCTTGCTCCTGTTAGAAGGTCAAGGCGATGCAGGACTCCGGGTCCCAGCTTAAATAGACATGATCATCCCAGGTCGGCAGACCGGTCTTGAAGCGATCGACGTTCGGCAGGGTGGCGCAGACAATGCGGCCGCCGATAAGGCGCACGTAGTAGATGGAGATGTCGCCCAAATAAGCGATGTTTTCTACCGTGCCTTCGCACCAATTGGTCTTTTCCTCCGGCTCTTCATGGGAGATATAGATCTTCTCCGGACGCAGCGCGATGGTCAGCGGCATGCCGTCTGCCAGATCGATATCGTGCGTGAGCTCAATATTATTCTTAAAGTCCTTAGAGGCAATCAGCGACTGCGCGGCATTGGAGGTAATTAAATGGCAGTCGAAGATGTTGACCGAGCCGATAAATTCCGCGCAGAAGCGGCAGTTGGGGTTCTCGTAAATCTCGCGCGGACCGCCGATCTGCAGAAACTCGCCCTTATCCATAATGGCAATGCGATCGGCCATGGTCATGGCCTCTTCCTGATCGTGCGTTACCATGAGGCAGGTTACGCCCACGGAATTGATGATGTCCACAAGCTCCAGGCGCATCTGCTCGCGCAGCTTCTTATCGAGAGCTCCCATGGGCTCGTCGAGCAGGAGCACGCGCGGCTCCTTGGCCAGCGAGCGGGCTAAAGCCACGCGCTGACGCTGACCGCCGGAGAGCTGATAGGGCTTTCTGTCGACATACTCTTCCATGTGCACTAAGCGCAGCATTTTCTCGACGCGCTCTTCGATCTGGGCCTTGGGCAGCTTGGACTGCTTGAGGCCGAAGGCGATGTTCTGCTTTACCGTCATGTACGGGAATAAGGCGTAGGACTGGAACATCATATTGACCGGGCGCTTGTAGGGCGGCACGCCGATAAGCTCGCGGCCGTCCAGCAGAATGCTGCCGGAGGTCGGAGTTTCAAAGCCGGCCAGCATGCGCAGCAGGGTGGACTTGCCGCAGCCTGAGGATCCTAAGAGCGCAAAGATCTCGCCCTGATAGAGGGTCAGATCAACGTCATTGACCGCAGTAAAAGCCTCAAACTGCTTAGTTAAATGCTTAATCTCTAAGATGGGTTTGCGGTTCTGCTGCTGCGGGGTGGGTTTCTGCCCGGGCAGCTGGCCGGGTAAATGCATTTGCTTTACCGGCTGATTCTGCTGGGCTGCAGTATTTTCTTCGGCAGCTGCCTGCGCAGCTGCAGCGCGTTCAGTTGTCATGTCCACTGGCGCTTCAATCTCCACTTGCCGTCCGGTGTCGGACGGGGGGCTGATAAGAAAATCCTGAGATGCTCAGGAGCCTTTAAATTTTCCGCTATCTTAAATAAAAATTTTAAAATTAAAAGCACTTTTTGCCCCTCACCCCGGCTTTTTTGCATTTTTGCCTGACGCTTAGTACTAATTGATTGTTTTATCGTAGAAATATTTTTATTAACGCGGATTTTACTCAGCTGTTTTCGCCCTTGTCTGCAGGCATAATCCCGCGGTTTTCAGCTTGCAATCTCGCTATGGGGCCGCTACATTTAGGACACTTATGAACGATTTTGAATTGGCGCGCCGCACCCGCTTCGTGTTTGGGCGCAATAAAGAAAATGAAGCCGGCCATTTAATTAAATATGCCGGCGGCAGCCGCGTGCTCTTAGTTACCGGGCAGCAGAGCGCCCGCGTCACCGGGCTGACTGAGCGCATCAAGCGCTCCCTGGATCGCTCAGGCCTTGAAGTGCGCGAGCTTACCGGCGTCAGTTCCAGCCCCGCCCTTGACAAGGTGCGCCAGGGTATCAGAATGTGCCGGGAGAGCGGCATTGATTATGTGCTGGCAGCCGGCGGCGGCTCGGTCATTGATACGGCCAAGGTGATCTGCGCCGGGGTCTTTTATGAAGGCGATGCCGAGGAGCTCTTTACCAAAAAGCGCATTATTGTCAGAAGCCTGCCCTTGGGCGGCGTGCTGACTATCCCCGGCTCCGGAGCCGAAAGCTCGCAGGAGGCGGTGCTGACCTGTCAGTCAGAGTCCGGACGCCGCCTGCTGTCGGCCGGCTACAGCTGCTTTGCTTTAGATTTTGTGATCTTAAACCCGGAGCTGACCTTCTCGCTGCCGCCCAGGCTTACCGCTTACGGCTGCGCGGATCTGCTGGCCCACGCGGCCGCGTACTACTTCTCGCCCACCCCGGGCACGGATTTAGGCGACCGGCTGTGCGAGGGGCTGATGCAGTCGGTGCTCAATATCATGGCGGAATTGGCGCGTGATCCGAAAAGCTACGACGCGCGGGCCAATTTAATGTGGGCCTCAGCCATGGCGCAGGACGGCATGCTCACCGCAGGGCGCGTCCCGGATCCGGCGGTGCAGCAGCTTGAGCGCACGCTCTGCGCCTGCTGTCAGCTGCCTCTGGGCAGCGCCGTCAGCGTGATCCTGCCTGCCTGGATGACCTTTGCCGCACAGTCCTGCCCTGAGCGGCTGGCGCAGTTTGCCGTGCGCGTCATGGGCACACCGCTTAGCTTTGATGATCTGCGCTTTACTGCAGGACAGGGTATTGAGCGGCTGCGCTCCTTCTTTCGGCTTCTGGGGCTGCCGCAGCGTTTGACCGATGTGGGCGCAGATGCGGCGCGGGCGGCTGAAATAGTTAATCTGCTGCCCTTTGGGCCTGACGGCACTATCGGCACCCTAGTGCGCCTTGACAGAGCAGCCTGCGAGGCCGTTTACTGCATCGCAGCCAATCCTGAGCTTTAAGTCTGCGGCCCGTGCAGCTGCGCCGGCGCTGCCTTTTCAGATGTCTCTGTCTCCTTGACCTGCGGCAGCGGCGGCAGATCGGGGAAGCTGCTGTGCATCCGGCGCTGCAGCTGATGCCGGGATAAAGCGTTTAAAAGATTAAAGACAAAGGCCGGCACGTAGCGGAACATCGCGCTGTCTGCATATTCCCCGCAGCGCTGCAGGAAACCGCCGCGGATGCCTAAAATGATGCCCGGGCAGTTCAGGGGCAGAAGCTGGGGAGCGCCCAGGGGATTTTCCTTGTCTAAGAGTTCAAGCGCCTGATCGGCCCCCTGCGGGCGCAGGAAATTGAGCGCGCAGGGCGCAGCTCCTGCAGTGAGCCGGGCCGGGACCTCGGTGAGGGACGAGAGCTGCTGGAGCGCGGCGTGCAGGAGCATTAAATGCTCGCGATCCTCGCGGCGGGCGGCGACCAGCTCGGTGCGCGGAATGAAGCCGGGGCCCATGTAGATCACTATCGACGGCCGCGGCAGATTGACGAATTCATTGAGCTTTTCGATGATGCAGCAGATGCTCTCGCGCGCGCTTAAGCCCTCCTTCAGGCAGTTGCGCTGTAAACTCTCCACTGCGGGCGTCAGCTGTCCGGGATACTGCCGGGCGGCCCGGGCGAACAGCTCGCTGTAGGTTAAGATCTCAGCATCTTTAAGCTGCAGCTGATAAGGGCGCTCGTGCAGTGAGCAGTAGAGTGCCTCGCGCTCATCGTTAAGCTCTGCGCAGCGCTCCACGGCCTGTGCGCTTAACTGCTTTAAGCCCTCCACGACGGCGCTCAGCGGGGTGTTATTGATGTTTAATTTAAAGCACAGGGCCGCGCAGTCCGTGTGCAGCAGCGCATTGCGCGCATTTAATACCTCGGTAAGCTGCGGCACTAAGGGCTCCAGGGCAGCCGTGCGCAGGGCCGCCGGATTTAACTCCAGAAGTTCAATCAGCTTTGCACCGATGAGCCCGGCGCTGAAGCCGCTGTAGGGATTATCCGGCGCACTGTGCTCGCCTAAGATGAAAAAGCAGGGCTCGCAGCAGCCTTGAGCGCTGGTATACACCGGCAGCGGCGCCTTAGGGTCACTTACCGAGATCGGGGCCGTCTGCAGCGCGGCGTAAAAGTCTAAATGTTCAGTCTGCGCCAGATCCTGCAGAAAAGGCAGCAGCTCCATGATGCCGGCATAATTGCGCCTGACCTCAGACAGGCATAAAAAGAGGATGTTGAACTCCAGGGCCGCAGCGTGATCGGAGATCTCCTTGAGCGCGGCGATAAAGCAGGCGGCGCCGGCTTTGCACTCCAGGACGCCGAGACCGGGCAGCATGTCAGGCAGGCTGCCGTCCTCAAGCTTTAACTTATCGAACACGCCGGCAGAGAGGAGCTCTGCTTTGAGCTCATCGGTTTTGAAGGCGAAATTTTTAAACCGGCCGTAATTTTCCAGTCCAAAGGTATCAATGCTGCAGCAGAGCACTAAGGTGGAGGAAATATTTCCGGGCGCTTTGATCAGGGCGGCGATGGAGGTGTTTTTTTGATCGGCATGGCCGATAAAATGCAGCTTCTCAGGATGGGCTTTAAAGTAGGGGAAACCGGCCAGCCCGTCGCCTACGGCCTGCATGATGATGCTCTCGCCGCGGCTGCCGGTGACGCTGGGTATGGAGATCAGCCATTTGGCTAAAGTTTCGGATTCTGCTTTGAGATCGCGGTTGAAAAACACGGGCTCTATCTCCTTGTGCCGGCTTAATTATTGGTTCTGCGCTAAGGCCTCGTTGAATAATTGGGTTTTAAAGACCTGCACGCTGCTCTTAAAGGCCTCGCGCTGCTCACGGGCTAAATTGGGATGACTGGAGGTCGGCAGTTCAATCTTCAGCGGATCGACCGGACGATCGTTGATGCGCAGCTCATAATGCAGATGCGGTCCGGTGGTGCGGCCGGTATTGCCGGTCTTGGCGATGACCTGGCCTGCCATGATCTGCTGGCCCTTCTTCACGTCTATCCTGGATAAGTGCATATAGACTGTAGAGTAATTCTGCTCGTGGCGCAGAATGATGTAGTAGCCGGCGGCGCGCTGATAGCCGGCAAAGGTCACCATGCCGTCAGCCGGCGCATAGACCGGGGTGCCGATGGGAGCTTTGATATCTATGCCTTTATGCGGCGACACCCGTCCGGTGACCGGATGGCGGCGGTGCAGATTGAATTTTGAATTGATCTTGATGGCGGTGGCCAGCGGGAAGCGCCGGAAGATGCCGGCGGTGGGGACATATTTGTCCTCTTCATAGAAATTATTGTCCGCCGTGCTGCGGTAGTAGGCGGTCCTGCCGAAGGCGGCGCTGTTAATTTCCACGGCATTGATTAAAGCGCTGGTGCCGATTTCATTAAAGAGCACGCGCACGCTGTCCCCGGGCTTGAGCTTCTTCAGACTGCCCTTGGAGGCATAAATCCGCTCCAGGCTGCGCACCTCAGTTGAGGTTAAGCCTAAGCGGCGGGCGCAGCTTTTAAAGTTCTCGCCAGGCTTCAAGGCGCCGTAAATTAAGCGCGGGCGCAGCGGATCGGCAGGACTTGAGCGATCGCGCTCCTGTGCGGCCGCTTTTGCGGCCATCAAGCGGGCCTCCTCACGCGCCAGACGCGCTTTGGCCGCAGCCTTGGCTGAGGGCATGGCGTCAGCCTGCGCCAGGGCCTTGGCCTCGGCGGGAGTGGAAAGATGCGCGGCCTTGTCTTCATGCACTAAGGCAAACTGCGCGTCCTGGTTCTGACGCACTAATCTTATCTGTCCGTCCCCTTTCACCGCCGGTACGACCAGTTCGGTCAGAGCGCCGTCAGTGGTAACGTAAAAATGCAGGATCTGTCCCGGGTGCAGGGCTAAGTCCTTGGCTGAGGCGGCGGCCGCTAACTTCTGCAGCGTGCCCTGCGGCAGAGCCAGAAGGCTGAAAATACCCGATAAGCTGTCCCCTGAGAGCACGGTATATTGATACCACTGCCCCTCAGGACGCTCCAGTGCGTAAATTTCTGCTGTATTTTCGCGATCTGCGGCGCCGGCTGTAGGCTGCGGCGCTGCGGCGGCCCCTGCCGGGGCGGCCGGCACGGTCACCTGCGCGGCATGCTGCGCCTGCCGCAGAGCCTCAGCGCTCTTTTGAATTTCCAACAGTTCAGCCGGCGCCAGCTGGCGGTCAAAGCTGTAGACCGCGGCGCTGCGGGGGCTTAGCTCTTTGACCGGCAGCGGGGCTTTGAACTGCGCGATAGGGATGTCGTAATCTTCGTAGTTTTCTAAATTCTGATCGGCCGGGGTGATTTCGATCTCTTTCTGCTCGGCCGTAAGAAAAGCTGCCCGCTCGGCCTCCATGGCGGCATATTCCAGATTAGGCGCAGAGCTGTCCGGGAGCATGAATAAGCCGGTCCCGGCACAGACTAAAGTCAGGGCAAAAAGGTATCTGCCAGGCAGAATGAAGCGCGGGCTTCTGCTTGGTACGGCTACATAATCTGCATCGGCAAACTGCGGTGTGACTTTAATCCTGAGCATATTTATCAATTTTAGCACAGGGAGAGGCTTAAGTAAAGAAAAATCAATAGGATAATTATACGCATCCCCGTGGCGTGCAGTGAGCTTAGAACCAGCGCAGCACGATGTATATTTCCAGCGCTAAAACTGCCAGCAGGGCGATTAAGATCAGCAGGCCCTGCCAGGATTTGGGGTAGCCTACAGCAAGGTACTCGCCGGCCGCGCCGCGGATGGTGAGCAGGAAATGACTTTTGCTGCGGGCAAACCACAGATCGCGTTTTTCTCCCAGCCAAAAGCGCACGGCGACTGTGGTAATCAGTGCAAAAAGCAAACAAATTAAGATCTTAAATGGTGTAACTGTGAGTTCCGTCATATTTGCCTAAGTCCTTTTAGACTACAGTGTGAGGTATAGATCGATCCCTGCGCGGATGATCGCCTCAAGGAGAAGAACTGTGGAGCCGTCAACTATTACGCTAATTGTACTCGCAGTCGTGGCCTTTTTATTCGTGACTGAGCTGATCCCTTTGGCCGTCACGGCAATGGCTGCGCCGATATGCTTGGGCTACTTTGGGGTGCTGACCCCTAAGGAAGTGTTTTCCGGCCTGTCAAACTCCACTGTGGTGCTGTTTGCCGGCATGTTCGTGGTAGGCGCGGCCATGCTCGAATCAGGGCTGGCGCAGACCATCGGCAATTGGGTGGTGAAAAAAGTCGGCACCAGGGAGCTGCCCTTGATGGCCGCCATGATGGGCGTGACCATTTTAATGTCCTCGATGTGCTCCAACACAGGTACCGTAGCCTGCTTAATGCCGGTGATCATCGGCATCTGCGCGGCAGCTAAAGTGCCGGTGTCCCCGCTTCTGATGGGACTGGCCGTCGCAGCCAATACCGGCGGCACCATCACCATGGTCGGCACGCCGCCCAACATCATTGCCGCCGGCGCTTTGGAAAACGCCGGGATCCAGCCCTTCTCCTTCTTTGAATTTGCCTATATCGGCATTCCGCTCTCCATTGTGTCCGTGATCTACATGCTGACCGTCGGTCACCGCTTTACCCCGCGGCACATGGCGGATTTAGGTACGGTCGATCAGACCCAGGGCATGTCCGGATCAAAGCGCGCCCGTACGATCTGCTTTTTCATTTTAATCTACGTCATCATCGGGCTGTGCATCGGCATCCCGGGTCTGACTGCGGAAATGGTGGCGGTCTCCGGCGCGCTGTTGTGCGTGCTGCTGGGCTGTCTGACCGAGCGTGAGGCCTATAACGGCATTGACTGGGTGACCATCTTCCTGTTTGCCGGCATGCTGCCTTTGGCTGATGCGCTGGATTCCACCGGCGCGGGACGCATGATCGCCGTGACCGTGGTGGGGCTGGTCGGCGACAATCCCTCCCCGATGCTCTTCATGGTGGTGCTGTTCTGCCTGTCAGGCGGGCTGACACAGGTAATGTCCAACACTGCGGCTGCGGCGCTGCTCTGCCCCATCGGCATCTCGATTGCTCAGGAAATGGGCTGCTCGCCGTATCCGGTACTGATGGCCATCGCCATCGCCGCCTCCTGCGCCTTCACTACCCCGGTGGCGACTCCGCCCAATACCTTGGTGATGGGGCCGGGCGGTTTTAAGTTCAAGGACTATATCATTGTAGGCACGCCGCTGCTTCTGGCCTCGCTCCTGGTGTGCGCGGTGGTGATCCCGATCTTCTGGCCCTTCTTCCCGGAATAAATAAAAGGCGGCGCAGAGCGCCGCCGAAGCCTGATTACATCTGCATTAAAGGGGATCGCATGATCCCCTTTAAGTTTTGGCTGTCTGCGTGATCTCTACTGCGCCGGCAGATAGCCTAAGGGATTGACCGTACGCCCCTCGCGGCGCACTTCAAACAGCAGCTCCACGCTGTCGGTATCGGTCGAGCCCATGGTGGCGATGTTCTGGCCGCGGCGCACGCTCTGGCCCTCGCGCACTAACAGGCTTTCATTGTGGGCGTAGGCGGTTAAGTAATTATTAGCATGGGTGAGGATGATTAAATTGCCGTAGCCGCGCAGAGCGCTGCCGGCATAGACTACCCTGCCGTCCGCGGCGGCTTTAACCGCCTGATGGCGCTGTCCGGCAATGCTTATGCCCGGATGCCCGAGTTCTGCCTCCGAATAGCCGGCGGTCACACGCCCGCTGGCAGGCCAGGACCAGACAATGCCGGCGCTTTGGCGCGTGCCCTGGGTGCTGACGCGCTGCGGCAGTGCGGCGACGTTCACCGCATCGGCAGCTCCGACGCCTGAGCGCGCGGCCCCGCTTAAGGATAAGCGCTGCCCCACATAGAGGGTATAAGGGGCGGATAAATGATTGGCCGCCGCCAGGGCTTTCACTGTGGTGCCGTGTGCGGCGGCGATCTCCGATAAGGTATCGCCGCTTTTGACCACATAGCTGCCCGAGTCTGAAACCTGCCGGCCTAAATTTAAGATCTGCCCGACGTAGATGCGGTAGGGGGCGGAGATGCCGTTTAAGCGGGCCAGGCTTTGATAATCAAGGCCGTATTTAAAGGCAATTGAGTACAGCGTGTCGCCGCTGCGTACGCGATAGCTGCTGCCCGGATCCGGGGTGGAGCTGCAGCCGGCCGCAAACAGGGTTATGGCGGCGGTCAGTGCGCCTAAAAGCGGGAGCAGGCGATGCCGATGCATGTTTTCCTCCATGAAGTTTGCCTGAAGATTTTAACATCAGCACGGCGTTTGCAGCGCGGATAAAGACGTAAAAACCTGCCCTCATGCAGGCAGGTTTGATAAAGCTGAGTGCAGTTGAGTTTGCTTTAGCTGAAAGCTTTGGTCTCACACATCACGCCGTCAGTCATGGTGTACTGCGCAAGTGAGCCCTGCCTGGCCTGAATGCACAGATAGCGCAGACCCTCAGGACCTGCCTTAATGCAGCGCTCGCAGGGCGGATCAATGCGCAGAACGCTGCCTGAGTGCACCTTGACGATCTCTCCGTCTAAGTAGAACTCGCCTGCACCCTGCAGCACGATGTAGGTCTCTTCGTTCTGCTGATGCTTATGCACGAAGGGAATGGCCGCGCCGGCCGGCAGATTGTTGCAGGAAACCTCGCAGGAGGTGAGCTGCAGCAGCTCGTGCAGTTCAGTGCGGGCGGCAGTGAGATCAAAGGTATTTACAGTAGCGTTTTTCATGATGTGCTCCTTGCTTATTGCAGTCTGAAATTAAATTTAAGCTCGGGATGTTTTCCCAATGCAGGCATGATAGCATGTTAGTATCTGCTGTAAAGAAGGCACTTTTAAGTTCCGTAGTTACCAATAAGATACTATTGTGAAGATCAAAGCATAAGCTGCATTAACGGGAGATCATATGACAAAAAGCGCTGCTCCAACCCGCGCCGAGATCCGCTGTCCGGTCGAATTGACCTTAACTTTGCTGTCCAATAAGTGGAAGGCGCTGATCCTGCGCGATCTGTTTATCCGCCGCAGCCGCTTTTCGGAGCTGCAGAAAAGCCTTGCGGGCATATCGCAGAAAGTGCTGACGGCCAATCTGCGCGCTTTAGAGGAGGACGGCTTAATTTCGCGTCAGGTCTTTGCGCAGGTGCCGCCTAGGGTGGAGTATGCACTGACGGATCGCGGCCGCTCGCTGCTGCCGATTCTGCAGGCGCTGTTTAAGTGGGGCACGGAATATCAGGAAGAGCGCGGCTGGGCGCGCCGCGAAGATCTGCCGCCAAAGCTTAGGCAGATCTTCCTTGCAGAGCAGGCCGGCACTGCGGCCTGATCGCTGTTACTTTAAGCGCCCGGCGGCAAAGTCCCAATTGACATGGGAAAGGAAGGCGGCGATGTAGTCGGCGCGGCAGTTTTGATAATCAAGGTAGTAGGCATGCTCCCACACATCCACGGTCAGCAGGGGGTTAAAGCCGTCCACCATCGGATTGCCGGCGTTTGAGGTGCTCATGATCTTAAGCTTATTGGGGCCGGTCTGCATCAGCCAGGTCCAGCCGGAGCCGAAATTGCCGGCGGCAGCCGCCGCATAATTGCGTGTAAAGTCGGCCACGCTGCCGAAATTGCTTTCAATTAAGGTCTTAAGCTTGGCCGGAATCGCCTGATGCTCCTCCGGGGTGAGGCAGGCAAAGTAGAAATCATGATTCCAGGCTTGAGCGGCCTGATTGAACAGCGGACCTGAGGAGGTCAGCATGATCTCCTCTAAAGTTTTGGCGGCGTAATCAGTGCCGGCAATGAGCTTATTGGCGGCATCGATATAGGCCTGCAGATGCCTGCCGTGATGGAAGCTGAAAGTCTCAGGGGAGACAAAGTTCTGAAAATCTGCCGGATTGTACGGCAGGGGCTTTAAAGTAAAGGGCATGCGCTTCTCCTTATTATGGCTGTGTCTGACGTGAGCGGCGCTGCGCCTAGCGCGCAGCAGTCAGCTTCGTTCAGCATAAGACAAAAGCGCGCATATCTCAAATGCCCGCGCGCTGAAATGTGCGCTCCTGCCCCGAAAACCGCGGGCTAATCTGCGCCCGTGTTCTGGTCCTGCGCCTCAGGGGATGGAGCTTCAGTCTCCGGGGTGTCGGTGCTGCTGCCGGCACTGCCCTGGTGCAGACTCTGAGCGCGGCTTTGACGCTGCTCCTCCAGCAGGGCTTCAGCCTTGGCCGATAAAGGCTCCGGGAAGCCGGCAAAGCGGGTGAAGCGATTGACCAGTGCGCAGAACAGTTCGCACTCCTGGATGGTGTCGTAATCGGCGCGATGGGCATGATTTTCATCAAAATCCATGCCGGCTGCCAGACAGGCGCGCGCCAGCACGGTCTGCCCGTAGACTAAGCCTGACAGCGAGGCGGTATCCAGCACCGAAAAAGGGTGGAAGGGATTGCGCTTATAGCCGATGCGCTCAATAGCGCAGTTTAAGAAGCGCAGATCAAAATTGCCGTTATGGCCGGTCAAAATGGCCTTGCGGCAGCCGGCTTCCTTGACCTTTTTGGACACGGCTTTGCATAAGCGCACTAAGGCCGGTTTTTCATCCTCCAGGCCGCGGCTTTCATCAAAGGGATCGATGCCGGTAAAGCGGATGTTGGCCTCTTCAATTACCGCGCCGGGAAAGGGACGGATGTCGGCGGTGAAAATTTCGCCGGGATACAGCATGCCGGCTTCGTCCATGGTGACGGTCATCATGGCAATCTGCATGATGGCGGCGGTGTGCGGATTGAAGCCGGAGGTTTCAATATCCACGACTACAGGCAGAAAGCCGCGGAAGCGCTCTTTAATGGTTTTGGGCATAGCTCTCTCAATGTCGCTCAATTTTTGCGGGCGTTATTATAGCCTGAATAGGGCCGTCAGCCTGCCTGCAGCAGATCCTTTTTGCGCCGGCGGCGCGAGGCGCATAAGGGATTGGGGCAGTACAGCGCGATGCCGGCCTTCACTTTCTTCTTACAGCGCAGAGGGAAGCCGCAGTCCGGGCAGGGGCTCATCACCGGCTCGCCAGGCACAATTAAATCGCAGGCAGGGTAATTGCTGCAGCCGTAAAAAGTGCGGCCCTGCCGCGACTGCCGCTTGACCAGCTCGCCTTTGCGGCACTGCGGGCAGGTAAAGGCGGTGGGGCGATGCTCCTGCACGCGAAAGCGGCACTGCGGGTAATTTTCACAGCCGATGAAGATGCCGAAGCGGCCGCGCTTGACGGCAAGGGGCGAGCCGCACTGCGGACATTTATCGGGCAGCGTGAGCAGCGTGGCAACCGCTGCAGCCGGCAGATGGCGGACAAAGGAGCAGACGGGATAATTGCTGCAGCCTAAGAACTCGCCGCGCTCGGAGCTGCGCAGCACTAAAATGCCGCCGCACTGCGGGCAGCGCGCGCCCGGGCGCAGCTCGCTCTGAGCGTCCTCTGCAGGCGCTTCGTTTGCCGCCTGCGTGCGCTGATCTATTTCCTGCAGCGCCGCGGTCAATAAGTCAGTCCTGGGTTCAGACATGTCTGATCTTTACTTTCCGTACCGAAAAAACGGCCGCTATCTTAGTGCAAAGAGGAGTTAAATACCAGCAGAGCGGACGGCGGACGGCGCAGGCGGATTAGGGCGCAGCTGCGCATACATGATAAAATCAGCAGCAATTAAGTAATTAAGGAAATCTAATATTCATGGCAAAACTTGAGGTAGTGGTTTTTCCTGATGACAGACTGCGCCGGCACTGCCGGCCGCTTAAAGCTGAGGAAATTGATGATAAGCTGCGGACTTTATGCGCGGATATGCTTGAGACCATGTATGCCGATGAGGGCATTGGTCTGGCCGCCCCGCAGGTAGGCCTCAGTATTCGGCTGGTGGTCATCGATATCCCGGATGAAGACGGCAGCCAGGGGAAGAATCCCTTAGTGCTCATTAACCCGGAAATCGTCAGGCACGAGGGCACGGTGCCTTCCACTGAAGGCTGCCTGTCCGTACCGGACTACACCGCCGAGATCGAGCGCTTTGAAACCGTCACGGTGAAGGCCCTGGATCAATACGGCCGGGAATTTACCCTGGATGCAGACGGCCTGCTGGCCATCTGTCTGCAGCATGAGCTGGATCATTTAGACGGCAAATTGTTTATTGATAAGCTGTCGATGTTAAAGCGCAATATGCTCAAAAAGCGCTATTTAAAGTTAAAGAAAGAAGCGCAGCATGCCGCAGCCGAGGCTGAGTAGGCGGTTATGCCTTTAGATTGGACTTGTAAGGAAGAACCCCAACTGATGAACAGGATTATTTTTGCCGGTACGCCGGATTTTGCGGCGGTCCATCTGCAGGCGCTGCTTGACGCCGGCATCGTTCCCTGTGCGGTCTATACCCAGCCTGACCGCCCGGCCGGGCGCGGGCATAAGCTTACCCCCTCGCCGGTTAAGACCTTAGCTTTAGAGCACGGCCTTGAGGTGCGCACTCCGCTCAATTTTAAAGATCCCGCTGAAGTGCAGGCCTTTGCAGACTTAAAGGCGGATCTGGCCATTGTGGTGGCCTACGGTCTGCTGCTGCCTGAGGCCGTCTTTGCAGCCCCGCGCCTTGGGTCCATCAATGTGCACGGTTCGCTGCTGCCGCGCTGGCGCGGTGCGGCCCCCATTCAGCGCGCACTGCTCTCAGGCGACGCGCAGACCGGGGTTACCATCATGCAGATTGCAGCCGGGCTCGATACCGGCGATATGCTCTGCAGCAGCGTCATTGATATAGCCCCCGAAGATACTGCCGGGACCTTATTTGACAAGCTGGCCGCCTTAGGCGCCCGCACCTTGGTTGACAGGCTGCCGGAGATCCTGGCAGGCCGGATCACGCCGGTAAAGCAGGATGAGGCGCAGGCGGTGTATGCCAAAAAGCTCAGTAAAGCTGAAAGTCCGCTCGATCCGGCAAGGAGCGCCGCTGATCTTTCTCTGCAGGTGCGCGGCTTAAATCCGTGGCCGGCTGCGACGCTTGCAGTCGGAGGCATGAACTGCAAGATCTTCAAGGCCAGAGCCCTGCCTGAAAGCATTGGCGCTCCGGGGACGCTCAGGGCGGACAAACGCGGCATCCTGCTCTCCTGCGCTGACGGCACGCTCTTAATTGAAAGCCTGCAGGCTCCGGGGAAAAAGCCCTGCGATGCCGCCGCTTTTGCCCGCGCTCATGCGGCGCTCTTTAGTTAAGGTTGAGCTTGAGCATGGAGCAGCAGCAAGCCGCAAAGCCGCGCCGGCCGCAGCGCGCTGATCAAGGCAGCGCCAGCCGGGCCTGCGCCGCCGCGCAGATCTTTGCGGTCTTAAACGGCAAATCGCTGACGCAGGCGCAGCAGGAAATGCAGGAGCGCTTTAAACTGTCCGCCCGCGATCAAGGACTGTGCAGTGAATTAAGCTTCGGCGTGCTGCGTCATCTGCGTCTGCTGCAGCTGACCTTAAAGGGACTGAGCGCTAAGCGCAAAGCAGGCGATCAGCTGGTGGAAAGCCTGATATTCTGCGGGCTCTATCAATGCGCTTTAATGGACCGGGTGCCGCTGCACGCGGCGGTGAGCAGTACGGTAGGGGCCTGCGGTCTGCTGGGCCGTCGGCAGGCAGCTCCCTACGTCAATGCAGTTCTGCGCCGCTTTCTGCGCGAGGGCGGTACGCTGGCGCACAGTGATGATCCTGCGGTGCTGTACTCCTTTCCGGGCTGGATGGTGCGCCGATTAACGGCAGCTTACGGTGTGAAGCAGACGGCAGAGAGCCTGGCGCAGAGCAATGCGCGCGCGCCGATGTTCCTGCGCGTGGAGACCGATAAAATCAGTACGGCAGCTTACGCCGAGCTGCTGCATGAGGCTGGGATTGCCGTCAAGCGTACGGAGGCATCCGGCTTAATTGAATTGTCCACCCCGATGCCGGTCAGTTCCCTGCCTTTATTTAATGAGGGGCAGGTCAGCGTACAGGATCGCTCAGCGCAGCTGCCGGTGCAGGTTTTGGAACTGATGGACGGCCAACGGGTCTTAGACTGCTGCTGTGCGCCGGGCGGCAAGAGTGCGCAGATCTGCGCCTCAGGGCATCAGCTGCATCTAACGGCCTGCGACAGTGCGCCCGAGCGCCTGTTAAGCGCCGCTGCCAATCTGCAGCGCTTAGGGCGGCTGCCGCCCGGGAAGCTTGATCCGCAGGCCTCCTGCTTTAAGGGCGAGCTGCTTACTGTAAAGCTGCAGGATGCTGCCCTGCTGAACCCTGAACAGCACGGCTTATTTGATCGCATTCTGCTGGATGCCCCGTGCTCGGGCAGCGGCGTCATTCGCCGCCATCCGGATATCAAATGGCTGCGGCGCGAAAGCGATCTGACGGAGCTTACCGCCCTGCAGGCAAAAATCCTGCAGGCCGCCTGGTCCTGTCTGAAGGCAGGCGGCATATTGGTCTACAGCACCTGCTCGATTTTCCCTGAGGAAAATGTGCAGCAGATTGAGCGCTTTACAGCAGCTGAGCCGCAGGCGCAGCTGCTGCCCTTTGACTTTCAGGGACAGCAGCTGGGCATGCGGCAGATCCTGCCCGGGGATGACGGCGGAGACGGTTTTTTCTATGCGCGGCTCATTAAAAGAGCGGGCGCTTAGCGGATAAAAGGGAGCAGGCAGGCTCGTGAAAATCATCATTGTCGGTGCTACGCGCGTCGGGCAGGAATTGGCCGCCTATCTGGTAGGCTCAGGGCATGCGATTACCTTAGTCGATCGCGGCGATACTGATTTGTCGCAGATCGCCGACAGACTCGATCTGCGCGTGGTGCAGGGCGAGGCTTCCTGGCCTTCAGTACTGCGCAATGCCGGTGCGGAAAATACTGAGCTTTTGGTGGCCACTACCCCGAATGATGAATACAACATCGCGGTGTGCTCGGTAGCCTCATCGCTCTTTGCAGTGCCGCGCAAAATCGCCCGCATCCGCTCGCCGGAGTATTTAACCGAGGCGCAGTCGCTTTTCAACGAGCATGCCATCCCCATCGATCACATCATCTCCCCGGAGCATATCACCGCCGATGCGGTGCTCGATTTAATTGAACTCTCAGGCGCCACCTGCGTAGGCTCCTTTGCCAATGATCGCGTGGTCATCGCCTCAGCAGTGGCCAAACGCGGGGGCAAGCTCCTGGGCTTTCCAATGGCTAAACTGTGTCAGGCCGATCCCAAGGCGCGCATCATGGCGGTCTACCGCAGCGGCGAGCTGTTGGCGCAGTTTGAGCAGGAGCCTTTGGCCGAGAACGATGAAGTGTTCTTCTGCGCCGAGCGCAGCCGCGCGCTGGCCTTTTTATCCGGCATCGTGCCCTTAAGCTCGGGCATTAAGAACATCACCATCGCCGGCGGTACGCATACCGCGGACGAATTGGCGCGCACTTTAAGCTCACGCTATCGGGTCAAATTGATTGAGCCTGATTTGGAGCGCTCCAAGCGCGTCTTCAAGCGTCTGCTCAAAAAGTCCATGGATCTGTTCCATGCCGATCCCTGCGATCCCGATTTTATGACTGAGGAGCATCTCTATCAGAGCGATCGCTTTATTGCCGCGACCCCGAGCGATGAGAGCAACATCATCTCCTGCCTGATGTTAAAGCGCTTAGAGCATTTAAACAGCCACGGACATTTAAAGGCCATTGCGGTGATCAACCGCGGCAACCTGCACGATCTGCACAGCCCGGACGGGCAGGGCGCGGATGTGCTGGTATCCCCGCGCGAGGCGGTGATCTCCGCGCTGCTGTCCGACATCCGCCAGGAAGGCGTGGTTAAGGTGCGCCTGTTCCGCTCCGGTCTGTCTGAGGGGCTGGAGCTCTCGGTTCTGGGCGGGCGTTTGAGCTCGCGCGTCGTCGGGCGGAGGCTTGAAGATCTGCAGCTGCCCCCGGGCGTGCGGCTGGGCATGGTGCTGCGCGAGAATAAGCTTTTGGCCTGTACCCCGGATTTAAAGCTGGAGGACGGGGATCGGGTGACGGCTTATCTGCACGATCATCGGCAGATGCGCCGCCTGGTAGCGCTGTTTAAGCCGCGCGCCTTCTGGATCCCGCGGGGCCGCACATGGTAGTTAATCTGCCCTTAGTTTTAAAGCTCCTGGCTCCCGCCATTTTCTGGGTAGGGATCGTGGGCTTTATTCCGGCCGTCTTTGCCTTTTGGCATCAGCAGAGTGATGAAGGTCTGAGCTTTGCGGCCATGAGCGTCTGCGCCCTGGTGACCGCTAATATCCTGCGCCTTGCCGGGAGACATGCGCGCGTGGCTCTCACCATTCGCGATCTCTTTGTATTCACCGTCAGTCTGTGGATTTTAACCGCCCTGATCGCGGCGCTGCCCATCAGCATGCTCCTGCCTGACATCAACTATACCGGAGCGGTGTTTGAAACCGCCTCAGCGCTGTCTACTACCGGAGCTACCGCTATAGACGGTCTGGACGACCGGCCGCTGTCGGTGCTCCTGTGGCGCTCCATTCTGCAGTTTGTAGGCGGCATCGGCTTCGTGGTGATCGGGGTGGCGGTGCTCCCGTCCTTCCTCTTGGGCGGCCTCAATCTGTTTAAAACCGAGTCCACCTCCTTTGACGGACAGGCCAAGCTCACCCCGCATATTAAAACCATGGCCTTAGCGCTGCTCTTTTGGTATTTGGGGACTGCGGTGGTGTGTACCGGCTGCTACATCATATCAGGTCTTGATTGGTTTTTAGCGCTCAATGCGGCGCTGTGTACGGTAGCTACCGGCGGCATGATGCCGCTGGACGCATCCATGAATGATCTGCCGCCTGCCGTGCATTACTTTGCCATCTTCTTTATGGTCCTGGGCTCGCTGCCCTTTTTGGCGCTGCTCTCCACAGTAAGCGGCCGGGTCGGGACGCTGTTTCGCGACGAGCAGGTGCGCGGCTTTATCAAAATCATCGCTGTGCTTACAGCGGTGCTGACCGCCTCGCTTATTTTCTACAACGGCTATGATTTAGAACGCGCTTTTCGCGTGTCCTTATTTAATGTGGTCTCCATTCTGTCCACCACCGGCTTTGCCCTGGAGGACTTTACGCTGTGGAACCCCTTTGCCACCTACATCTTTCTCATTATCTTAGCGGTGGGCGGCTGCTCGGGCTCGACCTCAGGCGGCATCAAGGTGTTCCGTCTGCAGATCTGCTTTGCCATGTTCAAAACGCAGCTTATCAAATCCATTCACCCCCATCAGGTGCTGGAACCGCATTTTAACGGGCAGCAGCTGACCTCCGAGCTCATCCGCGCCGTGGTAACCTATTTGGTGGCCTACGTGCTGATGCTGCTGGTCTCAAGCTGCATCGCCACGCTGCTGGGGCTTAACATTACCGATGCCTTCACTGCCACCATGACCTCGCTGTCCAACGTAGGTCCCGCTATGGGCTCGCAGTTAGGCCCGTCGGCCAATTTCGCCGATATTTCAGGCGCACTCCATCTGCTCTTTGCCTTTGACATGATCGTAGGCCGTCTGGAAATCGTGCCGGTGCTCCTGTGCCTGACCCGCTTCTTCTGGCGGCTGTAGTGTAGCCGTCGGCGCAGGATCCTTCAGCCTTATTGGTCGGCAATTCGGCCCTTGCCCTGCGCCTTGGCCTTGTAAACGCGCTCATCTGCAAGGGCTATCAGCTCATTTAAGCCGCCTGCCGATTCGCTTAAAAAAGCAATGCCGATAGAGCAGGAGATGCGCAGCGCCGAGCGCTCATCCGGGACAATCTCCTCAATGCCGGTGATAATGCTCTGCGCAGCCTGCAGGGCGTCCTCGCGGGTATTGAGATTATCCAGCACCACAATGAACTCGTCGCCGCCCTGACGGGAGGCCAGATCTGCAGAGGTCCTCAAAGCGCTCTTTAAGACCTCGCCGGCTTTTTTGAGTACGACATCGCCAATCGGGTGGCCTAAGTTATCATTAATGGGCTTGAAGCTGTCCAGATCAATGAACAGCAGCGCCAGATCGCAGCTGTTCCGGCCGCTTTCGAGCCTGGCTTTCAGCTCTTCAATCAGTCCCTGCCGGTTGAGCAGATCGGTCAGCGCATCGGTATAGGCGCTTTTGAGCATCTCCTGCAGGCGCTGTACGCGCAGACGCTCCTGATTGTAGGCTTCCGTGACATCGGAGCGCGAGAGCAGGAGCTCCTTTTTGCTGTCATCAAAATAGCGCAGCTCCAGCTTCTTTCGGCGGTAAAGGCCGTTTTCCATGACGCCGAAGTAGATATCAAAGCCGTTATTTTCATCAAGCTCTTTGACGGCGCGGGCAAGCTTCATGCGCTCTTTGACATATGCGCGATCCTCCGGCACCACAAAGTTGTCGGCGTAGATTTCCATATCCGGACTGTAGGAGCCGTCAAAAGGCGGGAGGGCCGTACAGTGCTCGGAGGCATAGATGGTGTGGTAGGAGTTTTCCTTGATATTGACGGTGATGAAATAGTCGCAGTTGGTAAAGACAAAGGTATTGACGATGCTGTGCAGGAGGTTTTGATTATTGTCCTCCTTTAAGGTGAGATAGGCGCAGGTGTGCCCGAGGCTGCGCTCAAAGACGATGTTGAGAATTAAGACCTGATTATTGCTGCTGTGCACCAGCTCCTCGGTAAATACTTTTTGATCTAATCTTGAGGAGAGCAGCATCTGCTTCAGGTTCTCAGAGCGGATGCGCCGGCGCACGGTAGGATTGTCGGCAAAAAGTCCGTTAAGGCAGTTTAAGGTGTAGTTGCTCCACTTAAAATTCAGCCCGTTTTCAAAGGTACGCAGACGGTTGCTCAGAACCGTGACCCGATCGGTATCCAGATCCACCTTAAAGGCCGCGATGGCCAGCTTATCCAGCAAATAGGAAACTTCGTTAGCCATAATCCTTCCTACAGCGCAATGATGCCGTGCTTGCCCTGATGCTTGGCTTCATAAGCGCGTTCATCACAGACTTTTACCAGTTCTTCATACGTTCTGCCGTCTAAGGGGGCAAAGGCGATGCCGATGGAGCAGGAGAGAGGGACATCAAGGCTGTGCTTTTGCGGGATCTCCTCAATCTTCCTGAGAATGCGCCGGGCGATCTGCATGGCCTCCTGATGGGAGGTGACATTATCCAGCAGGATCTCAAATTCATCTCCGCCAATGCGGCCGGCTATATCGCTCTCCCGGGTGCAGGAAGAAATAGCTTTTGCAACTTCCTCTAAAACAGCGTCCCCCTTGAGATGACCGAAGGTATCGTTGATATTCTTGAAGTTATCCAGATCGATAAACAGCAGGGCTTTAGAGTAAAGCTTCTGTACTTCAAGGCGCTCGCGGCACAGTTCGCCCATGCCCTGATAGTTGAACAGCCTGGTGAGCGGATCCCGGTAGGCGCGATCGACGGCGGCCTGCAGCTCCTCGGCATAGCGGTGGTTTTCATTGTAAATGTCCGTCACATCGCTGCGGTACAGCAGGATCATGCGCTCAGCTTTGTTGTAGAAGCGGTACTCCAGGCGCTTGCGGCGGCGCTCGCCGTTTTCGATAACCGTGGTGTAGAAGACGTGAACCCCCTTTTCATCAAGCACCTCGGTCACGCGGGCCAGGGACATTTCATAAATGGTGTTTTCCCGCTCCTCAGGGGCGACATAGGCATTGGCATAAAGCTCAATATCGCGATCGTAGTCATTGCTGATGACAGGCGGGGGCGTAGTGGAGTCGGCGTTGATGGCAAAACTGACGTAGGTATTGCGCCTGGCATCCAGGTAGATGAAGTAGTCGCTGTTGGAGTAGATAAAGCGGGCGGCAATGGCCGAGAGCAGGCTGGCCTTATGCTCGCGTGAAAATACCAGATAGACCAGATCCTGCCTTTCAGGACAGCGGTAGATGGTAAGCTTGACTATCGACTCCGGATAGGCCTTAAGCTCGCAGCTCATCACCTTGGGAACGCCGCCGGGCTCAATGGCGCTGAGCTTTTCCGGGGTGATCTCAGCGAGGATGTCATAGCGATCTTCAAGCTCGCCTTTGAAGTTGGTGGCGTAATATTCCCGATAATCGTATGTTTTGCCGATATCATAGACGTAGGTGTCGTTGGAGACTACGCGCAGAGTAAGGGTTTTAAGATCAACGGCAAAAAGCGCGATGCACAGGTTCTGCAGCATCTGTGAAAAAGCCGCATCTGAAAGCTTGAAATCGCGCTTAAGCTTTTCGCTTATATCTGGTTCCTGGAGCATAGTTCTAAATTCTAGATTCGTGCACTAATTGTAATGTACCACAATTAACGGCGCGCCGGGATCCCCAGGCGGCAGAACTGTGAGCAGGCATGAAAAAACCGCCGGGATTGAGCCGGCGGTTTTTAACGCCGTCACAGGACGGCGCGGGATACAGATTACGACCAGAACATGGCGTAGATCACTGCAGTGATGATGCAGGCTACGTAGCTGCCGATTCTGAAGGCCGGAGTAGTAGCAAACATGGCCTTGGTCAGCACAATGCCCTTCGGATCGTCGTCGTTCTCGGAGGTGGTCAGAGAGACGAATACGATGGTGGCAACGGTCAGCACGAAGGTGTACATCATCTGATCCATGAACGGCATCTGCAGCGGCAGGAACTTGAGCAGCAGCGCGATAGGGATGGAGGCCAGCACGCCGACGGTAGCGCCGAAGGTGGTGGTCTTCTTCCAGAACAGACCGCACATGAACACCGCTAAAATGCCCGGGGATACCAGACCGGTATATTCCTGAATGAACTGGAAGGCCTGATCGATGGCGCCTAACATCGGGGCTAAGAAGACGGCGATGACTAAGGCCACCACCGCGGTCAGACGGCCGATGTTGACCAGCTTGTAGTCAGAGGCGTTCTTATCGATGTATTCCTTGTAAATGTCCAGGGTGAAGATGGTAGCGGTAGAGTTCAGCATCGAGGCCAGGGAGGACACGATGGCAGCGGCTAAGGCGGCGAACACTAAGCCCTTAACGCCTGCCGGCAGGAACTGCGTCAGCCAAGGATAAGCACGGTCAGCGCGCTCTAAGGACGGCATGAACTGATTGGCAGCTTCACCCAGCTGAGCCATTAAAGCCGGATCGTTTACGATGACGTAGGCGGCAATGCCTGGGATCACCACTAAGAACGGAATAATGAGCTTTAAGTAAGCGGCGAACACTAAGCCCTTCTGAGCCTCGAATACGGACTTGGAGGCGAAGGTACGCTGAATGATGTACTGATTGAAGCCCCAGTAGTACAGGTTGGCCACCCACAGACCGCCGATGAGCACTGCAATGCCCGGCAGGTTCATGAACTGCGGATTGGACTTGTCCAGGATCATGACGAAGTGATCAGGAGCGGCGGTAGTTAAGCTGCTCATGCCGGCAAAGAAGCCTTCACCCTGACCGATGAATGACACGGCCAGATAGGTAGTGGCGAAGCCGCCGATGACCAGCACTGCCACCTGAATCACGTCAGTCCACACCACAGCGGACAAACCGCCGTACACGGAGTACACCAGAGCGAAAATGGCCAGGCCGATAATGGTGGTCATCATCGGGATGCCTAAGATGGTCTCTAAGGCCAGACCGCCTAAGTACAGCACGGAAGTTAAGTTCACGAAGATGTACAGGCAGATCCAGAACACGGCCAGAATGGTCTTTAAGGTGCGGTTGAAGCGCTTTTCCACGAACTCAGGGATGGTGTAAATGCCCTTCTCGATGAAGATCGGCAGGAAGAACTTGCCCACCAGGATCAAGGTGATGGCGGCCATCCATTCGTAGGAGGCGATGCCCAGACCGATGGAGAAACCGGAACCGGACATGCCGATGAACTGCTCGGCGGAAATGTTGGCGGCGATTAACGACGCGCCTACAGCCCACCAGGGCAGGGACTTGCCGGCGAGGAAGTAGCCTTCGGTGCTCTGCTTGTTCTTGCGAGACACGGCAAGGCCCACGCCGATAATTACCAGGACGTAAACGGCAAAGATCGCGTAATCAATGGCGCTCAGTCCCTGTGTTACGTTATCCATAAACCCTCTCAATAGTTTAACTTAACAACAACAGCCTTAAGCGGAACGCAAAGCTTCAGCTCAAGCCCGGCATATTTATACCCTGCACAGTCCCAGCAGGCAAGATTTTATTAAATAGCTATAAGCGTTTAAGATAGGTGTTTAAGCTATAATTTTAATGGATTATGGGTGTGAATATAGGGTTATCAAGTGGATATAAAACACTGTAAACGTTTTCACAGTATAATAATTAATGCAGATAATGTGTGGTTAAGAATAAACAGCCGTTTCAGGCAGACTATGCGGCAAAGATAAAAAAGTGCATTATTAAAGGTCATTTTTTGCGCTTTTGATGCACGGCTCACACTTCAGCGGTGCATGCGCCGTTTTTACTGGTAAAAAGCGCCGGGGCGGCTTGACTAATCAGGCGCTGCGGCGGCAGGGGCACTTTTGAGCTGCGCTTTGTGCAGGCTCTCGCAGATTTTTGCCATGCAGTGCATTAAGATAAAGGGCATAGTTGAAAAAATTGAGGAGACAAGATGCGTCAGTCAGATGATATCTTAGTATGCCGGGTGCCGCACCGCTGGTACAGCATTGTCAAAAACGAATATATATCCGCCGGCTCTGCCGCCACTAACTTCTGGACGGTAAAGCAGGGGGAAGCCCCCGACGAGCTGGCCGGCTTAAAGCCGGGCTCCTTAGTGCTCAACGTTGTCGATGAGGGCGATCACTTCTATATTGTAGGCGGCGGCTATTTCCTCAACTGGGGCGAGCTCAAGCCGGTCGAGGCCTGGGAGCGCTTCGGCGTGCGCAACGGCTACAGCAGCTTTGACGATCTCAAGGAGGAAATTGCAAAGCAGGGCGGCAATGCCGACAGCACCTTGATCTCCACCATTCTGTTCGGCACCTTTATTTTCTCGCGCCATGAGGTGCTGATGGTGCCGGATGAATTTAAAGATGAGTTCAGCGGCGGCAAATCGCGCTTTATGCTCTCGGTAAATGAGCCCTTAGGGCGCTATTTAGAGCGCATGTTAAGGGACAGACGCGCAGGCCTGAACTCTGACGAGTACAGCTCTGACTGGCGCGGCATCTATTATCTGGCAGCTAAACATGTCGAGCACAGCGATATCGACGGCTTCTACGCCGCGGTCCTTGCCGCCTACAATTTCAAATGCGCGGTAACCGGATCTGAAGTGCAGCCGCTCCTTGATGTGGCCAATATTCAGCCCTGCTATTCCAATACCTTCCAGAGCGTGCAGAACGGCATCCTAATGCGCACCGATTTACATCGCCTGTTCTCCGAGGGCTATATCACGCTGCGCTATACTCAGGATCTTTCGGCCATCGAGGTGATGGTGTCCAAGACTATTAAGACTGTAGGCGGCGCAGATTATCTGCAGTACGACGGCAGGCGGCTGACCCTGCCTGCTGATAAGGCGCAGTGGCCCAAGCGCGAGTATTTAGAGTGGCATCAGCACAAGTGCTTTGAGCATTGGCTGCATGTCGGCGGCACTCCCGCCTAAGGCCGCAGCATGAAGGCAGCAGTTTTAGGCGCGAACAGCGCTTTAGGCCGGCGGATCGTGCTGCAGGCGGAAGCTGCCGGCATTGCCGTGACTTCCGTGGTCTCTGCGCCTACCGATCTGGTGGGCAATGGGCCCATCATTATTAAGGAGCCGGAGGAGCTGACGGCGCAGGAGCTTTCACGCTTTCATGTGGTGATTGATGCGCTGAGCTTTCCCTTGATCACAAGATGGAGCGAGGGGCAGACCCCTTTAGAGCGCATTGAGGCGGCGCTGAGGGAAAGCGGAGCGGCGTACGTGGCCGTCGGGGACTGCAGTCTGCTGTATACCGACAGCAGCCGGCAGGAACTGATAGCTGACAGCGGCTTCCTGGCCGGGGCCTCAGGCAGTAGCGATCCGCAGCGCTGCAAAAAGCTCTATCAGCATCTGCAGGATCTTAAAGATCTTAA
This sequence comes from uncultured Succinivibrionaceae bacterium, assembly GCA_944389865.1. GTDB lineage: Bacteria > Pseudomonadota > Gammaproteobacteria > Enterobacterales > Succinivibrionaceae > Avisuccinivibrio. The sequence goes on from CALXNX010000002.1 coordinate 84,907, forward strand.
ATGGACGCTTTTATGTCCGCCCTTAGTGCTGGATGCCCATGCTTACGGGCGCGGGCGCTTTGAGCTGACTGACGATGTGCTGCCTATGGGGCTTGACGGCAGCAGCCGCATTGCCTTAAGCGATTTTGTCAGCGCTTTAATTGAGCTTTTAAAGGTGCGAGGCCATCTGCAGCGCTGTGCGTCCGTCCGCGGGCTCTGATTTTTCTTCCTATTAACAGAGCGCAAAGAAACCAAAGCTGCAGCGCATTAGAGCTGCGGCGAAAACATCAGCAGGTGCAGGGTAAAGTCCTGCAGCAGTCCCGTTTCTACCTGCGTCCAGATCTGATAGTGCTTTCCCAGCTGCAGACTGTCCTCAAGATCGCGCGGCAGCGGGGCAGTCAGACACAGCCTGGCGCTGTCGCCGTCATGATCAGTAAATTCATAGCACTTATCATCAAGCTGTGCAGTCAAGGTGCCGGTGAGCACTGCATAATCCCCATCCAGCGCGTTTTCCTTTAACAGCTTAATCCGGTTTTCCTGCTGATTCTGGGCAAAGCCGGCCGGAGCGCGGACGCGCTCATCGACCCCGTCAAAGCCCTGGGGCAGCGGATGGCGCGGAGCGGCTGCAGCGGCTGCAGTGTTTTCAGCATCAGCTGAGCACCAGGGCGCAGAGCTTAAGCACAGCAGCAGCGGCAGTAAAAGAATGGAGCTTTTCATCAAGTTACGGCAAGGAGACCCCCGCTTCTTAAGCGGGGGAGGAATTGCCGCCCTCCTGGAATCTAATTTCAG
>CALXNX010000003.1 GCA_944389865.1 uncultured Succinivibrionaceae bacterium
CTGAAATTAGATTCCAGGAGGGCGGCAATTCCTCCCCCGCTTAAGAAGCGGGGGTATCCTTGCCGTAACTTGATGAATGCCATGGCAAGATGGCAGACATGTCACGTGATGAGCTGATCGAGAACTTCTAGATGGCGCATAAGGTTCTGGAAATGATCGAACAGGAGACCGGCATCAAAATTAGGTCGAATCGGCATCACTGACCAGCCCCGCAGACGCGGGGCTGCCTAAAACAGCGCTGCAGGCGGAAGGATTATTCAGCCTTGTCAGCACCGGCAGCGGCCGCCGCAGCGGCTCCGCCGGAGGGCTCTGCGCCAGGCTGCACGCTGACTAACTCTACATTGAAGACCAGCACGGAATTGGGTTTAATTAAGCCGCCCGCGCCGTTCTCGCCGTAAGCTAAGGAGGCCGGGATATAGAGCTCAAACACCGAGCCTTCCTGCATCAGCTGCAGACCTTCCACCCAGCCGGCAATCATATTCTGCAGCGGGAAGGTCACCGGCTCTTTCTGCTCATCAAAGACCTGACCGTCAATGGTCGAGCCCTTGTACTTCACCGAAATGGTATCAGAGGCAGTGGGCTTTTTGCCGGTGCCGGCCTTCAGGATCTTATACTGCAGGCCGGAGGCGGTTGTGACTACGCCCTCTTTCTTAGCGTTTTCCTCTAAGAATTTGCTGCCGGCATCGAGGTTCTGCTGCGCCTCAGCCTTAGCCTTGGCGGCCATCTGCTCCTGTACCTTCTGATCTAAGGCGCGCAGGGTCTCTTCGATCTGCTCCTGAGTCAGCGAGCTCTGCTGAGCTAAAGCGTCCTTAAAGCCCTGCTCAATTAAGTCGGTCTTAATGCCGCCCAATAATTCAGCCTGCTCTTTGACTAACTGGGCAATATAGCCGCCCACCGAGGCGCCTACCGCGTAGGAGGCCTTATCCTCAAAAGAGCTCTGATCGCTCACTTTAGCCGGAGCCGGCGTCTGCACCTCAGCTGCCTGTGCGGCTGCCGCCGGCGCAGCTTTCTCTTCACCGCAGCCGACCACGGTCAATAAAGCAGCTGCCGTTAAAGTTAATCCGCAGGCAAATCTGCCCGTCTTGTTTAAATTAAACACTCAATACTCCTTAGGGGCTGTTCAGCCCATGGCCTGCATAGTCTGCAGGATTAAAAATCTGCCTCCTTTAGAGCGGCAGATCAGCACAAAAGTTCCCCCAGCGGGATCCCCGCTGAAGGCGGATAAATCAGTCAAAAATGTTCAAATCCCGGGCGCAGCGGCTGCCGCCTGCCCTGATAGAGAAAATGCACGCCGCGCTCGGCCGGCAGAATGGTGCCGATGCGTGTCACCGGCGTGTGCGTGCGCTTTGCACTCTGCAGCAGCCGGGGCTCCAGCTTTGGCGGCAGCGTCAGCAGCAGCTCATAATCGCAGCCGCCGTAGACCGCAAGATCAAGGCGCTCCTGCACGCTGAGCCGGGCGGCAGCTTCCCTGCTCTGTAAAACCGGAGCCAAAGGCAGATTTTCGAGGCGGATCTCGGCCCCCGCCCTGCTCTGCAGCAGGATGTGGCGCAGATCGCCTGCCAGTCCATCTGAAAGATCAATGGCGCAGCGGCAGTACCGGGCAGCTTTGCGGGCAAACTCAGTCCTGACAGGCAGCATAAAGCTGTGCTTATAAGCCTGCGCATACAGCTCAGGTGAAAGCTTGACCTCGCCCATCCCTGCTTTAACATAAAGCCCGCAGCCCCCAAGCGTACCGGTGACGTAGATGCCGTCCCCGGGGCGCGCGGCAGAGCGCAGCATAGCCCTTTCAGGCTTAATTGCACCTGCGGCCGTAATGGTGATGCTCAAGGGCCCTGCGCTCATATTGCCGCCGATAAGCGGGATCTTTTCCCGATCGGCCAATGCAAACAGACCGCGGGCAAAATCCGCGACCCACTGCTTACTGCCCTCCGGCAGATTTAAAGAGAGCAGAAACCATACAGGCCTCGCGCCCATCGCGGCTAAATCGGACAAATTTACCGCCAAAGCACGCCAGCCTAAATAGTCGGCTCGGGTGCCGGCAAAGAAATGCCGCCCCTCGACCATGGTATCGGTAGTGACCGCCAGCTGCCGCCCCTTTTGAGGCTGCAGCAGCGCGCAGTCATCGCCGATGCCCAGGATCACCCCCGGGCCATGATCGTGCCCGCTGAGCTTTTTCTTTATCAGCTCGAACTCGCCTGCCATGAAGGATGATTAACCCTGGCCGCGCTGCACTGCGCGCACTACCTTATCGAGCACGCCGTTTACAAACTTATGGCTGTCCTGCTCGGCAAATTCCTTGGCGAGCATGATGGCCTCGTTGATGACCACCTTGTAGGGAACATCCTGTCGATACAGCAGCTCAAAGGTGCCTAAGCGCAGAATAGCCTTATCGACCTGATCGAGATCTTTGAGCGGACGCGATAAGAACGGCTCGAACACTTCATCTAAGTGCTCAACATTCTCCACGATCCCGGAAATCAGATCGTGCATATAATCCAGATCTGCTCCCTGTACCGGCTGATCTTCTAAAAACTGCGCTTCAATCTGCCCCGGAGTCTGACCGGTCATCTGCCACTGATAAACCGCCTGCATGGCAAAGTGGCGGGCCTTGTGGCGCATGGCCGGAGAAACAGAGCCTTCAGTAGGATTACGCATAAGCCTAAATTGCCTTAATTACATTGACCATTTCCAAAGCCGACGAGGCGGCTTCAGAGCCCTTATTGCCGGCCTTGGAACCGGCGCGCTGCACGGCCTGCTCTAAAGTTTCGGTAGTAAGCACGCCGTTGGCCACCGGCAGCGCATACTTTAAAGTCACCTGAGTAATGCCCTTGGCGCACTCATTGGCCACCACCTCAAAGTGATAGGTGGATCCGCGGATGACGCAGCCTAAAGCGATCAGAGCGTCATACTTGCCGGACTTGGCTAAGTGCTCTAAGGTTACCGGGATCTCAATGGCTCCCGGCACCCACACCACGGTAATATTGTCCTCAGGCGTCTCACCCTCGCGCTTTAAAGTATCTAAAGCGCCTTCGAGCAGTCGCTCGGAGATAAAGGAGTTAAAACGCGATACCACGATGGCAAAGCGGCCTTCTCGGCAGGGCTTTACGCCTTCGATAACCTTAATTGACATAGTTCCTCCGCAAAATGCGTGTGCGCTGCGCTTATTTAGTAAACTGCAGCAGCGCGAACAAACCAAAATAAAATTTAAAAACCGTTGGCCAGAAGCGTCTCAAGAGACAGTCCGCTGCCGGATGACGCAGTCTCCTGTTCTTTGGCCTGAGCTGACGCCGGGACAGTTAAAAGCCGCTCTATATAGCGGGCCAGCACATCCACCTCTAAATTGACGCGCCGTCCGGGCTGGAACTGCGATAAATTGGTGACCTGCTGGGTGTGCGGGATCACGGTCAGGCGAAAGGCCCTGCGCTCATCGCTCACCTCATTGACTGTAAGAGACATGCCGTCCACCGCAATCGATCCTTTATGGGCGATATAGCGCATGAGCTCAGCCGGAGCCTGCACCCAAATATCCAGCGCCTCGGAGCGCGGGGAGAGGCTCAGCACCTGTCCGATGCCGTCCACATGCCCCTGCACGATATGCCCGCCCAAATGGGTGGCGGGAGTACAGGGCAGCTCCAAATTGAGCTTTTCGCCGGCGCTGTAGTACTTAAAGCAGGTCAGACTTAAAGTTTCAGCTGACGCATCCGCCGCAAAGCCGTCCGCCTCCACCATGGTCGCCGTCAGGCACACGCCATTAGCGGCCACGCTGTCGCCGATGCGCACGCGATGCGCGCAGTCAAAGCTGGGCGGAGCTGCCACAAAGACGGCCGCTCCCTGCCCGTGCCTGATGATCCGCGCCAGCGTGCCTACCGCTTCAATAATTCCGGTATACATCAGTCCTCCTGCACGGCGCGGTCCGCGGGCTGCTTTTCATAATGCAGACGCAGATCCGGACCGATGCGCTTGACGCTCTTTAAAGTAAAGCGCTGAGCCTGTGCTATGCTTGCCGGGACATTCAGCTGCAGCGCACTGCGGCTGTCAGCGCCTAAAAGCAGCGGCGCCTGATAGCAGTACAGCTCATCGCACAGATCTGCATTTAAAAACGCGCTGGTCACGCCGCTGCCCGCCTCAACTAAGACGCGGCGCAGCTCCAAACCGCCTAAATACTTGAGTACGGCAGCAAGATCGCAGCGCCCCTGTCCGTCTGCCGGCACCCATAAAATTTGATGTGCATCGCTTACCCTCTCGACCTGAGCGGCTGCGGCTTCAGCCGTGCAGACCTGCAGCACCTGCCCCTCTTTAAATAAATTCAAGGTCCGGCAGATCTCCGGAGTAAGGCGGCGCTTGGAATCGAGTACCACCTTTAAAGGCTGGCGCAGCTGATCCTGCGGGACCAGTCGGCGCACCTTTAAGGGCAGCTCAGCATAGCGCACGCTGAGCTTTGGATCATCGGCCAGCACCGTATTGACCCCGGTGATCACGGCATCGGACAGCGCGCGCAGGCGCTGCACATCCGCCCGAGCCCGCGGTCCGGTGATCCATTTGCTCTCACCTGAGGGCAGAGCAATCCTGCCGTCAAGGGAATATGCGGTCTTGACCGTAACGTAAGGCAGGCCGGTGCGCATGGCTTTGAAAAAGGCCCGATTGAGCTCTAAAGCCTCTGCGGCGCATAAGCCGACTTCAGCCTTAATGCCGGCATCAGCCAAAATCTGCATGCCGCGGCCTGAGACCTTGGGGTTAATGTCGGTGACCGCGGCCACTACGCGGCGTACGCCGGCTTTGACTAAAGCTTTAGCGCAGGGCGGGGTGCGTCCGTAATGCGAACACGGCTCTAAGGTGACATAGACCGTCGCGCCTTCGGCACGGCCGCCGATATTGCGCAGCGCTGCGGCCTCGGCATGATCGGTGCCGGCCTTTTTATGCCAGCCTTCAGAAATGATGACGCCGTTGCGTACGATGACGCAGCCGACGCAGGGATTAGGTGAGGCCGTAAAGCGGCCGCGCCGCGCTAGTTTTAAAGCGCGGCGCATAAAGATCAGATCTTCACTTGAAAATTTATTCAAGCTCTTATCCTGCCTGTATCAGTCCTTATATACCGGGAAGCGGGCGCACAGATCGAGGACCTTAGCGCGGGCTGCGGCGATGACTTCCTCATTCTGATAGTTATCCAGCACATCACAGATGATGTCGGCAAGATGCAGCACCTCAGCTTCCTTGAAGCCGCGGCGGGTGCAGGCCGGAGTACCGAGGCGCAGACCGGAGGTGATGAACGGCGAGCGGGTATCGCCTGGCACCGAGTTCTTGTTCACGGTAATATTGGCGCGGCCTAAAGCAGCTTCCGCGTCCTTGCCGGTCATCTCCAGGCCGATGAAGTCCATTAAGAACAGATGATTGTGAGTGCCGCCGGAGACTACCTTATAGCCGCGCTCCATAATGCGGGCGCACATGGTCTGAGCGTTCTTCAGCACCTGCTGCTGATACTCGATAAACCAAGGCTGCATGGCTTCCTTGAACACGATGGCCTTAGCGGCGATGACGTGCATTAACGGACCGCCCTGAGACCCCGGGAACACGGCGGAATTGATCCTCTTATATAAAGCTTCGTCGTGGCAGTTGGACAGAATGAAGCCTGAGCGCGGACCGCCTAAGGACTTGTGGGTAGTAGAAGTCACCACGTGAGCGTAATCAATTGGGCTGGGGTACACGCCGGCTGCCACTAAGCCTGCCACATGAGCCATATCAACCATCAGATAAGCGCCGACTTCATCGGCGATCTCGCGGAGCTTCGCCCAATCGACCACGCCGGAGAAAGCAGAGAAGCCGCCGACGATGACGCGGGGCCGGCACTCAATGGCCTTAGCGCGAATGGCTGCGTAATCAAGCTCACCGGCCTCATTGACCTCGTACTGTACGGAGTGGTACATCTTGCCGGAGAAATTCACCGGGCAGCCGTGCGTTAAGTGACCGCCGCTGGCCAACGATAAGCCTAAAATGGTGTCGCCGGGCTTGCACATAGCCATGTAGGCAGCGGCATTGGCCTGAGAACCGGCATGAGGCTGCACATTAGCAAAATCGCAGTGGAACAGCTGACAGGCGCGCTCAATGGCTAAACGCTCAGCCTTATCGACGAACTCGCAGCCGCCGTAGTAGCGCTTCCCCGGATAGCCTTCAGCGTACTTATTGGTAAGCTGAGACCCCTGCGCCTCCATCACGCAGCGGCTGGCATAGTTTTCCGAAGCGATGAGCTCAATATGATCTTCCTGTCTCTGATTTTCAGCCTGCATGGCCTCCCACAGTTCCGGATCAAATTCAGCAATAGACTTAGCCTTATTCATTGCGACCATCTAATGACACCTCAAAGAGCGGGTTAATAGTGAAAGAAAACGGGGGCGATTTTACCATTTTTGCGCCTGCAAAACCCGATTTTTCAGCCGCCCGCCCCAAATTAAGTCTGCAGGCCCTGCCTCGAAGATGCCTTCACTCAGCCTAAACTGCGCAAAGAAAGTCAGCGCTGACTGCAGGACTCACCGCCAAAAACTGCTGTTCAGGCGCAAATCCAGCAGATCTGTCTCTCCAATGGGCAAAAAAGAGGCATGACAAATCAGCTTTTCACCTACAGATGCGAATTTTTTGCACTATAATGCAGAACCTGTGCCCAAGGACGGCTCATCTTTTTCAGTGTTTGTATTTTAGTAAATTTTTATAGGTCCCGACATGAGTACTCCTGCTGCTTCGCCAGAGACCGGCATGCTGACCCGTTTTTTAAACGGCGTGGAGCGCATCGGCAATCGCCTGCCGCATATCACCATGCTGTTTATCTACGCCCTGGTCATCGCCATGGTCTGCTCTTTCCTGCTCTCTTACGTCGATTTTGACTATATTCACCCCAATACCGGCGAGAAAATTAAGATCCTCAATCTGTTTGCCCCGGAAAACCTGGTGACCTTCATTGAAAACTCGGTGAAGAACTTCATGAACTTCCCGCCTTTGGGCATTACCATTGTGGTGACTTTAGGCATCGGCATTGCAGAAGGCTCGGGCTTCATTCACGCCTGCCTGCGCAAGCTCCTGTCCATTACCCCCAAGCAGATCTTAACCCCGGCGGTGATCTTCATCTCCATTCTCTGCCACGTGGCCTCCGACTCCGCCTACACCGTGCTGATGCCGGTATCGGCCCTGATGTTCTACTGCTGCGGCCGTCATCCCTTAGCGGGCATCGCCTGCTCCTTTGCAGGACTTGCCGGCGGATTTACCGCCTCCTTCACGCCCTCGATGATCGATCCGGTGATGCAGGGCTTTACGGAAAATGCCGCACACATCATTGACCCGAATTATTCCGTCAACGTGCTGTGCAACTACTTCTACGCCCTGGGCGGGACCATCTTCGTGATCTTAGCCTGCTGGTTTGTCACCGATAAGATTGTCGAGCCCCGTCTCAATGCCTTCATGCCGGTAGATGACCAGATTGCCGACGATGAAGACACCAAGATGCACGAGCCCACTGCCCGCGAGAACAAGGCTTTCGTTTACGGCGCCGGCACTGCCGTACTGCTGCTGGTGATTTTATTTGCGCTCTGCTTCCCGGATGACAGCATCATGCGCGCACCGGACGGCTCCTTAACTTCACCGCAGTCGGCGGTGATGAAGTGCTTAGTGCCCTTCTTATTCATCTTCTTTGCGCTGCCGGGCTTAATTTACGGCTTTGCCGCCGGCACCTACAAGTGCGCCAACGACGTCATCAAGGCCATGGAGAACATCATGCGCATGCTGATCTCCTTCATGGTGTTCTGCTTCTTTGCCGGCCAGTTCCTCTATGTCTTCGGCCAGTCGCAGATAGGCTCCCTGCTTGCCATTGCCGGCGCGGAGTTCCTGCGCGACTTAGGCATGCCCTCGGGCCTGACCTTATTCGGCATCATCGTGCTCACCGGCATGCTCAACATCTTAATTACCTCTGCCACCTCCAAGTGGGCGATTTTATCGACCATCTTCGTGCCGATGCTGATGATGCTGGGACTCTCCCCGGAGCTCACTCAGGCCGCCTTCCGCGTGTCCGACTCCGCCGTGAACGTCTCCACTCCGCTGTTCCCGTTCTATCCGCTGCTTATCATGTACTGTCAGAAGTACTGCGGCAAGGCCGGCGTGGGCACCTTATGCTCGATGATGATCCCCTATACCGGCGCTCTGCTCATCGTGCTGACCGTGGTGCTGTATGCCTACTGGATGCTCGGCATCCCGCTGGGCTTCAGCTCGGGATTTGACTATCCGTCCACCATGTTCCCGCAGCCTTAAGCAGTCACATGGTCAAAAAATCCAGCCGGCGCTTTCGCCGGCTTTAATTTAAAGCTGCTGCATGTAAATAAGCTGGTTTGAATTACTATGAATTATCAAGATTTTTTAGTAGAGCATTTTCTGCGCTATGCCGCAATTGCTTCCCAATCCATTGCCGGCACCGGCGTCATTCCAAGCTCTGAAGGTCAATGGACCTTAGGCCGCCTGCTGTGCGACGAGCTCAAGGCTTTAGGGCTTATCAATATCGATCAGGACGAGCACGGCGTGGTGACCGCCCTGCTGCCCGGCACTCGTCCTGCAGCCAAACTGGGCTTCTGCTCGCATTTAGATACCGTAAACGTGTCTTTAAGCCCGGAGGTCAAACCGCAGATCATCGACTATCAAGGCGGCGATGTAGTGCTGAACGCAAAAGAGCACATCGTGATGTCCGCCGCCGAGCACCCGGAGCTTAAGGCGTATCAGGGGCAGAAGATCATCTTCTCGGACGGCACTTCAGTCTTAGGCGCAGATAACAAGGCCGCCATGGCCAACATCATGGCCGCGCTGCAGATCATCGTGGAAGAGCAGCGTCCGCACGGCGATCTCTATGTCGCCTTTGTCCCGGATGAAGAGATCGGTCTGTGCGGCTCCAAGGTCCTCGATTTAAATAAATTCAAGCCCGATTACGCCTACACCATCGATTCCTGCGCCTTAGGCGAGGTGGTCTATGAAACCTTTAACGCAGGCTCGGTATACTTTGAGATTGAAGGCGTCACTGCCCATCCGATGTCGGCCAAGGACAACCTGGTCAATCCTATCCTGGTGGCCCATGACTTAATCTCCCTGTTTGACCGCCTGCAGACGCCGGAGCATACCGCAGAGAAGGACGGCTACTGGTGGTTTAACGCTGTCAAAGCCGATGCTTTAACCTGCTCTCTTACCATGCACATCCGCGACTTTGATAAAGCGAACTATTTAAAGCGCAAGGAATTTACTCAGCAGGCTGTAGAGCAGGTGAAGCGTCTGCACCCCAAGGCCAAAATCACAGTGCGCTTTGAGGATGTTTACGAAAACATTGCCAATAATGCCAGTCCCGCCGATGCACCCATTGCCAAGCTCTATCAGGCTTTGAGCGCTTTAGGGATTGAGGCCAGGACCTACGCCATGCGCGGCGGTACGGACGGATCATGCCTGTCAGCACGCGGCATCGTCACGCCCAATTACTTCACCGGGGCGCACAACTTCCACTCGCGCTTTGAATTCCTGCCCTTAGAAAGCTTTGAAAAGTCGCTGCAGGTGACCTTAAAGCTCATAGAACTGGCGTAATCTGGCGGCAAAAGTAAAACTGCAAAATCCGCGCGCTTTCACAAATAATTTCACGGAAATTTGAGACGGGCGGCGGATTTTCGCACCAAAAGTTCAAAAATTGAGGCAAATGGCTTAAAATGGCCTGAATTTTGGTCACGGAGTAAAAATTTGGCACATATTCTGGTAATTAACGGACCTAACCTCAATCTTCTGGGGATGCGCGAGCCGGGCATTTACGGTAGCGACAGCCTTAAGAGCATCGAGGAGAAGCTGCGCCGCATTGCCGGTGATCTTGGAGTGGAAATCGATTTTTATCAGTCCAATCACGAAGGCAGCATCGTCGATGCCATTCAGCAGTCGCGGGGGCGCTCTGATTTCATCCTGATCAATGCCGGGGCCTATACCCACACCTCGGTGGCGATCCGCGACGCGCTCTTAGGCGTGGCCATTCCCTTCATTGAAATCCATTTATCCAACGTTCACGCACGCGAAGAGTTCAGACATCATTCCTTCCTCAGCGATAAAGCTGCCGGGGTAATCGTTGGTTTCGGAGCGGACGGGTACGAATACGCTTTGCGCCATGCCGCAAAGCTTGCCTGCCGCAATTAAGGTTTTTTACCGCCGCAAGGCGCTGATTTAGGTGACAACATGCAGATTGATATTCATAAGATTGCCAAACTGATTGACTTGGTTTCCAATTCGGACGTGGCTGAGATCAACATTAAGCAGGGTGAAGAAGAATTATGCATCACCCGCCAGAGCAAGGTGACTACGGTGGCCGTGCCTGAGGTGATCCCGACCGTGCTGCCGGCAGCTCCGGCGGCGGTTCCGGCCGCAGCTCCGGCGGCTGCAGCCCCGGCTCCGGCAGCGCAGGCTGCCCCGGCTGCAGCTGCGCCCGCGGCAGCCAACACCATGAAGTCTCCGATGGTAGGCACCTTCTACAGATCGGCCAGCCCTACTGCTGATCCGTTCGTGACTGAAGGTCAGACCGTGAAGGAAGGCGATACCTTATGCATTATCGAGGCCATGAAGATGATGAATCAGATTCAGGCCGACAGATCCGGCGTCATCAAGCAGATCTTAGTAGAAAACGGCGCTACCGTAGAGTTCGATCAGCCCTTATTTGTGTTTGAATAAGAGGCTTGCGCATGAACTTTGACAAAGTACTGATCGCCAACCGCGGCGAAATTGCGCTGCGCATTCTGCGCGCCTGCAAACAGCTGGGGTTAAAGACCGTGGCGGTGCACTCCACCGCCGATCGTGAGCTGATGCATGTCAAGCTTGCCGATGAGACCATCTGCATCGGCCCGGCCAGCCCCAAGGAATCCTATTTAAATATCCCCACCATCATCGCGGCGGCTGAAGCTGCAGGCGCATCGGCCATTCATCCGGGCTACGGCTTTTTGTCCGAGAATGCCGATTTTGCCGAGATGGTGGAAAAATCCGGCTTCATCTTTATCGGCCCTACCGCCGATACCATCCGCTTAATGGGCGATAAGGTGTCCGCCAAGCGCGCGATGCAGCGAGCCGGTGTGCCCTGCGTGCCGGGTTCTGACGGCGCTTTGGGCGATGACATCAATGAAAATAAGAAGCTGGCCAAAAAGATCGGCTACCCCATCATCATCAAGGCAGCGGGCGGCGGCGGCGGCCGCGGCATGCGCGTAGTGCGCTCTGAGGATGAACTGGAAGACGCCATTGCGCTGACGCGCCGTGAAGCGGATATGTTCTTCAACAATCCGGCGGTGTACATGGAAAAGTTCCTGGAGAACCCGCGGCATATCGAGTTCCAGGTCTTATCCGACACTCACGGCCACGCCGTCTATTTAGGCGAGCGCGACTGCTCGATGCAGCGGCGCAATCAGAAGGTTTTAGAAGAAGCACCGGCTCCCTTCATCACACCGGAGCAGCGCGCTGAAATCGGCTCGCGCTGCGCTAAGGCCTGTATAGACATCGGCTATCGCGGCGCCGGCACCTTTGAGTTCCTGTACGAGAACGGACAGTTCTACTTCATTGAGATGAATACCCGCGTGCAGGTGGAGCATCCGGTGACCGAGCTTATCACCGGCGTGGATATCGTGCGCGAGATGATCGCCGTATGCGCAGGCGCGCCGCTGTCAATCACCCAGGATGACGTCCACATCAAGGGGCATGCTTTTGAGTGCCGCATTAACGCTGAAGATCCCAAGACCTTCCTGCCCAGCCCCGGTCAGATCTCCTATCTGAACATCCCCGGCGGTCCGGGCGTGCGCTGGGACAGCCATATCTATCAGGGATACCGCGTCCCGCCTTACTACGACTCGCTCATCGGCAAACTGATTTGCCACGACGATGATCGCGAGCTGGCCATGGCGCGCACGCTGCAGGCTTTAGATGAGATGGTGATCGACGGCATTAAGACCAATATACCGCTGCACAAAGATCTCTTAACCGATCCGGTGGAGATCAAGGGCGGCGCCTCCATTCACTATCTGGAGCACAAATTAGGTCTGGTGCAGGAAAAGAGCGCCGACAAGAGCAAAGAAGACGCCAAATAAGGCCGTCTGATGGGTTAAGCAGAGAGCGCCGACGGGCGCTCTCTGCATTTCTGGTTATAATAAATTCATTCAAACCACACCGATTTCACTTAAGGATCCGCACACATGGCCGGCAAAATTAAGCTGCATACCTCATACGAAAAGCGGCGCGAGCAGCATCGCGATATCAGCAGAGAGCGCGGGTGGGGCAAGGGCATGACCTCCGGCATTAAGTTCAGCTGCAGACTGCTCTACCCGGGCTTCTGGGGCGCGTGGCTGGCCATTGGACTGCTGTGGATCATAGTTACCCTGCTGCCCTATCCTGCCATCATGGCCTTAGGGCGCGGCATCGGACATCTGCTGGCCCGGCTGATCCCGGGACGGCGCTATATCGTAAGACGCAATCTGGAGCTGGCTTTCCCTGAGATGCCGGCAAAGGAGCGCGAAATCCTGGCGCGGCAGATCTTCGCCAACTCCGGCATGGGCATTTTAGAGACCGGCATAGCTTGGTTCTGGTCCGATAAGCGTCTGCTCAGACATACCTTTATCGACGAGCAGGAATTAGAGCGCGCCCGCGCAGTTGCCGCCTTAAACAGGCCGACCTTGGTCTTAACCTGCCATTTTGTGACCCTGGAGATCATGGCACGGGTCTACGCGCTTTTAATTAAGCCCGGCATCGGGGTCTATCGCTCGTCCGACCATCCGGTGTGGGAATTTATGCAGGTAAATGGCCGCCTCAGATGCAACAGCGCCTTGGTGGACCGTAAAGATCCGCGCTCGATGATTAAAGCTCTGCTCAAAGCCCTGCCCATTTGGTACGCGCCTGATCAGGACTATGGCCGCAAAGTTTCCATCTTCGCGCCCTTCTTCGGCGTCAAGGAAGCGGCCACCGTCACCGGCACGCACGATCTTGCCAAGGTTAAAGGAACCTTAGTGCAGCCGTCCTGGACAGTGCGGGAAAAAGGCGGCTACCGCCTGTATGTAAAAGAGCCGCTGACGGACTTTCCTACAGCCGATGCTCTGGCGGATACCGTGCGGGTCAATCACATCATCGAAGAGATGATCATGCACGCTCCCGAGCAGTACTTATGGATGCACCGACGCTTTAAGACCGCCCCGGAAGGGCAGCCGCCGCGTTATCCGGATATTGCCTGATAGGATAAAGTGTGGATGCTGCCGCCGCTGCCTGCTATAGACCGCATTCCAAAGGAGCCAGACATGATTGACAAAGACAAACTGCAGCTAATCCTGCAGCAATATAAAAAGCGCCTTGCAGACCAGAAATGGTGGGCTGCAGAAAAGTACAAATGGCAGGCTATCGCGCACTTTCAGCTGCATTGGGATCCTGCAGCTGCCGATTTTTCCATCATGCTGGATGAAGCTCTGAGTAAAACCTCAAATCTGTTGGCCTCAGCAAATAATTTTCCGCGCGCCATGCTAGTTAAGCTGGCACAGCATGCTCCTGATCAAGTCAGAGAGATGTTTCGCGCTTTGTTTACTGAAACTGACAGCACCGATGATGTTGTCAGCCGCATCTTAGACTTTAAAAATAAGGCCAAAGAGCTGAAAGAGCAGTACTTGCCTGAGGCTAAAAATCATTATCAGTCCGAAAATGCTGTCACCACCTATCTGTGGCTGCGCTATCCAGACAAATACTATATATACAAATTTTCTGAGATTCAAACTGTTGCTGCCTTTCTTAATTCTAACTACAGTTTTAAGCAAGGCAAATATGCTGCTAATCTCAGCAATTTTTTAGCTTTATACAGAGAAATAAACACAGAACTGCTGCAGAACGCTGAACTCAAATTCATCTTTTCCGGCCTTGATAAACAAGACTGCTGGAAGGATCCCCACCTTGTGACGCTGACTATTGATATAGGTTACTTTTTAACTAACGATTACACACAATCGCTCAACCAGTCTGATGATGAAGATATCAGCGCTGAACAATCATCGCATCCGGTACCGCAGCCTGATGGTACTACTTTATCAGAGCATCAGAGATATTGGTGGCTTACTGCCAATCCGCAAATCTGGAGCTTTGGTGAGCTTGCCCCTGGACAGGCTCAGGCTTATACTCTCTATACTGACAATCAAACTAAGCGCCGTGTTTTTCAGAATTTTCTTGATGCAAAAGCAGGAGACATTATCATCTGCTATGAATCTCATCCGTTAAAGCAGATTGTGGCCTTAGCACGGGTTAAAACACCTGAAGACGGAGAAAAGATTGTCTTTGAAAAAACCGAAGCTCTAACCACGCCTATTGATTACAATGAACTCAAAGACTGCCCTGAGCTTCAGAATATGGAGTATTTCCGCAATCCGCGCGGCAGCCTATTTAAACTCACGTCGGCAGAATATACCTTTCTGCTTGGTTTAATCCGAGAGACTAATCCAATCTATGCACAGCGGTGCGGTTCTGCGTACAGTAAAAAAAATTTTTTACAGGATGTATATATTGATGCTGCTGACTATGAAAGTATGTCAGCCGTACTGCATCTTAAGAAGAACATCATCCTACAGGGACCGCCTGGTGTAGGCAAGACTTTTGCTGCCAAACGCTTAGCTTGGTCAATCATGGGGGAGCAAGACAACAGCCGCATTGAATTTGTCCAATTTCATCAAAGCTATTGCTATGAAGATTTTGTCCAAGGCTACAAGCCTGCAAACGACGGTTTTGAGCTAAAGCCCGGCATTTTCTACCGTTTCTGCCAAAAAGCAGCCAATCAGCCAGACAAAGATTTTTTCTTCATTATTGATGAAATCAACCGCGGCAATTTGAGCAAGATTTTCGGTGAACTGCTGATGCTGATAGAAAAAGGCTATCGCGGCAAAAAAGCCTTGCTGTCAGGCAGCGGAATGTCTTTTTCTGTTCCCCAAAATCTTTATATCATCGGCATGATGAACACCGCTGATCGCAGTTTAGCGCTGATTGATTATGCACTGCGCCGGCGCTTCGCCTTTATTGATCTGAAACCTGCTTTCAACAGCGGTCCTCAAGGAACAATTAACACTAAATTCAAAAACTACATAGACAGCTTAAGCAGTGAAAAATTAGTTCAATTTGTACAGCTGCTCCATGAACTCAACGAACAGATTGCAACCGATCCGGCCTTAGGCTCTGGATTTAGGATCGGACACAGTTATTTGTGCGGTCAGACTGAAAATTCCTGCACTGATGAATGGCTGCACGCTGTTGCTGCTTACGAAATCCTGCCCCTTATTCGTGAATATTGGTTTGACAATCAAGATAAGCTGCAGGAGTGGGAAGAAAGACTCAGCAGGTTCACAGCATAATGAAAGATCGCACCATCTTTATCCGCAATATCTACTATATGCTTGCTTATGCGTTCACCGCCTTGCGACATGATGGGTATAAAAATCTTGCAGGCGAGAAGTTTTCGCATATTCATAATCTCTTTGCTGCAATCTTCTGCATAGGAATCAGTATGCAGCTCAGACAGGGACTGAAGCGTGATTATCTGCAGATGCAAGAAGACCTACGCACAGTACATGGCAGAATTGATCTGGCCGCATCCTTGCGCCTTAAGTTACAACACCGCTGCCAACTTTCCTGCTGCTTTGATGAACTTAGCGAAAATATTTTGATGAACCGGATACTCAAAACAGCTGCACTCGTGTTGCTGCACAGCAGCGAGGTGGAACGCCGGTACAAAGATCAACTGAAAAAATCCCTAAGCTTTTTCAATACACTAGAACCACTAGATCCGCAGCTAGTTCCCTGGAAACTGCTGCAAAAGCAGCACTGCAGCAGAGCATATCTAATGCTTTTAGGACTTAGCCGACTGCTTTTTGACGGTATGCTGCAATGTCCTCATATCGGGAAATACCGCCTGCTTTCTTTCATCGATGAGCAAGCAATGTCCAGGCTGTATGAAAAATTCATCCTTGCTTACTTTACCCAGGAGCATCCTCACATAAAAACGGCAGCAGCCCAGATCCAGTGGGCTTTAGATGACGGACATGCTGAACTGCTTCCGAGAATGCAGACAGATGTTATGCTGACTCAAAACAGCAAAGTGCTGATCATTGATGCCAAGTACTATGCTCACTCACTGCAAAGCCGCTACAATGTCAGAACTATACACTCGGCTAATCTGTATCAAATCTTCACCTATGTAAAAAATAAAGAATGGGAATTCAGCAGCAGAGAGCATCAAGTATCAGGAATGCTGCTCTATGCGGCTGCGGAAGATGATTTTCAGCCCAATCAATGCTATTACATGAGCGGAAATAAAATCAGCGTCCGCACTTTAGATTTAAACCGTCCTTTTAATGATATAGCTGCACAGCTCAACGCTATCGTAGCAGAACATTTCGGAGCGCACCCAAGGCATAACAATCTCTTATGCTGATGCCGAAAATGCGCATACTGTCAGCACATCATAAGTTCTGTAAAAATAACTGCAAAGGATATATATATACCATGAACGCTGCTGAAATAAAAAAATGCGTCAGAGCCTTTATAAAAAGATGGCAGGATCATGAAAGTGAGATATCCGGCTATATGGGATTTTGGATCGACCTGCTACAGAATGTATATGGCGTAAGCGATGCCATCGATGTCATTAAGTTTCAAAAGCCGGTTAAATTAGTTAATACCTGCCTGATTGACGGCTATATCGCAGCCACCCGGGTACTGATCGAGCATAAGAGCAGTAAGATTGACCTCAGCAAAAAATATAGACAGTCTGACGAAACCTACTGTACACCATACGAGCAGGCCAAACGCTATGCCAACGCACTTCCCTACAGCGAAAAGCCGCGCTTTATCGTCTGCTGCAATTATCAGCAGTTTTGGGTATACGATCAGGAAAACCCGCAGGATGCGCCCTATATCATTGAGCTGAAAAATTTAGAGCAGGATTATCCCCGCCTGAGTTTTTTAGCTAACTTAGACGAGGTGCACTTAAACCGGCAGACGGCGCTGACTATGCAGGCCGGAACTTTAGTCGGCCGCATCTACGATGCTCTCCATCAGCAGTATCAAGATAAAGACTCGCCTGAGGCCTGCACTGGAGTGAAAGAAATTTTGTGTAAACCTTTAACTTCCGATCATTAAGATCGGGGGTTTTGTTAAACTTTAGGTTCATTTTAAGGAACACAAAATGCCTTCTAAAGATAACCCTGGTAAAGAAATTGCCGACCTGATTTTTAAGCACTTTAAACCTACATCAGCCCAAGAAGTTCAGGATGCTATAAAGACAGTTTTTGCTCCAGTTTTTGCGTCTATCCTCAATGCTGAGATGACCGAACACTTAGGCTACGAAAAATCATCTTCTGAAGATAAATCAACCTCAAACCGCCGCAACGGATATTCAACCAAAACCATAAAGACCTCTATCGGCGAAGGTAAAATAAAAGTGCCGCGCGATCGCGATGGTACCTTTGACCCCATGGTGGTTGGCAAGCATCAGCGCGATGTATCCAGCATTGAAAACAAGGTATTAGCGTTATATGCCAGAGGCATGAGTCAGCGGGATATCGCTGCCACTATTGAAGACATCTACGGCTTTACCGTATCACAGGACAAAGTATCCAAGATCACGGATTTAATTTTGGAAGACGTTGAAAAATGGCAAAATCGTCCTTTGGATCCTGTGTACGCTTTCACTTTTGTTGACTGCATATATACCAACATTAGGGATGAGCGCGGCCGCAGCCGTAATCAAGCCGTATACGTAGTGCTGGGCATTAATATGCAGGGGCATAAAGATGTTCTAGGGCTGTGGGTGGCTCCTACAGAGTCAAAGAGCTCTTGGATGAATATATTCGATACTTTGAAGCAACGAGGGGTAGAGGATATTCTGTTTTTGTCCATGGATGGCGTCAGCGGGCTGGAGGATGGAGTAAAAAGTATCTTCCCTAAGACAGTAGTACAGCGCTGTATTGTCCACTTGATACGAAACTCCCTCAAGTACGTCCCCAGCAAGGACTACAAAAAGTTCTGTGCAGACATTAAGACTGTATATCAAGCAGTAAGCCTGGAAGAATGTCGTCGCTGCTTTGAGCAGTTTAAAGCCGAATGGGAAAATAACTGCCCCGGAACTGTAAAGGTTTGGGAAAGGAATTTTACCCATGTAGAACAGCTGTTTGACTATCCTTCAGAGATTCGGCGCGTAATGTATACTACCAATGCCATAGAGTCTGTAAACTCCAGCCTGCGCAAAGTAACCAAGCATGGCTCCTTTGAAAATGAAAATGCCGTACGCAAGGTTTTTTATCTAAGAATTAAAGAGCTGGATAAAAAATGGACATCACCTATACGCAATTGGGCTAAAGTCCTAAATCAGATCACTATGTTTGATGATTTTTTTGAAAGATTAACACAATATCATGTAATATAGCGATGTGAAATTTACACAAAAATTATATCACTCTCTGCTGCACTCATTAAACGTATTGTGCGTGCGCCTGGTCTTCTGCCTCTATGCTGAGGATGCCGACCTGTTCAGCCGCAATCAATTCTGCGATTTTATTAAAAGCAAAGATCCGGACTATATCCGCAGATACCTCTTTGCTTTATTTGAAACGCTCAACACCAAAATTGTTGATCGCAGTCCTTATCTGGAGCGCGAGCTGCAGGCTTTTCCTTACGTCAACGGCTCATTATTTGCTGACATCCCGCTGGAGATCCCGACTTTTACCGAGGAGATTAAGCATATCCTCACCGTGGAGGCCGGCGAGCAGTTTGACTGGAGTCAAATTAATCCCACCATTTTCGGCTCCATCTTTGAGGCTACCCTAAATCCGCAGACCCGCCGCTCCGGAGGCATGCATTACACCTCACTGGAAAATATACACCGCGTCATAGATCCCTTATTTTTAGACTCACTCAAAGCTGAATTTAAGCAGCTGCAGAAGCAAATTTACCGCACCGACAAACAGCGCGACGCCAAGGGCGGCCGCAGCCGGTACGGTCTGCTGCGCTCAGAGCTGCAGGCTCTGAATAATTTTCAAAATAAACTGGCAGGCCTCAAATTCTTAGATCCGGCCTGCGGATCCGGCAACTTCCTGACTGAGACTTATCTTGCTC
This sequence comes from uncultured Succinivibrionaceae bacterium, assembly GCA_944389865.1. Taxonomy (GTDB): domain Bacteria; phylum Pseudomonadota; class Gammaproteobacteria; order Enterobacterales; family Succinivibrionaceae; genus Avisuccinivibrio. The sequence continues at coordinate 19,147 of CALXNX010000003.1, forward strand.
TGCGCAGTTTAGAAAATCAGGTGCTGGCGCTCAAAGGTCCTCAGGATTTGTTTGCCGACGAAATCATCAAAGTAAAAATTGAGAATTTTTACGGCATCGAAATTAACGACTTTGCCGTCTCCGTGGCTAAAACCGCTCTATGGATAGCAGAGGGGCAGATGATGCAGCGCACGCAATCCATTGTAAAGGAGCCCATCAGCTTCCTGCACTTGAACAGTTATCCGCAGATAGTAGAGGCCAGCGCCCCGACGCTTGACTGGCTGTCCTTAACTGACGGCAAGCTCTTTGACTACATTATGAGTAATCCGCCTTTTGTAGGATACGGTATGCAGGACGAGCGTCAGAAACAAGAAATGCTCACAGTCTATCAGAATGAAAACTGCCGCAGCTATCCGCGCGCCGGCAAAATAGACTATGCCGCCTGCTGGTTTTTTAAGGCAGCTGAACTGATGCACCGCTGCCCTGGGATTAAAACAGCCTTTGTCGCCACCAACAGCATTACACAGGGCGATCAGACTGCAGCGGTATGGCAGCCTTTGTTTGAACGCTTCAGCATCCACATTGATTTTGCCTATCAGACCTTTAAGTGGGAAAGCGAGAGCTTGGATCAAGCCGCTGTACACGTCATCATTGCAGGCTTCAGCTGCGGTGCAGCGCCTAAGGTAAAGACCATTTACACTGCAAAAAAAAAGATCAGCACATACAACATCAGTCCATATCTGCGTCCTGAGCCTACGGTGTTCATCAGCAGCCGCAGCAAGCCGCTGTGCCAGGTGCCGGAGATGACTGCCGGCAATCGTCCGGCAGACGGCGGACATTTAATCATTGAGGCTGAGGACTATCAGGAATTTGCAACAAAAGAGCCGCAGGCGCTGCCCTTTATCAAAAAACTTACCGGTGCACGCGAATACATCAATAATATTCCGCGCTGGTGCTTATGGCTGGTGGATGTCAGCCCGGCGCAAATCAGAAAGCTGCCGCTGGTGCGCCGCCGCGTTGAGCTGTGCAGGCAGGATCGTTTAGCCGGAGCCCTGGATCGGCAGAAATTAGCAGAGACCCCGGCCTTGTTCCGAGAGACTTTAAATCCGGAACATTACATTTTAATCCCCTACACCTCCTCGGAAAACCGCGAATATATTCCGCTGGGCTTTTTAGATAAGGACACAATCCCTACAGATTCAGCCAGCATCATCATCGATGCCGGAATGTACGAATTTGCCGTCTTAAGCTCCTCTGTACACATGACCTGGATACGCGCAGTGGCTGGACGGCTTAAAAGCGATTTCCGCTATTCTAAGGATATTGTGTATAACAATTTCCCCTGGCCGCAGGATCTGGATGCAGCGCTTAAAACGCAGATTGAGCAGGCCGGCGCTGCCATTATAGAGGCTCGGAAGCAGTACCCCGACTCATCTCTTGCCGATCTGTACGATAAAACCGTGATGCCGCCGGTGCTGCACAAGGCCCATCAGCACAACGACGCGCTGGTGCTTAAGGCCTACGGTCTGCCCGCTGACGCCGAACCTGCAGAGATCCTGTCTGTGCTGCTTACGCAGTATCAAACCCTAAGTACAGGGGCAAAGAGAGCTATCGATACCGCCGCAGCAGATAAAAGTGCAGATCAAAACAAGAAAACCACTCAAATCCCAACTAAGGAGAACAAACAATGCTGAAAATATATCGTCTGAAGCTAAAACCAGAAAAGCGCTGCACTAAGCGCCGGATATCAGGTCCCAGCGCCGCGCTGCTGCCTGTTGTACTCATGAGCGTCCTTCTGCTTAATGCCTGCGTCAGCGCTGAAGATCAGGTCGCAGCGAACAGCGTCATCACCGCACTGCCGCAGGAAGTACAGGGCTGTACCTTTTTGGGCAATGTAGACAGCCGCTCGCGCGCCTCCATTGGACCGGCCCGCTTTGAGCTCAAGCTGCAGACCGCAGCTTTAGGCGGCACCCATTTAGTGGAGACTTTAGCTTTCCCGCAGCTGATGGGAGCAGGCTGGGATTTCGGTACGGTCCTGTCAGGCCGCGCTTACCGCTGCCCGGAGGGTTTAGGTCCCAAGGTCGAAAAGCCGCAGGCGCGTCTGTCATCCCCGGAACTGCCTACGCCACCCTCAGTGAACATGGGGGATGACGACTGGCTTTAGCTTGTTCTGCGGCGCTGTAAGCGCGGACCGCTGAAGATCACATTCCAGATCTTCTCAACGGCCGCGCACTCCCGGGGCCGATCTGCCACTGCCGCAATGCGCGGCAGATTGGTCATTAAGACGCACTTACAGCAGCCACGCACGGTGAGGCAAGGCTCTTTTAACACTGCGCACCATGCTCGGTAAAGATGTTAAGATGCGCGCATTCATTGCTTACCTGAAAATATCAGCATGAGAGCCCAAACGCGCCAAAGGTTAAAATTAACAAGTCATCATCATTTTGAGAGCTCTTTGAAAAGATCTTCCATATTATTATAGCTGGGGACAGATGGATCTTTTTCAATTCGCTCTGCTTCAAGCATGGCCTTTACAGTCTCAGCATTAGGATTAATCTCAAACGGAATCCCCCCTGCGCGCAGAGCCTGCCGAACAAAAATATTAAAAGCTGTGCTTATATCTAATCCCAGCTCATTGAAAAGGCGCTCAGCCTTTTCTTTCACATCCGAATCCATCCTGATGGTAATGTTAGATGTATGTGCTGAAAGTGTCATTCAGCCTCTCCTGTTTTTATATGTGCAGGAGCAGCCGCAGGCGCGTCTGCCCTCCCCGGAACTGCCCACTCGCTGTCAGTGAACATGGGGGATGATGACTGGATTTAACCGCTCCTGCGGTGCTGTCAGTGCGGTCCGCTGAAGATCACATCCCAGATCTTCTCGACGGCTGCGCACTCCGGCGGACGATCTTCCACTGCCACAATGCGCGGCAGATTGGCCAGTGAGACCCGGTGATAGTAGCCGCGGATGGCAAGGTATGCCTCTTTCAACACCTGCGCATCATGCTCGGTGAGGATGTTAAGGCGTGCACACTCATCTAAAATACGCACATTATCCGACCACAGCACCATGTTGGAGTATTTAGGCGCATAGCGTAAAAGCAGATACTGCGAGATAAATTCCACATCCACCATGGCTCCATGGCCCTGCTTTAAGTCAAATAAGGTAGCCGACGAGCGGTCTAAATGCTGGCGCATCTTATTGCGCATGGCCAGCACATCTTCTTTGAGCTTCTGTTCATCGCGCGGCATGCGCAGCACTTCATCGCGTATTTGATTGAAGCGGTCAATCACGCTCTTGGAGCCTGCCAAAGGACGCGCCCGCACTAAGGCCTGATGCTCCCAGGTCCAGGCGCGGTTTTTCTGATAATCCTCAAAGCCGTCCAAATCGGCTACCAGCATGCCCGCATCACCGTCAGGACGCAGGCGCATATCCAGATCGTAGAGGACACCGCCCGTCATGCGCGTCACCGATAAATGCAGCAGCCGCTGCACTAATTTCTGGTAGAAGAGCGCAACCGGCACGCTGTGGGCTCCCTCCGTCATGCCCTCATTGACCTCGCGCACAAAGACCATGTCAAGGTCTGACTTATACCCCAGCTCAATGCCGCCCAGCTTGCCGTAACCGATGACAGCCAGCCCAGGATCCTGCGCCGAGCGTCCCGGCGGACAGCCTAAACGCTCCACAGTCTGCTGCCAGGCCAGGATCAGCATCTGCCGAATTAAGGCTTCAGCAAGCCAGGTTAGACAGTCGCTGATCTTCATTAAAGGGAGGCTTTCAGAGCGATCGGACATGGCGATGCGCAGCACATTGATCTTTTTGAAGAGGCGCAGCGCTTCCATCTGCTCCTCCAAGTCGTCAGGCTCAATGCGCATCAAGGTTTCGCGCAGGGCAGCGAGGTATTCCTCAGGCTTCGGCGGGGCCTTTAAATACTGCGGGGCAATGAGCTCATCGAGCAGGATCGGATGCGCCGCAATTAAGGCCGACGCAAAGGCATTTTCGTTTAACAGCGTAATGAGCCGCTCTAAAGCCGGCTCATTTTCAGTTAACAGCTGCAGGTACGTGGTGCGCAGGGCCACCTTTTCAATGAGGCCAGCAGCTTTTAAGAAAAGATCCGCTCCATTGTCATACTGCGCGCAGCGGCGTATGACCTTGGGCATCAGGCGGCGCAGCGTATCGCGGCCGTTGGGGCCTACCGGCTGATGCGAGAGGCTGCGCTGCAGCGTCACGATAGCCTGCGCAAAGGGCATGGCCTGACTTTCATCCTTAAGCAGCGGACGGACAAACTCAGCCACCTCTTTGGGCTCCGGGCTGATTTCCCACAAATCCATATCGGCAGTGTTCTCAGGCGCAGTGCCGGACTCAGGCTCAGGATCATTAATGACCTTGCAGAACTCCTCATGCACCTCAGCCATTACGGCGGCGAGTTCCTCCTTTAATGCAGCGTAGGAAGGTTTGTTCATGGCAAGGGCAAGACGCAGCTGATCGCGCTCGCGCTCCGGCAGGGTCTGCGTCTGCTGATCGGCCAGCTCCTGCAGCGAGTTTTCCAAACGGCGCAGATAGACGTAGTCTTCATCAAGCTTAGCGCAGACATCGGCAGGCAGCAGATTTAAAGCCGGCAGGAAGCGCAGGGTCTTGCGCAGGGAGCGCTCCTGCAGCTCCTGATAGCGGCCGCCGCGCATCAGTTCAAAGACCTGAGCGATAAACTCCACCTCGCGGATGCCGCCAGAGCCCAGTTTGAAGTTATTATCGAGCTTGCGGCGGCGCACTTCAGTGGCGATGACATGCTTTAATTTGCGCAGCGATTCAATGGCGCTGAAATCAATATAGCGTCGATAGACGAAGGGCCGGAGCATATCGATAAGCTCATCGCCAAAGGGCTGCCAGAGGTGAAAATCTCCGAGGAGCTTGGCCTTGACTAAGGCGTAGCGCTCCCAGGTACGGCCCTGGGTTTCGTAATAAACCGCTAAGGCGTCAAAACTGCTTACTAAGGATCCGGCATCCCCGAAGGGGCGCAGGCGCAGATCGATGCGGTAGCAGCAGCCGTCTGCGGTGGTATCGGACAAAAGATTGGACAAGCGCTGCACTACGCGGGTGAAAAATTCCTGATGGGTCAGCGAGCGGGTGCCGCCCTTAGTTTCGCCGTCATACGGATAACAGCAGATCAGATCGATATCCGAGGAGAAATTAAGCTCGCCGCCGCCCAGTTTGCCCATCCCCAGGATCAGCAGCGGCATCGGTCTGCCCTCTGCAGTTAAGGCATCGCCGAAGGCCGGGACTAAGGAAGCGCGCACCACGTCCACGAGGCGCATCACAATCTCCTCAGCCAGATTGGAAAGGCTGACAAAGATTTCTTCGATATCGGCCCTGCCCGTCAGATCGCGCCAGGCAATCGGCACCATGCGGGTGCGGCGCAGGATGCGCAGACGCTTTTTAAGCTCATTATCATTAAGCCCCATGGGCATGGCATCGAGCACTGCCTGCTGATGATCAAGAAGCAGCCCGGGATCGGTCAAAGCCCCGGCTTTAATCAGGGCGGCACACTCCCTGGGGTACTGAATTAAAGTCTTGGCAATAAAGTCGGACATGCCTAAGACATAATGCAGATCAGGGGCGTTGGCAAAAACTTCCTGACACTCCTCAGGTGCGCGCTTTAAGCGCTCAGCATAGCGTACAGCTTCTTCCTCTAAAAGGGGCGGAAGCGCAGGCAGCGGGTGCTGCGGGAAAATCGACCAGCGGGGCTGCAGCATGGATTTCTAAGCCTTTTGATTAACAGTTTTTACGGTTTGCAGCTTTAATAATAAGGCACGCAGATGCAACGGTAAACTGTAGGCCTGAGTTTTCGTGATGCGCCGGCGCAGACGCTGGGCATCTGCGCTTAAATCATAGTCCTGATCCTGCAGGGTCAAAGGCAGAACGCGGCTTTCCAGTTTCTCTGCATACCGGGCAAGTTTCTTCAAAGTGCGCTTAATGTGCTTGGCGTCAGCTTTCAACTCCCGGCAGGACTCGGAGTCATTGACATTATCGTCATTAAGCGCCTCGGTAAGCACACAGCCGCAGGCGCGGCGCAGATTTTTTAAGGCCGCCGTCATATAACCTAAATAGAGCGGATTTAACTGCACTAAGAAGAGACCCAATAAGGTCTCAAAGCTCTTTAAATTAACCGTTAAATAGGCAGCTGCACTAAGGGCGCGGCGCTTGGGGAGTTCAATGGCACTGCGCTCGGCAGCTCCCATTAAAAGGGCCGCACGGTGCATCTTGGAAAAGGGCTCCAGGGTAAGCGGCACGCCGGCATTCCCCAAGCCGCGCACCACCTCGTCAAATAAAGGAATGAGCTCAGCACTGTCGCTCGGTCCCTCTTTGAGCTCAATTTCCAGCTCCAGGATAGGAGCTTTGATGCCCGAGGCCTTAATAAAGCCTTCATCTACAGCAATTTCAAACTTAGCGCCTTTGTATTTAAGGTCATAACAGGTGCGCTTAAAGTCGATGGCGCACTGCTTCACTAAATTCTGCTGCAGGGCTGCGACATCGGTCCCCTCCGGGAACGCATCGTCAGGGAATAAGGACAGATCAGGGATCTTGAGGCCGCCCGGCAGACTGACGTTATATTCCTGACGGGCATGAACGCCTGCCAGGGCCGCGCCTTTTACCTTTAAGGTCTGCTCCTGATAGCTCTGAGCTTTACGGATGCGCAGGCCGGCCTTTAAGGCAAATAAAGCTCTCTGCGGAGTATCAAAATAAGTATTGGATAATGTATCCTTACGCGGGGCGCTGACCTCCCCTAAGGACTGTAACGCCGTCTTCAGCTGCGGGCAGGGCTTTAATAAGCCGAGCTTAACTTCAATCTCACAATTCATGGCCTGAGCACTCATCTTAGCTTCCTCAATCTCAAGAAAATATCCAGCGGCCGCCGCTGCCGGGGCTGTCTGCACAGCCCGCCGCAGCATCAGCTGCAACGGTAAAGAACATATCATGCAGACGTAAACTCTAAATAAAGTCTAAAGCCTGCCGAGACAAAAAACACGTTTTTTACGTTAAGAAAACGTTAAGAAAAAGTAAAGCCTCCAGCCGCCGCTCCTGCTCCCGCCGGCCACAGCTGCAGCAGATGCTGCTGCAGCGGATCCCATGCGGCGTGCTAAGATCTGCCCCAGCGAATTTTCTTAATAAGGATAAGTATGCATAAGTTAAGTTTAGGCCTCGCCCTTTTAGGTTTGAGCGCCGTTTTTGCAGTCCAGGCCGCCCCGGAAGATCCGGCCGCCGCTCCCAGCGCCCCGGCAGCTGCCGCAGCTCCAGCTTTAGAAGATCAGACTGCTCCTGCAGAGCCGGATGCACCTAGTGAGCCGGTGCGTGATCAAAACGGCTTTTATATCGGCGGCCCGGTCTATGTTTCTGATCAGAACATGGTGTGGGTGCGCTCAGGGCCTGGTACTAATTACCGCATTATCGGCAGCCGCGCCATCGGTACTGAACTGACCTTAAGAGCCTACAGCCGCGACGGCAGCTTTGCTCAGGTCGAGGATGCTGAGGGCAATACCTTCTGGATGGGGACTAAGACCCTGCAGGCGGACAGCTGCGGCAAGGTGCGGGAGCAGGAACTGCTTGCGCGCATCGGCTCCCTTGAAGATCAGCTGAAAAATTACGACAGCGCCTTAAAACGGCAGGCTGATGCAGCGACGCAGCGCAGCGAGCGCTTAGAGCGCGAAAACGCCGGGATGCAGCAGGCTATAGCCCAAAAAGATAAGACCATTGAAGAGCTCGACGAGCTGCGCCGCGATTATGAAGACCGTCTGCAGACTAAGGAGCTCGATATGCAGATGCGCTGGTGGCTGCAGGGCGCGATCATCGCCTTCTGCGGCGCTGTTGCCGGCATTATTTTTGTGTATCTGCCCCGTCCGACCCGCAAGTCAAGACGCGAGCGCTTCTAAGCGCTCATTTGCCTCTAAGATCAGTTTGAGGAACAAAGCGCAGTTCTCTGCTGCCGTCAGGCAGCACGCGGTACTGCGCTTTGACCGCTTCTATCCGCCCCATCTTTGCGCGTTCCCCTTTGTCTTGATCTTCCCTGCTGAAGTCAAATGAAGCTGCAATGGGAGAGGATAAAGGGCGCTGCAGATTAAGATTAGACCACGGCCGCCGCTCTCTTAAAGCCGCGCCTAAAGTATCAGCCTGCGACCGCAGCTGCGCGTCGATAAAGCTCTGCAGATAAGCCGCGCTCTGCGCCCGGGCCTGAACTAAGTCGCGCTGATATTTAAACTCAAGGGCAGTTAAAAGCGCCATGCTCAGCGCTAAGTTCAGCGCAGTGATAAGCACAAACACACGCCATGAAAAGAGCTTCATTACTGCTCCTTTCCCTGCAGCTTTGCCTGAGGCTGAAGCTTGGACTTAGGATGCAGTAAATAAGGCCGGGTGTCGCTCACTGCCGCTTCAAGCTTAAGATAGAAATCAGCGTCAAAACGCTGCGCCTGCACCCTTGCGGCGTAATTAAACAGGGCTGCGGATAAATCCGTCACTAAGGAAAAATCGCACAGTCCCCACTGCTCGCGCTTACAGATGGGCTCCAGGCGCTCGCGCAGATACCGCCGCCCCTCCGGAGTTAAGGCGCGCAGCTGCTCAAGAAGCGCCCCGCTCCCTGCACTGAAGGCGGCATCCTGCAGGATGGAGAGATCGCCAGAGGGCGGCGTGCGGTAGAGCACCAGGCTGCGGTAAGCCGCCTCTCGCTCCAAATAATCCCGGCTTACGGTAAAGATTTCACGGCCGATGATGAGCTCCCCCTGCTGTTCATTTAAATGCAGCAGTACCGCAAAAAACGGTGTCAGCTCGTCATCGTAAAGTTCAATTAAGGCCGGGTAATTGAGCTTTTCAAGATCCCTGAGCGAGCGTACGCCCAAAGCGCAGGACAGTCCGGCTGCCGGCAGCGTCTGACAGTTAAGCGGACTTTCCCCCGGAGCGGCGGCCATACCCTCAAGGCCGATTAAAGTGCTCAAGGCGTCATCTGCAAACAGCGCAGCTGAAACTGCGCGGCGCAGATGTCCCTGCAGGGCGGTTTCCTGCGATGTGCCGCTTAATAAATACGGCAGAGCCCGGTTTGCTGCAGAGAATACCGCCGGATCGTCCTTTAAGGCATGCTCAAAGCTCTGCACCGCGATAAAGGGGCGCAGCAGCAGCAGTAAGCCTGCAAAGCAGGCGGCGGAGGCGGCTATGGCCGCGGCAGCTGAAATCATAATCCGCGGCGCAAACATGGACTTTAAGGCCCGGCCTAAGCGCTTTAGGGAACGGCGCCTGAAATGCGCTCCCGCCTGCGCGGCAGCAAAGCCCTTCTGAGCGACAGCTGCGGTGATCATATTTTTTTCTTTGGCCGCAGCCTGCTGCATGGCCGCATCAGCCGCAGCATTGATAAGCCGCGGCAGGCCACGGCACAGCTTGGTAAGCCGCGCTGCGGCTTTGTCGGTAAATAAGGGCTCGTGGCGTCCTGCCTGCTGCAGCCGGAAGGATAAATAGGCGGCCGTTTCCTCACGGGTAAAGGGCTTCAAGGCGGCAAAGAGACGAATGCGCCCGCGCAGCATCTGCTGACTGGGGTGTTCCAAGGCCGCGAGCAGATCTTCCTGACCTACCAGCAGAAAATTGATCATGCGCCCGTACCGGCCCTCCAGGTTTGAGATTAAACGCAGCTGCTCCAGGACTTCAAAACTCAGTCCCTGGGCTTCATCGATGATGACGGTGGTGAGCTGCTGCAGGCGCGTCTGCTCCTCAAGCAGGGCGCGCAGCTTGAAAGTAAGTTCCGCAGGAGACTCTAAGGACGTCGCCATTACGCCCGAAGCGCGCAGAATGGTAGCAAGAAGCATGGGGGCTGACAGGCGCGGATCGTCGATGGCAATTAAACGCATGCGCCCGGGCAGCGAGCGCATCAGCATGCGCACTAAGGCGGTTTTACCCGCCCCCGAGGGACCTGAGAGCACGCAGATGGAGCCGGGTGTGGACAGAGTTTCCCGCAGATGTTCCAAGGCCTGATGCTGCGCCCGCCCGACATAATAAAAGCGCTCGCTTAAAGAAGGCTCGAACGGAGCTTCCGCCAAGCCGTAAAATTTGAGGTATGCCGCCATAGTGCTCCTGCAGCTTCAGGCTTTTGTTTTGCCTTGTTATTTAATGTAACTCTATTCAGCTGTGCAGAGCAAGAGAGCGCAGTCTTCAGGCGGCAGACTGCTGGCCCTTGCGGTACTTGAGCGGCGTCATGCCGTATTTCTGCTTGAAGAGGCGGAAAAAGTACGTGGGACTGGCAAAGCCGCAGTCGAGGAGAATGTTAGTGATATCCTGATCGCCCGCTTTCAATGCCGTGGCCGCCTGGCGCAGGCGCAGATCATTTAAATACGCCGTAAAGCTCATTCCTACCGCCTGTTTAAAGAATTTGCAGAAATGCGGCACGCTGTAGCTGAGTTGAGCTGCCGCTGCGCTCACCGTTAAGTCCTCGGCATAATGCTCATCGATATAGGTCAAAAGCGCCTTGAGCTTTAACTGTCCTTCCTCCTGATGCTGCGGACGCTTGAGCTGTCTGCGGCTGAGACTGCCGCTTTCATAGCAGACAGCCAGAAACTCCAGCACGCGGGCTTTGACCTTAAGCCGCGCGGCCGGATGCTGATCGAAGATCAAAGTTAAGGCCTGCGACAGCAAAGCGTCCAGTTCATTGAACACCGCATCTTCAGGCTTAATTACCTGCAGCTCCTGCATTGCGCCCGCCGCCAGGGCCGTCACGATCTCATTTTCCACCTCGTCAAAGGAGGATAAGGATATGGCCTCGGCGTTAAAGAGCAGCGCCTCTTCCACACAGTCCGTCGGCAGTACAAGTCCGTGCAGCAGATTGGCCGGCAGAATGAGCAGCGCCGGAGCGCTGATGATCTGCTCCTGCAGATTGATCTGCAGCTGCATACTGCCTTTAACTAAGCGGATAAGTTCAATTTCGGGGTGCCAATGCATGCGCACCCGCTCCGGCTGCTCCCCGCCGTGCCAAAGATAGCCTGCCATGGGAAAGAGGCGTGAGCCGTGGCTGACCTTTTCCTTAAGTTCTTTATCCGGGCGCTGCGTCATTAACCCCTCCTTGAAATTAACTGCTCCCCGTCAGCTGAAAACGGGGAGCACTGTGATTATAACTTTAAGCCTTGGATTTAAGCTGCAGCAGTTTTGCTCTGACTGCCCTTGATGAAGAGCACGCACACCGCGCCGATTAAGAGGTAGACGCCGGCCAGCACCAGCATGTTGACCTCAGATGGCGGCTCTCCTTCAGTGCTCAAAAGGTGCAGGACCAGGCCGCCGGTGCCGGCGGCTACGATCTGCGGCAGGCAGATGGTGCAGTTAAAGAGGCCTAAATAAGTGCCCATATTGCCGCCGCGCAGCGCATTGGTCAGCAGCGTGAACGGAATGGCCAGCATGCCTGCCCAGGCGCAGCCGATGAAGAAGTAGGATCCAAACAGCAGGAAGGGATCGTGCATCAGCTTGATGGAGATGAAGCCCAGGCCCCCTAAGATTAAGCTTGCGATGTAGGCGTGCTTAATCTGACCGAACAGCGGAATGCACATCGACCACAGCACGGAACCTACCGCCTGCACGGCAAATAAGATGCCGACCCAGTTGCCCGCTTCCTGATAAGCGGCAGAAGCGGTATCCAGCATCACTGCGCCGTCGTCCACAGCCTTCACCGGGGCGTCAAAAGCCTGCAGGGCGACGCTGCCGGTGCTGTAGGTCCACATGTACATGAAGGCCATCCAGCAGAAGAACTGCACCAAACCTACGCGCCAGAAAGCGCTGGGTGCGTTCTTGAGCAGGCTCACTAAGCTCACCTTGACCGGCGCATCGGCCTTAATGTCGTGATACTCGTTGTAGAGCGCCGGTGGATACTCCTTGACCTTGACGGTGGTGTAGATCACGCACAGCACTAAGATTAAAGCACCGATATAGAAGGAGTAGATCACCGAATCCGGAACTGCGCCTTCCGGGGCGATGTTGCTGATGCCGACGGCCGCAAAGAGGAACGGGAACACGTAGCCCACTAAGCTGCCGGCATTGCACAGGAAGCTCTGAATGGAATAGGCCAGGCCCTTCTGCTTCTGATTGACCATATCGCCGACCATCATCTTAAACGGCTGCATCGCCATGTTGATGGTGGTGTCTAAAAACATCAGGGCGGTTAAGGCGAAGATCATGGCCGCAGCCGCGTGCAGACCGAAGCTGCCGGCATTGGGCAGCAGGATCATCACCACGATGGCGCCGGCCGCGCCGACAAAGAGATAGGGCATGCGGCGGCCGAAACGCGTCCAGGTACGGTCAGAGAGCAGACCGACAATGGGCTGAACCACCATGCCCATGATGGGCGGCAGCAGCCAGAAAAAGCTCAGGCTGTGCGGATCGGCGCCTAAGGTTGAGAAAATCCGGCTGATATTGGCCGACTGCAGGGCGTATGCAATCTGAATGCCGAAAAAGCCGAAGCTGATATTCCACAGTTTAAAGAACGATAAATCGGGCATCGGTTTCATTTTAATCTCTCCCGCTCTCGGTAATTAATTCCTTGATGTGCTTGTTTAAGCTCTGGGCCTGACGCAGTTTTTCGATGGTAAGCGGCATGCGCCAGCGCCAGTAATACGGGGTAATGGCCGGCACGTTGATGCGATCATCAAGCGTGTCCGGGCAGGCGGTCTCAGCGTTCAGCCCCAGCCAATCCTGCAGCGGCAGTACGCACAGTACGGCGCGGCTGCTTAAGTGACGGCGAACTATCTCGGCAGTAAGCTCGGGCGTAATGGCGGCCGGGGCCTTACCGGACTGTCCTAAAACCTCGCGGTAATAGCGGGAGGTAAGCTCCGGATCTTCCTGCCACCAGCCGCGCAGCGTGGTCATATCATGGGTGCCGGTGGTGCATACCGCGCGCTCGGGATTGTCGGAGGGCAGATTGAAGCTCCGGCCTAAAGCCTTAGGCATGCGCTCAATCTCAAGGCTTAGGATCTTCAGCTCCGCCATCACCCAGGGCACGCAGTCAGGCACCATGCCTAAATCCTCGCCGCAGGTGAGCATCGAGGTCGCATGAATTAAAGCCGGGAGCCTGGCCATGGCCTGCTCGTACCAGAACTGATTGTGCCGCTCGTAGAAGTAATGATCGTGCAGCGCCTTGAAGGCCTGCTGCTCGGCGCGCGGCAGTTTGCTGAAGCTGTAGTCGGCCGCGGCATTGATGCGCGGATGATAGAGCTGATGATCCTTGAAATCCTGCACCAACAGCACGTTGTCGATAAGGCCCAGCAGCGCCGTGCATAAAGCCTTGGATCCGGCGTCATCCCTGCCGGCAAAGGCCTTTAAGACCTGTCTTTGGGTCTGATACTGCGGCCTGAGCGCCCAGCGTCCGCCGCCGCGGGATTCTAAATACTGATCCTTGACGAGGCTGGCCTGATCGCCAAAGCGCCAGGCAATCAGCGCATCGTCAATATACGGCTCTGTATAGCGCTCTAAAGGCTGCTGCAGGCCGCGGGCGGCTAAATCCTGAGCGGAAAAGCCCAAAGCCGGCGCGAACTGTCCCAGAATGCCGTGGACCTGACAAAGCGGGATCTGCCAGATGCGGAAGAAGCCTAAGATGTGATCGATGCGGTAGGCCGAAAAGAAGCGCGCCATAAAGGTAAAGCGCTTTTTCCACCAGGCATAGTCGTCGCGGGCCATGGCGTCCCAATTGTAGGTGGGCAGCCCCCAGTTCTGACCTAATGCTGCAAAGGGATCGGGCGGCGCGCCGGCCTGACCGTCTAAGTTAAAGAGCTCCGGCTCCTGCCAGGCCTCCACGCTGGTGCGGCTGATGCCGATAGGAATATCGCCCTTAAGGCTTACGCCTAAGGCGCGGGCTGTGGCGCTGACCTGCTCCAGCTGAGTTATGGCCTGGTACTGCAGCCAGCAGTAAAAAAGAATGCGCCGGCAGCTGGCGCTGCCTGCAGTCAGCAGCTTGTCCACATCCGCCTGCGCGAAGGTGCGCTCCTGCCAGGTGCTGAAATCGGCGGTGCCGTAGCTGTCGCGCAGATAGCTGAAGATCGCATAAGGCAGGAGCCAGCTGCGTTCGGCCTTAAGGAAAGCCTTGAAGTCAGCGTCAGAAAACAGGTTCTCCTGTTCCCCGGCAAAAACTTCGGCCAAATACTCGAGCTTGAACTTGAATACGGCATCGTAATCAAGCTGCGCCAAAGCGTTGAGGCGGGTCTGCTCTCTGGCTAAGGCGGCGGCTTTTTTGCCCGCCTTAACTTTGGGCACCTGTCTTAAATCGATATACAGCGGATGCAGCGCATAAATGGAAATGGCGCTGTAAGGATAGGAATCTACCCAGGTGCCGGTCTGCGTGGTGTCGTTAATGGGCAGGATCTGCACTACCTTCTGGCCGCAGTCAGCGGCCCACTGCACATACTGCAGCAGATCGCCGAAATCGCCGATGCCGGCGCTGCCCTCAGATCTCAGACTGAAGACCGGAACCGCGCTGCCGGCAAGGCGCACGGCTTCATCCTTATAGACAATGCTCTCAGGCAGCAGCATGGTGCAGCCGTCCTGTGCGGACAATTCAGCGCGCTGATTGCAGCCGGGCTGCCAATAGACGGCGCCGGTGCTCTCATCCTTGATGAAGAACTTATACTCAAATACCGCCGGCAGTTCCGCCCGCGGCAGGGACAGTGCAAAATAGTGCGGGCCCTGAGGGGGAACAGCTGCCGCCTGCTGCAGATCCCAGCTGCCTAAAGCGGCAGCGCTGCCCGCTGCATACAATTTGCAGCCCTCAGGCAGCGCGGCGTAAGCGCGCAGCACCACCTGCGCGCCGGCCGGGCGCGGCGCGGCCGCGCTCAAAAGCTCAGCCGGCGAGGCGGCAGCGGCGGCTGCGCTGTCCGTCTCAGCCTGCTCCTGCGGGGCAAAAACCTTGGTGAAAAGATAAGAACGCTCCGGCTCAGCGCTCCAGTGATCGACCGCGCAGAGCTCCTGCAGCCCCGCCTGCAGCTTCAGCCGGTGGGCAAAACGGACATTCTCCTGCCGGATGATGCGGCCGTCGCCTGCAAGGAGCTCGTAGATATAGGTGAGCTCTGCGCCGTCCGCGGTCAGCTGTACGTCCGCAGCCGGATCTAAGCGCCAATTCCCCTCCCAGCTGCTGGGCGCGGTGCACTGCAGCGGGAGCGTCAGCCCCAGGGGCGACAATACTCTCAGCTGCAGGCGCTGACCGAACTGGGCGCGGTAATTCAGGTTAAAATATAACTGCATTATTTTCATCCTCAAGGCCAGTGCATCATCCTGCCTGCGCAGGATCCATCCGCTGGTCTTTTTTGTAAATTTCTGATGAAGATTTTATGCAGGCGCCCAGCCTAAAAAATCCGCTTTATTGCCATAAAAGTGCACTATATTAAGAACTTTTGGCATTCAAAACTTAAGCTATACTGCTTAACATATTAAAATTATGAAGAAAGTTTGATTAAACTTCTTTGTACATAAGATTAATATCAAGATCCTGCCAATGCTTAAATTTGTGAACTTACTCACGCTTTTTCTGCACTTTTCTTCGGTCCGCCGCACCCGCTGCAGGGGCTGAGAACTGTATATTTTTCCCACGTCGTATATGCACTCTATTAAGCATAAATCTGCACCCGCGGCATCACAGCGCCCTCTGAATTCTAAATTTCCCACTTTACCGCGCAATATTGTGCACACAAGAGCCTGCGCCTTTATCCGCCTTTTTCGCTACAATACCTTTCATTTTTAGCGACTTCATTCAGGACTGCCATGCAGATTTATTTAGTCGGCGGCGCCGTGCGCGATGCACTGTTAGGCCTGCCCGTTAAAGATCGTGATTTTGTGGTGGTGGGCGCGCGCCCGCAGGATTTATTGGACCAGGGCTTCAAACAGGTAGGTCATGACTTTCCGGTGTTTCTGCACCCGGTTACCCATGAGGAATACGCCTTAGCCCGCACTGAAAAGAAAAGCGGCAGCGGCTATACCGGTTTTAACTGCTCCTTTGGTCCCGAGGTTACCTTAGAGGAAGATCTCAAGCGCCGCGATCTCACCATCAATGCCATCGCGCAGGATGAGAGCGGTCAGCTGCATGATCCGTACGGCGGCATTAAAGACTTACAGGAACGCACGCTCAGACACATCTCCCCTGCTTTCTGTGAAGATCCGCTGCGCGTGCTGCGCGCCGCACGCTTTGCCGCCAGGCTCGCCCCCCTGGGCTTTACCCTGCATCCTGATACGCACGAGCTGCTGCGCCGGATGGCAGCCTCCGGCGAGCTTTGCGCGCTCACCCCAGAGCGGGTCTATATGGAGGTGCAAAAGGCCTTAGCCGCTCCCGCCCCGGCATTATTCTTTACTCTGCTGCAGGACTGCGGAGCTTTAGCTCAAGTGCTGCCCCCTGTCGCCGCTCTGTTTGCGGACGGCCGCTGGAGACGCGTCGAGCAGGCCTTAAATGCCGCGGCTAAAGCAGACTTGGCTGTGCCGCAGCGGCTTGCCCTGCTCACTGCCGCCTTAAATGATGCTGAATTTAAAAAGCTGCAGGATCTGCTGCCGCTGACGCGCGAGGAGCGCGATCTGACCTGCATCCTGCGCAAAGGCGCGGCTGATGCTGCCATGCTGCCCGACCTTATCTGCCGCGGTGATCCGCTAAAGGCTGGGGAATTTTTACAGCAGCTTTTCACCCGGCTCGATCTCTACCGCCGCGGACAGCGGCTTAAGCCGTGGCTGCAGTGCGCGGCGGTGTGGGAGCCTGACGCCGCCCCCCTGCTGGAGACTTTGCAGGACTTATATCAGCGCAGCGCTGCAGTGCAGGCCAAAACCTTTGCAGCGCAGGGGCTGAAAGGCGCCGCCATTGGACAGGCGCAGGCGGCCGCGCGCGTGCAGCTCTTAAGCGACGCTGTAGGAAAGATACAGAAGCGCACAGCCCAGGAGCACGCGGTAAATTACAAAGATCGCCATGCCTGATTTGGCGATGTACTTCATGAATAAGTGAATGACGCAGATGGCGGTGGCGAAGGCCAGGAACGCGCCGATAAGCATTTCAATCGGATCAGCGCCGGCAGCGGCCGGATTTTGATAGAGCTTAAGGCCCTCCAAAAGCCCCGAGGCCAGAATGATGGGGATGGAGAGCAGAAAGGAAAAGCGCGCCGCAGCCTCCGGGCGCAGGCCTAAGAACAGACCCGCCGTTAAAGTAATGCCCGAGCGCGAGGTACCGGGAATTAAGGCTAAAGCCTGCGCACAGCCGATGATCACCGCCTGCTGCAGGTTCATGTGTCTGAGGCTGTCGGTTCTTTCGCCTTCAATGGAGGCGATGGTGCGCCAGCACAGCCGGCGGTTGACGTAGGAGGCCATGCCCAGCAGCAGACCGAAGCCGATGGTGGTATAGGCGATAAGCTCCATCGAGCGGGCGGCAGTGGAAACCAGGTCTTCAAAAAAGAAGCCGCACAGTCCAGCAGGTATGGTAGCGATGACGATATACCAGCCCTCCCGGCTTACCGGAGTGAGGCGGCGCTTGACCACGGACTCAATGGTATAGGTGGTAATTTTGACTAAATCTGACAGGTAATAGCAGATGACGGCCAGGAGCGTACCCACATGCACGGCGACGTCAAAGGCCAGCCCTTGATCAGGCCAGCCTAGAACTTCACTGGGCAGAATTAAATGGGCGCTCGATGAAACCGGCAGAAACTCAGTCAAGCCCTGGATCAGGGCCAGCACAACAATATGGGTAAGCAGCATACAGGCTTTATCTGCCGCCTCACAGCATTAAGCGGCAGCCTCATTAATTTATGGCCTCAAGGCAGGACAGCGCGTCGCGCGGCCGTCAGCTTCAGGCCCACTCCGGGGCTTTGCGGTTCCAGTCAAAATCGTATTTTTCCACCTTCATTCTGGCCGGCAGGCGCGGGGCCATCTCGTTCCAGATCTCCTTGATGGGAAGCTTTAATAAAGGATGCACCAGATCGGCATTGAGCTCGCATAAAGGGCAGAGCACAAAAGGATAGTCCTGAATATCATGACGGGGCAGCTTGCACGGGGTGGTAGTGACGACGTCATCGTACAGGAGCACATCGATATCCAAGCGGCGCTTGACGCCGAAGTTGGTGCCGTTGTGGAACATCATCTCTGATCCGGCCTGCGCTTCAATCTTTTCAATGGCGGCAAGCAGATCGTCGAGGCTTAAAGCGCACTGACCGCCGACTACCATATTGAGATAATCCGGCTCCGCCTCGCGCACGGCATGACTCTGCCAGACAGAGGAATGCTTAAAATCTGTAAACAAGGGCGCTAAAGCGGCCTTGGCAAACAGCAGCGCATTGTCGCGATTAAGGTTGGATCCAATACCAAGATAAACTTGAGCCATAAGTAGTTCCTCACGCTTTTTTGCTGATTTCAATGCCCGTGCCCAGGGTGTCAGGCACCGCCTGCGTTTTAGTCAGGCGCACCGTCACCGCTGCCGGATGAAATTCTTTTAAAATCAAATCGCACAGTTCAGAGCCTAAGGTTTCAAGCAGCTCTGCCTGTCTATGAAGCACAAATTCCTTGACCTGCGCGCTCAGCACTGCATAATCCGCGCTGTGCGCCAAATCGCCGCTGCTCCCCGCCTCTATTAACGATGGATACTGCAGGATCAGATCAATCAGCAGATCCTGCGCACTAACGCGCTCCTCAGGGTTAATCCCGACAATGCAGTTTACCTTGAGGCCATTTACAAATACTTTATCCATTAAGCAGCGCCAAGGTATCTAAGGGCCAGCGCGGAAAGACGTTTACCGCTAGGGGGCCGTACTGTCCGGCCTTAAAGCGCATCATGCCCGCCTGCGCGATCATGGCGCCGTTGTCGGTGCAGAACTCCGGACGGGCAAAAAACGCCTGTCCGCCGCGCTCTGCCATTAAGGCGGTTAAGGCCTGGCGCACCGCCTGATTAGCGCTCACACCGCCTGCGACCACCAAAGTTTTACTGTGCGTCATCTTTAAGGCGCGTTCGCATTTGTGCACCAGAGTATCGGTAACCGCATCAGTAAAGCAGCGGGCGATATCGCTTTTGACCTGATCATTGAGCCTGCCTTCTGCCTTAGCCGCCTGCACCGCATTGAGCACGGCAGTCTTGAGTCCGGCGAAGCTGAAATCGGCCGTGGGCCGGTCAAGCATCGGACGCGGGAAATGATAGGCGCTGCTGTTTCCGCCCTGAGCCAGACGCTCTAAATGCGGCCCGCCGGGGTAGGGCAGATCCAAAAGCTTGGCGGTCTTGTCAAAAGCCTCGCCCGCGGCATCGTCGACGGTCTGGCCTAGTAAATGATAAGCGCCCGGACCGCGCACATCGATCAGCATGGTATGTCCGCCGGAAACCAGCAGCGCGGTAAAGGGAAATGCGGGCTTGGGATCTTCCAGCAGCGGAGCTAATAAATGCCCTTCCATGTGATGGACCGGGATGGCCGGAATATTAAGGGCGTAAGCTAAAGCCCGAGCGGCCATTGCGCCGACTAAAAGGGCGCCGATAAGCCCGGGTCCTGCGGTATAGGCCACAGCGCAGTAATCCTGCAGCTGCATGCCTGCGCGCCTGGTGACTTCACGCACTAAAGGCACTACTCTTTTAATATGATCGCGGCTGGCCAGTTCCGGCACCACCCCGCCGTATTGAGCATGCATGGGGATCTGCGTGTGCAGAGCGTGGGCTATCAGGCCCTGCTCATCATCATAGACGGCAGCGCCGGTTTCATCGCAGGAGCTCTCAAGGCCTAAAATGCGCATAACATCCCTAAGGAAATTCAAACAAACAACCGGCTAATTTTAGCAAAAATTAAAGCCCGATCACACTCTGAAAAAATGCTGCATCCATGGCGCTGAAATTCAAGCGTATTTTATGCGTGACTTTAAAGGCGCTCTCAGCTATAATCAGCCCGTTTTTTATTTTTGTTTCGGCAGCATCATTTTAACTAACGCCGCTTACATCCCCTTGCGTAAGCTGGGGGATGTAAGCGGCTGGTAAAGCGCATTTTGCTAATGTAAAATACGCTGAAAGAACTCAGGAAAGAGCTTTGTACTCCTACCTGATGGGGGCATTGTGGACATGCCCGTAAGCTCCCCGTAATGGGGAGCTTACTAAAAGCAGGGATACGACCCTGCGAAACCTCGCACGTAAGTGCGTTAGGTAGTTCATAGATGCCGCTGCATGGTTATTTTAAAAGTGAGGTGGTTTTCCACATGCCAGTCATTAAAGTACGTGAGAACGAGCCGTTTGACGTCGCCTTAAGACGTTTTAAGCGCTCCTGCGAGAAGGCCGGTATTCTAGCCGATGTCAGAGCCCGTGAGTTTTATGAGAAGCCTACTACCGTGCGCAAGCGCGCTAAGGCTTCCGCCATTAAGCGTCACGCCAAGAAGATGGCCCGCGAGAATGCGCGCCGTACGCGGCTGTACTAATCGCGCTTTTCGGCTTTGCCGATGACTGCGCAGGCGGCAGCTTTAAGCTGCCGCACTTTCAGAAGGGGCTGCTGGTCAGCCCTTTTCTTTTACCCCTGCCGCGCCGCCTGCAGTTTTAAGCAGGCTTTCAGATGCGGCAGCTCCGAGATTAACAGCCCCAGCATAGTCAGCACAATGCCGCAGAAGATCTGCAGCGTCAGCTCCTCGCCGAGGATTAACACCGCCGCCGTGACCGTCACCGCCGGAGCTGCGTAAAGATACGGACCGCTTTGGGCCGGACCAATCAGTTTGACTGCAAAATTCCAGGTAAAAAAGCACAGCGCCGAGGCGCCGAAACCTAAAAAGAGCAGATTGGCCGCATTAACCGGCTCAAGATAAGCGGCCGGCTTAAAGCTCACATCCAAAAAATACATAAAAGGCAGCATCCCCAGCAGCCCGTATCCGAACACCCGGCGGGTAGCCAGTCCCATATTGCAGCCCATGGCGCCGATGCGGCGCATGCATAAGGTATAGATGCCCCAGACTGCGGAGGCGGCTAAGGCTAAGAGATCGCCTGCCGGATTAAAGGAGATTTCCAGAGAGTTAAAGCTCAGAAGGGCAATGCCGGTGAGCGCGCAGATAAAGCCCGCAAAGAAGCTCATATGCAGCGGCCGGTGCGAGCCCCATAAACGATCCGCTATGGCGATGAAAAACGGCGCGGAGCCGACGATCACGCCTACATTGGAGGCGGTGGTGTGATTGAGCGCGATATTTTCCCCTAAAAAGTACAGCGTGACTCCGGTAAGCCCTGCGCCGATAAACCAGCGCTCCTCGCGCCAGGGGTGCAGCGGCAGCCGGCGCGGCAGCAGCAGACACAGCGCCAGAAAGCCTATGCTGAAGCGGCTGAATAAGATCTCCAAAGGAGTAAAGCTGTCCAGCAGCACCTTGGTGGAAATAAAGGTGGTGCCCCACACCAGCATGGTGCCGGCGGCCAGACCGTGTCCTAAAACAGCAGCGTTAACCACATTCAGATCCTTACATCTAATGCTAAAAAAGCCTCAGGATTGTAGCGCTGCTGCCCCTGCGGCGCAAATTCCCGCGCGTACGGCGCAAAAAAGCGCAGTTATGAGCTCAAAACCATTTATAATTCTCAAAAGTGCGGTGTGCGCACGCGCCGCGCAGCAGAAATGAGAACGCTGTTTATGCCCTTTTTTGAGATCTTCGATCACAGTGCCGATGTGGTGTTTGCGTTAAACCAGAGCGCAGATGCCGTCATTTACGCCAATCAAAGCGCCCGCCAATTTGCTCCCGACGATCTTAAGCTGCTTGAAATGTACCAGCGTCATTTAAAGCATCCTGACGCCAAGGTGCCCTTGGAAGGCAGCGTCAGCAGCTATTTGGTGCAGACTTTAAGCGCAGCAGATGAGACCGGCCAGCCCGTGACTTTAGTGCGCGCGGTACAGGTAGCCGGGCACCGGCCGCAGGAAAAAGATGCCTGGACGCCGTCCAGCCTGCTTGACAAGGTGGTCCCACTGGATACGCCCAGCGGCGCACTCTACGTCCTGCTGCAGGATTTAGGCGAGCGCTTTGACGCATCCGGGGCCATTATTTACGCCGTGGAGCACCAGCGTATTGTCCACTCGGTGCAGTGGGCCCGCACCGAAGATCTCAGCGACTCCGCCTCCCTGCGCCACAGCGAAATCGGCGATCTGCTTAAATCCTATTTAGAACAGAGTCTTATCGGCGGCAGCAGCTCCAGCTTAATTCTCACTAAGGATGCCAAACTGCAGGCGCAGCATCCTATGGAATACGCCCTGCTGCGTGAATTTAATTTAGACAATGTGGCCATTCGCGCGCTCAGCAGCAGCTCACAGGAAGTTTTAGGCTTTTTAATCGTCTGCTCAGTCGCCCCGCAGCACTTAGATCTGTGCCGCAAGGAGCTGCATTTTTACAGCATGGTGGCGGCATCGCTTCTCAAAAAGCGCCGCATGTTCTTAAGTCTGCGTTATTTAAAGGACAGAGATGAGCTCACCGAGGCCTTCAACCGCCGCGCCTTTGAGCGGCAGCTGCAGGTGCTGCGCTTCCACAAGTCCTTAGGCGTCATCTGCGCCCAGATCCCTGATTTAAAGGAGCTCAATCAAAAATACGGGCTGCAGTACTGCGATGAGCTGCTGCAGCAGACTTTTCAGTGCTTAAAGACCATCATGCCGAGCTTCCCGATTTTCCGCAGCCGCGGCAATGTCTTTACTGCAGTGCTCAAAGACTTAAGTCAGGATCAGCTCAATACCTTCAAGCTCAGGGCCGGAGCACTGCTTAAAAGTCAGCACTGCGCTGTCGAGCTGACCAGCGCTTTTGCAGACCAGCCCTGCACCTTAGAGGATTTAATCAGCAGGACCGGACTTAACGGCCCCGCGCTGCCGCATAAGCCGCAGGCCTATCAGTCCGCTCCCCTGGAGCGCGACTTTGACAGTCTGCCTCAGCATCCCTTCGTACAGTATGTGCAGCAGTATCATTTTGATGATGCTGCCATGTGGCAGTCGCTGTCTGAGAACAGTCAGACCTTCTATATCTACTGCGGCGATCTGCAGGCCAATGTGTTCTTTTTAAGCGATAATATGCGCGATACTTTCGGCTTTGAGCACAGCATCGTCCCCGATATGCTGAGCATTTGGCCCACGCTCATTGCCGACGATCAGGACCGCGAGATCTGGAATGAAGATTTAGCCCGCACCTTAAAAGATCCGCATTACCGCCACTCCCTGCGCTATCGGGTCACCGATGCCGGCGGCGCGCGCATCTGGGTGCACTGCCGCGGCCGCGTGATCTTTAATGATAAGGGAGAGCCGGTCTTTATGTCCGGGAGCTTAATGCGCCTTGACGACCGCAACTTAGTCTGCCCGGTGACCAATCTGCAGCGCGAATATGCGGCGGTAAAGGACATCAGCCGGCTGATTGAGCTGGAGCATTCCTGCACCATCTACGCCATCAAGTTCTTTGAGTTCAACGAGATCAATGAACACATCGGCCATGAGGCAGCCAATCAGCTCCTCCATGCCATCGCCGAGAAGCTGACTGACCAATTAGGCGACAGCATGAAGTTCTATCGCTTAGACGGCATCACCATCATCGGGGTGAGCAAGAGCCGCGATCTCGATACCGAGCAGAATTTAAAAGAGCAGATCTTCGGCATCGCCTCCTCTACCTACAGTGATTTCGGCTTCGGCTCGCGCCGCTGCGCTTCCATCACCGCGATCCGCTATCCTGAGCATATTGAAAGCGCCGAGGAGCTCTTTGAAAAGATCTCGGGCTTTGAGGCCATTGCCAAGCGCGAAATGCAGCCCTTTATTGAATTTACCGCCTACGATGCTGAGGCGCAGCGCCGCCAGGCAGGCTTAGTGCTCAAGCTGTCCTTCAGCGTCGATCATAATTTTGAGGGCTTCTCCACCGTGGCGCAGCCGGTAGTATCAAGCGCGCCGGATCACCGCATCGTCGGCGCCGAGATCTTAATTCGCTGGGCCAATGACAATTTAAATATCGGCCCTACCGCCTTTATTCCGGTCTTAGAGCAGACCAAGCTTATAGTGCAGGTAGGCCGCTTTGTCTTCCGCGAGGCCGCCAAATTAGTCAAGCGCGCCATCCGCTACGCGCCCGATTTCTTTGTGTCCTTTAATGTAAGCTACGTGCAGATCAAAGAAGATCCCGGATTTTTTGACTATATTAAAGACACGCTGCTGGAGCTGCAGCTGACCGGCAATCACTTTGTAGCCGAGCTTACCGAGACCAATTTTGACGCCTGCCCGGAAAAACTGAGCGCCTTTATCTCCAGCTGTCGGCAGATAGGGGTCTACCTGGCGCTCGATGATTTCGGCAACGGCTATTCATCGCTCAATCTGCTGCTGAAATACCCGGCGGCCATCATCAAGCTCGACCGCTCGCTTACCGTCAAGGTCCATGAATCGCAGAAAAATCTGAACTTCATCAAGGCGGTGATCTTCGCCTGCCATCAGATGGGCCGCAAGGTCTGCGTGGAGGGCGTGGAAACAGCTCAGGAACTTGCCTCGATTGAAGAGACGCAGTGCGAATATATTCAGGGCTATTATTTCTTCAGGCCCTTAAAGCCTGATGATCTGCTGGCTAAGATCTTCCTGCAGCAGCAGCTTTTAGTACTTAAATAGCAGCCGGCATGGCCAGGGTTACGGTGAAATC
This sequence comes from uncultured Succinivibrionaceae bacterium, assembly GCA_944389865.1. Taxonomy (GTDB): domain Bacteria; phylum Pseudomonadota; class Gammaproteobacteria; order Enterobacterales; family Succinivibrionaceae; genus Avisuccinivibrio. The sequence goes on from CALXNX010000003.1 coordinate 43,708, forward strand.
CGAGTAATTGGTCTGATAGATCTGCAGCGAGGCGGCGTTGGACCAGATTAAGGCGTGCTCGTAGACCTGCAGCCCGTGCCCCGGGTCGCCGCCGAAGATGTTCAGCCCGCGGACAAATTGGGTTAAATTTAAGTTCTCAAGACCGCGCACAGTCTCTAAAAAGCCCTCCAGGCGGATCAGCAGACCGGGGTCTGCCGCACTGCTGAAGGGAAAGAAGGTCTCGGCTACGCGCGGATTCTGCCGCCCGGCCCACACCCGCTCAATTGAAAAGAGTCCGTAGATAAAAGCCAAATTGCACTCGGCATCGTTCATATTCTGCTCTTTGGCCAAAAGATACAGCATCCGCGCGCGCAGCATGGAGCATTTTAAGGTCTCAAAAGCGGCATTCTTGGCAAAGACGTCATCGCCCTGCGCGGCCACGAAGGTAAGTCCGTGGAGCGCCGTCACCGCCAATACGGCGGCAAGCGCGTACGGTCCGAAGGACTGCAGCACCTGGGCATAATTCCACAGATTATCCTTAAACTCGGGGCGATGGAATTTCAGCAGCGAAATGGCATCGCTCTGCATATAAGGGCGGCGGCGGACAATGCCGTCGATGACCGCCTGATCCAGTTTTTGGGAGATCAGGCTCTTAATCAGCACGAAGATGTGAGCATTTTTAAGCAGCACATCCTTATCGGTATAGTAGGCGTGCGGCTTAAAGAACACGCTCTGCACCAAGTCGGTGGAGCTGGCAAAGGCCTCCATGCGCTGATCTAAAGTCTGCATGCCGCAGGTGATGATCTTAAGGCGGGGATTGCGCAGCTTCAGCTGCTGCGCCTGCTCCAAATCCTGCTGCAGATTAGGACTCCAGCGCACGATCACGTAGTCAAAACAGGCAATCTGCTCATTCCAGGCGCTGCTCTGCGCAAAACAGGCCAAATCAGCTGCAAAGCGGACATTGCGCCGCTTGAGCGCCGTGACCCACTGCTGCTGCGCCGGCAGCGGCGGGATGCGCTCCTGCACATGCACCACTAAGCGCCCGGCAGGATATTTGCCGCAGGAGGTCAGAAGCTCGCGGCACAGTGGCAGGGCGATCATGGCGCTGGCGTGCTGGCCGATGAAGCTGCTGAGGCTGCGGCGCATTAAAAAACCGGTGAGCACATGCGGAACATGCTTTGGCTCTAAACGGCCGGCTACCAGCATATTCCCGGCGGTAAATTCCAGGTAATAGAGATTGGTCACCCCGTTTAAGTCATAAATCGGAGTGCGCACAATCAAATGACAGCGATTGACCGAGCGCCGGTAGGTCGGCTTTTCAGGCTCGGGCTGCTTCTGCATAGGAATTTCTGCGGCCATGCTCCCTATCATGCTCCCGCCCCCTCCGTCAGACGGAATAAAGATAAAACAGCGGAGAAGTTAATTACAGTGAGTTTAAGCTTATGCTCTGCACTCAGTCGCAGATGCGGGATATATGATAGCGCGCCCCTTCAGGGGCGCACCGGACAGCAGAATAAAAGTTTGAATAATATGCGCCGGATCATGTTTTCAGCCGCAGCGGCAGCGGCGGCTGGATGAAAGGAAAGTTTAAAAATCAGCTGCTTTCTGCAGACTGTCTGCCAGGTAAGCGGCCAGCCCGTTGAAAGATCCATTGCTCATGGTAAGAATGACGGTGCCCGGCTTCAGCCTGCCTGCAAGATAATCCCGCAGCGCCCCGAAATCGGTAAACACCTGATGCGGAACCGGACACTGCGCCATCACCGCCGCGGCGTCAAATTTGACCTGCGGGCCCTGATAGATCACCGCCTCATCGGCCGGGGCAAAGGCGGCCGGCAGGGCGGCACTGTTCGCCCCCTGCTTCATGGAGTTTGAGCGCGGCTCGAACACCGCAATAATGCGGGCATCCCGGCCCGCATGTGCGCGCAGGCCCTCCAGGGTGGCCAGCACCGCCGTGGGATGATGGGCAAAATCGTCGTAAACGGCGCAGCCGTTTTTGGCCGCCTTAAGCTCCAGACGGCGCTTGGGCAGCTTGTAGGTCTCAAGCGCTTTGGCCGCCTGCACCGGTTCGACGCTGACGGTGGATGCCGCGGCGATGGCCGCTAAGGCATTGCGCACATTGTGCGCGCCGCAGCAGGGCAGCGTGAAGGTACCAAGCTCCGCCCCCTGATAACTTAAAACATAGCCCGAGCCGTCCTCTTCAGTTAATTTAGCGTTAAAGCCCGCAGGTCCTGCAAAATAAATTTTCCCGCTCCACAGCCCGCGGGATAAGACATCCTCCAAGGCCGCGTCGCCCTGCGGCACTATCACATGGCCGCGCCCGGGAATAGTGCGTACTAAATGGTGAAACTGCCGCTTAATTTCCTCTAAGGATGCAAAAATATCGGCGTGATCGTATTCCAGATTATTCAGCACCGCAGTGACCGGGCGGTAATGGACGAATTTAGAGCGCTTGTCAAAGAAGGCGCAGTCATATTCATCAGCCTCAATCACAAAGTACGGACTGTCCGACGCCCGCGCGCCGACCGCAAAGTTTTCGGGCACGCCGCCGATTAAAAAACCGGGATTCAGGCCGGCGCACTCCAGGATCCACGCCAGCATCGCGGTAGTGGTGGTCTTGCCGTGCGTGCCGGCCACAGCCAGCACTTCCTTATCCTTTAAATAATGCTCATAAAGCCACTGCGGCCCGGAGACGTAGGGGATCTTTTCATTCAGCAGCCGCTCAATCACCGGCATGCCGCGCTTCATCACATTGCCGACCACGACTAAATCAGGCTTAAGGCTGAGCTGCTCGGCCCCAAAGCCCTGCATGATCTCAATGCCGGCTGCCTCAAGCTCAGTGCTCATCGGCGGATAGACATTTAAATCACAGCCGCTGACCTGATGGCCGGCCGCTTTAGCGATCAGGGCGATGCCGCCCATAAAGGTGCCGCAGATCCCCAGGATATGAATATGCATCAGCGTCCCTCCGGCAGATCACACTTTAAATAAGGCTCAAAATAGCGGTTATAGCGCCCCACGGGCTTGCCGTCCTGCATCTCGATGACGTACACCGGGGTTTCCTGACTGTCGCCCCAGGCCAAAGCCTGATCCGCCCCCAGCACCATTAAGCCGGTATCCAGAGTATCGGTAATGAGCGCATTGCGCGCGATCACCGTCACCGACACGGTGTGATGATCGACAGGCTGGCCGGTGGCCGGATCGATGATGTGCGAGAAGCGCTTGCCGGTCTTTTCATCGACAAAATAATTGCGGTACGAGCCTGAGGTGGACATGGCCATGCCCTGCGGGCACACCACGGCAAAAGGCTGACCGTCGGGATCGACCGGATTGACGATGCCCACGCGCCACGGCCGGCCCTCAGGATTGACGCCCCGCGAGCGGCTCGCTCCGGCGATGGAAACTAAATAGGAAGGAATGCGCTGCTCGTCTAAGAAGGCCGCTAATTCATCGACCCCAAGGCCCTCGCCTACGGTGGAGAGATCCAGCTGCACGCGCGGATCTTTTTTCTCCAGGAAAGCCGCACCGCCGATATAGGTTACCGCGTATTTATCGCGCCCTACGTACTCGCGCACCGCAGCGATTTCGTCAGCCGTCGGCACCTTTTCCGGGCGCCCGTCAGGTCCAAAGCCCCATAAGTTGACCAGGGGCCCTACCGAGAGCTCCACCGCGCCGCCGATGCGCAGCGACTGCCGGTTAACCTCTTCAATCACGTGGGCCAAATAAGTGGAAATCTGCAGCGGCTTGGTGTCGCGCTGATTGAAGCGCGACAGCTCACTGTTCTTATCAAAAGTGGAAATAATGCTGCTGATTTGATTAAAGCGCTGCTCTGCATCCTGCTGCAGCTGTCTGCTGCCTCCCGGATACGAGCCCGGCACGGTGAGCTGATAGAAAGTACCCATGGTCTGGCCGGTGACGCGTACCGCCTGCGGCGCTTTATCTGCGCTGGCGCTGTCCCCGCCGCAGCCTGACAGGCCCATCAGTACGGCTGCGCTCAGCAGAGCGCATATCCCCTTTTTCAGCATGATTTATCTGTCCTTATACCTGCTTATGTTCAATCTTCAGATCGGCCTGACAGGTCTTGCCCGGCTTATGGCTTTTATTGCCGGCAAAACCGCAGTTTAAGGTGCAGGCGCTGCAGGTAAGCCCTTCCAGGGCCGCCGTCGCTTCTTCCTCTGACTGCATCGGCCGGCCGCGCAGCACTAAGCTTAAGGCCAGACTGCCGACAAAGAGCAGAAAGAAGAGAAAAGAAATGAGGTAAATCATATATACTCCCGACGTTATGCATCAGCATCCAAGCTTCGGTGCATTATAGCCTAAAGCGCCGCCTGCCTGCCTGAGAGGCCGCTGCGAACTTTTCGCAGCGGCCGCAGTAAAGTTATATAATACCGGGTTTAGTTTTTAAGCACCTGCAGATGTCTGCAGTTTGTCTGTATTAATTTGTACTAATTCGGCTTTATCCATACAATTTTAGGAAAGTGAGATGCGTACCAGCAAATATCTGTTATCAACTTTAAAGGAAAATCCCGCTGAAGCTGCGGTAGTCAGCCATCGCCTGATGCTGCGCGCCGGCTTAATCCGCCAGATTGCCTCCGGCATCTATACCTGGCTTCCTACCGGCCTGCGCGTGCTCCATAAGGTTGAAGCGGTGATCCGCGAGGAGATGAATAAGACCGGAGCCATTGAGCTTTCCATGCCGGTGGTGCAGCCGGCTGATTTATGGCGCGAAAGCGGCCGCTACGAAAAGTACGGTCCGGAGCTCTGCCGCCTCAAGGATCGCAAGCACAATGAATTTGTGCTCGGTCCTACCCACGAGGAGGTCATCACCGCCATTGCCCGCCGCGAGATCAAATCCGCCCGCCAGCTGCCTATGAATCTCTATCAGATTCAGACCAAATTCCGCGATGAGATCCGCCCGCGCTTCGGCGTGATGCGCGGCCGCGAATTTTTAATGAAGGACGCTTACTCCTTCCATTTAGATCATGCCTCCTTAGAAGAGACCTATCAGGATATGTATGACGCCTACAGCGCCATCTTCACCCGCTTAGGCCTCGACTTCCGTCCGGTGGAGGCTGATACCGGCGCCATCGGCGGCAATCACTCCCACGAGTTCCAGGTTTTAGCCGATGCCGGCGAGGACACCATCGTGTTCTCCGATGCCTCAGACTACGCTGCCAATATCGAAATGGCCGAAACCATTGAAACCGCTGAGCGTCCGGCCCCGGGCGCGGCCTGCAGCAGGGCCGCCACCCCCGGCTGCCACAGCGTGGATGAAGCTGCCAAGGCCTTAGGCCTGCCCAGCGATCAGGTATTAAAGAGCCTCATCGTGCGCGGCGAGCGCAATGAGGAGGGCAGGTACGAGCTTATCATGTGCTGCCTTAAGGGCAATCAGGAATTAAATGAGATCAAAGCAGGAAAAGTACCGGGCCTGTCCAATCCGCTTGAATTTGCGACCGACGAGGAAATCACCGACTTTACCGGTGCAGCTCCGGGCTCGCTGGGGCCTGTGGGCTTCAAGGGCCGCATCTTAGTGGATCGCGCCGCCGACAGAATGGGCAATTTTGCCTGCGGGGCCAATGAGAACGGCTTTCACTTAATCAATGTCAACTGGGATCGCGATGTGCCCAAATATGAAGTGTGCGATCTGCGCAATGTCGAGGAAGGCGATTTAAGCCCGGACGGCAAGGGCCGTCTGCACCTGCGCAAGGGCATTGAAGTAGGTCAGGTCTTTATGCTGGGCAAAAAGTACTCAGAGGCCATGGGCGCCGTGGTGATGGATGAGAACGGCGCATCCATCCCGATGGAGATGGGCTGCTACGGCATCGGCGTGACCCGCGTCATCGCCGCTGCCATTGAGCAGCATCATGACGATCGCGGCATCATTTGGCCCGATGCCATGGCCCCGTTTGACGTATCCATCATCGCCATTAAGCCGGGCCGCTGCCCGCAGGTGCATGAGACTGCAGAAAAGCTGTATGCACAGCTCGAAGCTGCCGGCGTCGAGGTGCTCTACGACGATCGCGACGAGCGTCCTGGCGTGATGTTTGCCGACGCTGAGCTTATCGGTATTCCGCATATTATTACTATCGGCGAGAAGTCCTTAGCTGCAGGCGAGATTGAGTACAAAGATCGCCGCACCGGCGCCAAGGAGAACGTCAAGGTCGAAGATATGGCCGCTTTCATTCAGGGCAAGCTCAAAAGATAAGCTTAAAGCTAAAGTAAGCAGTCAGCTTAAGAGCTCAAACAGCCGCGCCTTTGGCGCGGCTTATTTGTCTTTAAAATCAAAAAATCAGGGCAGAGGATGTTCTTTGAGCGCGGCGGTGCGCACTTTAAGCGCCCAGATCTGCGCCGCCTGGAGCATCGGCTGCATGCTGACCTTCAGCCTGTCCGCAGGCGCTTTGCTGCCGTGATGGTGCATGAGGATCGTAAGCGCATCAAGCGCCTGCGCACCGGATAAAAACTCGACCTCGCCGTCCCCTGCCAAACTCTTAAAGTAATTGCTGCTGCGGCAGTCCTCAGTTAAATGCAGCACGCTGCGCAGGGTGACGGCAAAGGCCGCCTGAGGACAGCGGCGCAGCAGCTCATATTTGCGCCCGGACCGCGCCCCGTGAAAGATCAGATAAAGCTCGTTATCGCGCACTAAGGGGGCATAGTTAACCGTCACGGCGTAAGGATAAGGCTCATCCTTGAGCGCCAGGGTCATTTCCCGTCCCTCGGTAAAGGCGGCGATCACGGCATTCAGATCCGTACATCCCCGGGCGCTGCGGCGCAGCGGTGCAAGAGTAAACATCAATTTTTCCTCACCTGTAAGCCGAAAAGCTGCAGCATTTTATCCTGTTTTATCCTCCTGCAGTGCAGCACTTCAGGACAATCACCGCAAAAGTGCAGGTAAAGGGCTGATTTTTCGTGACTGCGCTCAAAGAATTGAAATGTAAACGTTATCACCATCTCAGCATCAGACTTATTTTTACTGTTTAAAATCAATCAGATAAAATTGTTAGATCATGTAACTTATCTTATAATACATTACATACAGGTATTTAATCAGCGTAAAAATGCGCCTCAGCTCTCATTTTCCCGCGGCGTAAATCATTAGTATAAGCGGCGATCAGAAGTTTCATTTTTCGGAGGAACATTCCATGAAGAAGACCTTAACCGCACTTGCCGCCGGCATCGCCTTTGCCGCCCTCAGCGCCTCTGCCGCTCAGGCCGACGACGTCTTAATCGGCTCGTGCATTTACAAGTTCGACGACACCTTTATGACCGGCGTGCGCAACAATATGCAGAAAGCAGCCGATGATTTAGGTGCTGAAATTGAGCTGGTGGACTCCCAGAACCGTCAGCCGGCCCAGAACGATCAGGTCGATACCTTCATTACCAAGGGCGTGACCGCCTTAGTGATTAACCCGGTGGACCGCAGCGCAGCCGGCCCCTTAGTAGACAAGGCCAAGGCTGCCGGCCTGCCGATTGTCTTCATCAACCGCGAGCCTGAGAAAGCCCTGCTCGACAACTGGGAAAAGGCCTGGTACGTCGGCGCTAAGGCTGAAGAGTCCGGCACCATCGGCGGCGAACTTATCGCTGACTACTTCAAGAGCCACCCTGAGGCCGACAAGAACGGCGACGGCGTGCTGCAGTACATCTTAATTAAGGGCGAGCAGGGCCATCAGGACGCTACGCTGCGCTCTGAGTACTGCGTCAAGGCCATGAAGGATGCCGGCCTGAAGATTGAAGAGATCGGCGCTGACAATGCCAACTGGGATAAGGTGCAGGGCCATGACAAGATGAAGAACTTCATCACCTCCAAGGGCATTGAGAGCATCGAAGCCGTGCTGGCCAACAACGACGACATGGCTTTAGGCGCTATCGAGGCCTTAAAGTCTGAAGGCTACAACACCGGCAAGGATCCCTCCAAGTATATTCCGGTGGTGGGCGTGGACGCTACTGCTCCGGCCCTGCAGGCTATTGCCAACGGCCAGATGCTGGGCACCTCCTTAAATGACGCCTACAATCAGGGCACCGCTGCGGTCCGTATTGCCGTGCAGGCCTCTAAGGGCGAGCCGGTCACCGACGAGTCCATCGGCTACAAGATCACCGACGGCAAGTATGTGTGGATCCCGTACGTGAAGGTCACCGCCGACAACTACAAGGACTTCATGTAATTTCAGGTCCTTTTTCCCTGCAAAAGCCCCCTGTCTGCCAGGGGGTTTTAGTTTAAGCTTAAGCGAGGACTTAAACACATGAGCGATTATGTGCTTGAGATGAACGACATCGTCAAGCGTTTCCCCGGCGTTTTGGCCTTAGATCACGCCAATCTCAAGGTCAGACCGGGTACGGTGCATGCCCTGATGGGTGAAAACGGCGCCGGCAAATCAACGCTGATGAAATGTCTGTTCGGTCTCTATCACCCCGATGAGGGCGAAATCATTTATCAGGGGCAGAAGATCACCGACATTCCCAACACCAAGGCGGCGCTGAACATGGGCATCACCATGATCCATCAGGAACTGCATCCCATCCGCTTCCGCCCGGTGATGGAAAACGTCTGGATCGGCCGCTTCCCCTTAAAATACGGCTTTGTCGATCATGACAAGATGTACCGCGATACCGTGGCCCTGTTTAAAGAAATCGGCCTCAATGTCGATCCTTTGGCGCGAGCCGGCACGGTCTCGCCGTCCAATCTGCAGCTGGTGGAAATTGCGCGCGCAGTTTCCTACAACGCCAGGATCATCATCATGGACGAGCCCACCTCTTCACTGACTGAAAATGAGGTGGAATACTTATTCAACATCATCAATAAACTGCGCTCCGAAGGCCGCTCCATCATCTACATTTCCCACAAGATGGAGGAAATTCTGCGCATCTCCGATGACGTCACCATCATGCGCGACGGCAAATACGTCGGCACCTGGCAGGCCAAGGACATCGATCAGGACTTCATCATCCGCAACATGGTGGGCCGCGATTTGTCCAACCGCTTCCCGGCGCGTGAAGGTCAGCCCGGCAAAGACGTGGTCCTCAAGGTCGAGCATTTCACCTCGGCTGCCAAGCGCTCCTTTGTGGATGTCAACTTTGAGCTGCATCAGGGCGAGATCTTAGGCATCGGCGGCCTGGTGGGCGCACAGCGTACGGAGCTGGTCGAAAGCATCTTCGGGCTGCGTCCCCTCAAGGAAGGACACATTTACAAGAACGGACAGGAAATTAAGATCAAGTCCGTGCGCGACGCCAAGAAAAACGGCATTGCTCTGCTGACCGAAGAGCGCCGGCAAACCGGCATTTTCGGCATTCTGTCCATTCTCGACAATACGGTGATTGCTGCGCAGCAGCAGTTTGCCAACGGCGGTATTCTGGATAATGCCAAGCGCGTGCCGGCAGCGGCGCAGTCCTGTAAGGAGCTGAACGTCAAGATGCCTAATCTGGCGGTGCCGATTAAGAATCTGTCCGGCGGCAATCAGCAGAAAGTGCTGATCGCGCGCTGGCTCCTGACCAATTCCGACATCATCATTTTCGATGAGCCTACCCGCGGCATTGACGTGGGCGCTAAATACGAGATCTACACCCTGATGCTTGAGCAGATTAAGAAAGGCAAGTCCATCATCATGATCTCGTCGGAAATGCCGGAGCTGATGGGTATGGCTGATCGCATCATGGTGATGTGTGAAGGTCATGTCACCGGCTTTGTCGATAAAGAACACTTTGACCAGGTGGAAATTATGCGCCTGGCCTCTTCATTTAAATAAGGAGCCTGTATGTCCAGTGTAATCACTAGAAGCAGCTATCGCAAAAGCCTCATCGGCATTGGCGCCTTAGTGCTGCTGCTCGGTGTGGTACTCAAATTTGCCGCCATCAAAACGCTCTATGATCTCCCTGTCATTATGATGATCATCGGCGTGTGGGTGTGCCTGCAGAATGTCTACCGCTTCTATCACCCGGGTGCTCATACCCAGGATATTGAGATCAATTCCAAGACGCTCAATAACCTTTTAACCAACTACGCCATCATCATCGCCATGATTGTGCTGGTGGTGATCATCTGCGTACTGCAGCCGCGCTTCATGCAGATCCGCGTGGTGCTTGATATTATGACCCAGTCCTCGACTAAGCTCATTATCGCGCTGGGCATCTGCTTTACCCTCATCATCGCCGGATGCGATCTGTCAGCCGGACGCATCGTGGGTTTAGCCGCCGTGGTCTCGACCTCCATGCTGCAGACCTCAGACTACGCTAACCGCTTCTTCCCGGATTTAGCGCAGCTGCCGCTGTTCATTCCGATTCTGATTGCCATCGGCATCTGCATGGTATTCGGCGCCTTGAACGGCTTCCTGGTCGCGCAGTATGAGATGCACCCCTTCATTGCCACCCTGGCCACGTCCGTGATTGTCTACGGCAGCTGCTCGCTGTACTTCGACCTGCCGCCTAACAACTCGCAGCCTATCGGCGGCGTGCGTCCGGACTTTGCGGCCTTAGGTCAAACCAAGTTCTTCCAGTCAGGATCCTTCCCGGGCATTTCCGTCCTGATCCCGATTGCCGCCGTGATCACCGTGATCATTTGGTTCGTACTCAATAAGACCGTGTTCGGCAAGAACGTCTACGCCCTGGGCGGCAACCGCGAAGCTGCGGTGGTAGCCGGCGTGAACGTCTATATGACCAACCTCTTCATCTTCATCTTAGCCGCAGCCCTGTACGGTATTGCCGGCGTGCTGGAAGCTGCCAGAACGGCTGGTGCTACCAACCAGTACGGCATGGGATATGAGCTCGATGCCATCGCAGCCTGCGTGGTGGGCGGCGTCTCATTGATGGGCGGCATCGCCACCGTGTCGGGCATTATCGCCGGCGTGTTCGTATTCACCATCATTCAGTACGGCCTGCAGTTCATCTCGGTGTCCCCGATGTGGCAGCAGGTGATTAAGGGCATCATTATTGCGGTGGCCGTGGCCATCGATATGGGCAAGTACCGCCGCAAGGTCTAAGCCCTGAAGCCCAATAAGCAAGCATTAAGCCCGGCTCTATGCCGGGTTTTTCGTGTCCTGCACATTAAGCTGAGAAAGGACGGCAATGATGCTGCGCTTCAGGCTGGAAAAGCTAAGCTTGAGTTTGAGCGTTAAGTCTGTGCCCGACTGCGGCAATAAAGTCGGGCAGATAGAATTGGGTGAGATCAAAGAGCGCCGTCAAATCATTTTTCTGCTGATATAAAAGCGCCGCGCCCATCAGCTCATTGAGCGCCTTGATTTCCTGCGGGTTAAAAAGCGCGACTGAGGCGGTCAGCGCCGTCAGCAGCGCTGTCAGCCTGCCGTAGCTCTCAGCAGGACACCCGCCAAGGCAGGTGCGCGCGCACTCCTGCGCCTGAGCTGTCAGGGCGGCGGCATTAAAGGTCAACTGATCGGTCACGGCTGTTCCTCCTGCTCTGAGCCCTGCTGAGCGCGTTCAGCCTGGCGGCGCTGCGCTTCATCCAGCGCCTGACGCTCTAAGTCCTGCACCTCGCTCTTGACCTGCGGCGCGGGCTCGGCAAAATCATCCTCGGACAGTAAGGTCTCATCGGGCAGCTCTTCACGGTAATACGGCGCGCTTAAGACTGCATTGGTCTGCAGCACCGCCGCCACGCCCTGCACCAGCTGCCCCTGCCAGTACGGCAGCCGGCCGCGCTGCACTAAATCGTCGATATAGGAGGTCAAGGCGGTACTGTAGGTTTCCCAGCGCTGCTGCAGATCGCGCAGGGCCTGCGCATCCTGCTGCGACACCGCTGCAATGGCATTGACGCGATTGAGCAGTTCATGCTCTAAGGTATTGTGCTGACGCTCCTTTTCCAGGGTGCAGATATCCGCATCGCGCGAGGAGATGCACTGGCGCATTAAGAAGTAATCGCCAAAGCCGAAGACCTCGCAGGCGGTGAGCATGGTCAGACCAAAGGCGGCGCGCTGCGTCTCGCCGGCGGCGGACTGGCCATCGGGAGCATAGAATATCGAGGAGCTCCAAGCGTCAGCAAATTCATCCCAAGCCGCAAGCAGCGCTCCGTACTGTTCGCTTTTAAGGCCCTTTGTGGAGAGCTCGGTGCGGATGGAGTGCAGGCAGTCATTACTGCCGAAGAAGAACTCATCACCGCGCATGCCCTCAAAATAGGCGCATTTATTCTCTAAAGGACTGTCGGTAACGGTCCGGCTGCCGGTGCCCTGCCGAAAAGCATGCTCCGGGCGCAGATTAAGGCCCTGCGGTCTGCCGGCTAAATTCCAAATGCGCAGCAGCATTTGCCGATACATCACCGGACGCAGCGCCTGGGCCTTTAAAATAAAGGGCTGCAGATAGGTCAGCTGACGGTAAAAGTCCGCCCAGGCATTTAAAGCCTGCTCCACCGAGCGGTGCAGCTGATAAGAGGGCGGCAGGCGGCGCATTAGGACCGAGAGGTATTTAAGCCCCTCCATTTCATAGCGCCCGTCAATATCGTACAGCAGCGTAGTCGGATCGTCGCGGCTGTTTAAAATGGAGAAATAGCTTAAGGGATATTCGCGCAGCTGCCGCGTCCCCGCCAGCGCATACAGCCCTAAATACCATTCGCTGCCGTCAGCCAGCCCCAAATCGGCTGCCGGACCTGCCGGCATGGCGCGCACCGCATCATTCCACAGCGTCTGATATTTCTGATAAGCCCCGTCGGGCGCATGAAAGAGCTGATATAAAAAGGACAGCGGCCCCTGCCCTTCACGCAGGTAGAAGCGATCGAGCGCCAGCCTGCAGGAGTCGGTTAAATTAAAGCGCCAGCCGCGCGGAGTCTTGGCGGTGCAGAGCTCATCGACATTGCCTAAATGATCGCGATTAAAGCCCTGCTCCGGCCACAAAAGCGCTGATAACAGCCCCTGCCGGCATTTGAAATCCTGATCAAGGCATAAAAGCGTACAGGCATGCGCTACCGACTTTAAGGTCTCTCCGGCGCCCAGCAGCGGCAGATCGAGGCTTACCGGCAAGTTGAGATAAGCCGCATCCTCCGGCTTGAACGTAAGCGTCAGACTGGGGCTTTGAGCCAGCGCCAAATAAAACTCATCATCAAGCTGAAATTCTAAGGTATTACCGGCAAGCTCAGCATATGCCGAAGTGATTTCGCCGCCGCAGTTAAGTTCAATCTCAAAGATCATGGCATCGGAATAGAACTGCGGCAGAAGAAGCGAAAGTCTGTTTTTATGCTCTTCAGTTTTAGCGCACAAAACCGCCTGCAGCTGCGTCTGCTGCGGCCCATTAACAAAGGCTGCCACTTCAGACGTACCGTCAGGATAATCCAGTCTTCCGGCCTCCCACAGGCTCAGCGCCTGCGCGGCGGGAAGGTGCAGCATGAGGGTCCAAAGACCTGCCGCTGCCATGGCGTACGCGCGCATAAAAAAGCTTAAATCTTCTTCTTAGTGAGCGCGATTGTAATCCCAAAACAAAGGTTTACAGCACAGGTATGCAAAATAATTTCGCCTCTGCACCAAGCTGAGGCTTAAGACGGAAAAGAGAAAAACAGATAACGTAAAGACGATTAAGCCGGGGCTTAAGGGCCCCGGCTGCGGTAATTGGATTAACCGCCGAAATTGTCGAAGAGGATGTTTTCGTCTTCAACGCCTAAGGAGTGCAGCATATTGACTGCGCTCTTGGTCATCATAGGAGGACCGCACATGTAGTACTCACAGTCTTCAGGATTCTTATGATTCTTTAAGTACTGCTCGTACAGCACGTTGGCGATGAAGCCCGTGAGACCAGTCCAATGATCCTCAGGCAGAGGATCAGACAGGGCTAAGTGCCAGGTAAAGTTCGGATGCTCTTTGGCCAGCTGATTGAACTCGTCCACGTAGAAAGCTTCACGCAGGGAACGGGCGCCGTACCAGAAGGAGATGCGGCGCTTGGAGTTCAAGCGCTTTAACTGATCAAAGATGTGCGAACGCATCGGGGCCATACCGGCGCCGCCGCCGATAAACACCATCTCGTTGTCGGTATCGCGGGCAAAGAACTCGCCGAACGGACCGGAAATGGTGACCTTATCGCCAGGCTTCAAGCTCCAAATATAGGAGGACATGATCCCAGGAGGCACTTCATGCAGCTGACGCAGCGGCGGAGTAGCAATACGCACGGTCAGCATAATCAGGCCCTTCTCGCCCGGGTAGTTGGCCATGGAGTAGGCGCGCATGGTCGGAGTATCGACTTTCGACACTAAGTCGAACATGCCGAACTTCTCCCAATCGGCTCTGTACTCCGCAGGGATATCGAAGTCCTTGTAGTACACGGTGTGCGGCGGGCATTCGATCTGAATATAGCCGCCGGCGCGGAACGGGACTTCCTCACCCTCAGGCAGACGCAGGCGCAGCTCCTTAATGAAGGTGGCCACGTTGTTATTGGAAATAACCTCGCATTCCCACTTCTTCACGCCGAAGACCTCAGGCGGCAGCTCGATTTCGATATCATTCTTGACCGTCACCTGGCAGGCCAGACGCCAGCCTTCCTTGATCTGACGCTTGGTGTAGTGCGAATACTCAATCGGCAGCACGTCGCCGCCGCCCTTAACAACCTTCACCTTGCACTGACCGCAGGCGCCGCGGCCGCCGCAGGCTGAAGATACGAACACGCCCTTGCTCGACAGCGAGTTTAAGAGCTTATCACCGGCAGGAACGGTGAGGGAGTGAGCGGGATCGCCGTTCACGCCGATAGTCACATCGCCGGTCTGCACTAAGAAGTGCTTAGCGCCTAAAATCAAGGCCACTAAGACCGCAATGATGACTACGAACATCACCACACCGGAAATGATTGTAAACATGCTTCCTCCTTAGAGCTGAATGCCTGAGAAGGACATGAAGCCAATGGCCATCAGTCCTGCGGTAATGAAGGTAATGCCTAAGCCGCGCAGACCAGCCGGAACGTCAGCATACTTCAGACGCTCGCGGATACCGGCCAGGAGCACGATGGCCAGAGCCCAGGATAAGCCTGAACCTAAGCCGTAAACGATGGACTCCGGGAAGTTGTATTCGCGCTGCACCATGAAGGACACGCCGGCGAAAATCACGCAGTTCACCGTAATCAGCGGCAGGAAGATACCTAAGGCGCTGTACAGTGAAGGCACGTACTTATCTAAGAACATCTCCAGGATCTGCACGATGGCCGCGATCACGCCGATGTAGGTGATGAAGGACAGGAAGGATAAGTCCAGACCTTCCATCAAAGCATCCGGCTTTAAGATGTAGGTGTTGATCAGATTGTTGGCCGGGACGGCTAAAATCTGCACCATGACCACGGCTGCGCCCAGGCCGGCGGAGGTAGTAACTTTCTTGGACACTGCCAGGAAAGTACACATGCCGAGGAAGAAGGCCAGCGCCATGTTCTCAATGAAGACGGCTCTGACAAAGAGAGACAGATAATGCTCAATCATGCTTAGTAATCCTCCCTATGGGTATCATACTCAGCCGGCTCAATCAGCTCCTTGCGGTAAGTCTTGACCGCCCAAATGAGCAGACCGACCAGGAAGAAGCCGCAGGGCGGCATTACCAGCAGACCGCAGGGCACATACCAGCCGCCGTTATTGACGGTAGGCAGGATGGTAAGACCAAACCAGGTGCCCGAGCCGAAGATCTCACGGAAGGTGGCGATAATGCAGAGCACTATCATGTAGCCCAAACCGTTGCCCAAGCCGTCCATGAATGACGGCAGAGGCGGATACTTTAGCGCGAAGCCCTCAGTACGGCCCATCACGATGCAGTTGGTAATGATCAGGCCGACGTACACCGACAGCTGCTTGGACAGATCGTAGGCAAAGGCTCTTAAGATCTGATCCACCAGGATCACCAGGGAGGCGATAATGGTCATCTGCGCGATAATACGGACGCTGCCCGGAATGTAATTGCGGGTATAGGATACTGCCGCATTGGACAGAGCCGTCACCGCCGTTACGGAAAGACCCATCACGAAAGCAGTCTTCATGCTGCCGGTCACTGCCAAAGTCGAGCAGATGCCCAGCACCTGAATCATCACCGGGTTATTGGCGATGATAGGTTCGATGAACGCTTCCTTCCAGGTAGGGGACTTTACATCAGAACTCATTTAAGGAACTCCCCCTTGCGTAATTGATCAAGGAACGGCTTGTAGACCGTGCCCAGCCAATACTGAGCGGCGTGTCTGATACCGTTGGTGGTTAAAGTAGCGCCGGAGAGAGCATCGACCTCATAAGCAGCCTGCTCGCCCTCATGGGCGGCATTCTTCTTAATAGTGAAGGCCAGCTCGCCGTCAGCATTCTCAATCTTCTTGCCCACCCACAGGGCCTGCCAGCGCGGATTGTCGATTTCACCGCCCAGACCCGGAGTTTCGCCGTGCTGATAGAAGGTAACAGCTTCAATAGTGTTGCCGTCCATACCCACAGCGACGTAGCCGTAAGCAGTGGACCACAGCGCAGCGCCGTAGAACGGCAGGATCACGCGCGTCACATTGCCGTCAGCATCCTTGGCAAAATAGATAGGCATTAAGGTTGAATGTCTGCGAATGCCGGCAATATCTTCCTCAGCGGGAATAGCCACGGAGAGGTCCGGATTGGAGGCATTGGAGGCAAAGTTGTAGCCGTCAGCCTCGCTCTGACGATCCGCCGCAATCTTGCCGGTGGTGGTGTCTAAGAGCTGCGCCTCAATGTGGGCGGCATAGGTCTGAGCTACGGTACCCTGAGTCTCCACGCCGGCCACGCGCAGAATGCTCACCTGACGGTCGTTAGCTACAGCAGCGGCCTTGAACGGATCAAGGGCCACCACGGCGCTGGACACCAGCACGGAGCAGACCAGGCAGAAGCCGGTAATGATGACAAAGGTGCCTAATACGGAGTCTTTATTGAGCTTAAGCACGGGCAAGTCTCCTCTTGATATTGCGCTGAGTGCTCAGGTAGTCAAACAGCGGAGCACAGCAGTTGGCAAATAAGATAGCAAGCATCATGCCCTCAGGGTAGGCCGGATTGACCACGCGGATGAGGATCACCATGACGCCGATTAACAGACCAAAGGCCCATTTGCCGGAGTTGGTAAATGCCGAGGATACCGGATCGGTTGCCATGAACACTAAGCCGAAGGCGAAGCCGCCTAACACTAAGTGCCACATGAAGCTCATCGAGAACATGTTGTTGGTGTCAGAGCCGATGGCGTTGAATAAGGACGACATTAAGAACGCGCCCACCAGCACGCCGGCCATGATGCGCCAGGAAGCAATGCCGGTAACCAGGATGATGAATGCGCCCACGGCGATCATCAGGGTAGAGCCTTCACCAATGCACCCCGGGATGTTGCCTAAGAAGGCGTCCATCCAGGTTAACGGTTCGCCTGCGATGTTGGTCAGAGCATTGATGCCACCTTCAGACCACTGCGCCAGCGGTGTAGCGCCGGAGAAGCCGTCCACCGGAACCCAGCAGTTGGTGCCGGAGATGGAAGCCGGATAGGCGAAGAACAGGAATGCACGGCCGGCTAATGCCGGGTTCATGAAGTTGCGGCCGGTACCACCGAAGAGCTCCTTGGCAATCACGACGCCGAAGGAAATGCCTAAGGCAGCCTGCCACAGCGGCATGGTGGGCGGCACAATCAGGGCAAACAGAATGGAGGTTACGAAGAAGCCTTCATTGATGTCATGATGGCGCACAATGCAGAACAGCACTTCCCAGAAGGCGCCGACGATGAACACTACGATGTAAATCGGCAGGAAGTAAACGGCGCCGATCAGCATCTTGGAGTAAATGCCGGCATCAGTCCCCAGACTGCCGCCCAGCATCTGCACCAGGGCGTAGTGGTAGTCAGCACTGAAGAGGCTGTAGGAAGCTGCAGCTAAATCCGCGCCGCTAGGCATGGAAGCTAAAGCAGCCACAGTCTGCGCGCCGGTGTTGTACCAGCCGTAGAACATCGCCGGGAACACCGCCAGCCACACGATGATCATGATGCGCTTTAAGTCGATGTAGTCGCGCACATGGGTGTGCCCTTTAGTGACCTTGCCGGTGCTGTAAAGCAGGGTGAAAGTGCCTTCGTAGAGAGGATAGAGCTTCTGCAGCACACCGTCCTTCTCAAACATCGGCGCTATTTTCTTAAATAAACTCAATAACACGGCTTAACCCTCCACTTCAATCTTGGTTAAGCATCTGCGCAGCTGCGGACCGTAGTCGGTCTTGCCCGGGCAGACGTAGGTGCACAGGGCTAAGTCTTCCTCGGCCAGTTCCAGCACGCCCAAAAGCTTGGCCTGATCGGTGTCATTGATATCAATGGCACGCAGCAGTACGGTCGGTTCCATATCGAACGGGAACACCTTCTCGTACAGCCCTACCGGCACCATCGGACGCGAACCGCCGTTTAAGGCAGTGTTGATGGTATAAGCTGCAGGCTTGATGAAAGAGGAGATGTAGGCGCGCGAGGCGGTGTGACGCTTAAACCCGAGGCCCATCCAGCTCTTGAATAAGAACTCGTTGTCGCGGCCTTCTTCCAAGGCGCAGACCTGCAGATGATAGCGTCCTAAGTAGGCAGAATCCGGACCTGCTGCGGTATTGCCCCACAGTACGGAGCCGGAGATAATGCGCACGCCGTTTGCCGACTTCTCAACAGCCTCTTCAGGCAGGAGTTCAGCAATGGAAGCGCCCTGTATGGTCTCAACTACGCGCGGCTCCTTGACCTGCGGACCGCAGAGGGAAACCCAGCGCCTGCTGTAGTACTGACCTTCGACAAAAAGGTGTCCGATGGCGATCACATCCTGATAGCCTATGTGCCACACGGTCTTATTTTCCGAAACCGGATCTAAGTAGTGAATGTGGGTACCAGGCAGACCGGCAGGATGCGGTCCGATAAAGACCTCTTCGACCACGTTCGGCACTTTAGCAGTCGGCAGCGAAGGCTCGCCCTTGCAGACGTAGATCTTAAAGTCGCCGATGCGGCTTAACACGCGCAGACCGTTGGAGAAAGCTTCAGCTTCCTTCTCGATAACGATGCGCGGCTCAACAGCGCAGGGGTTGGTGTCGATAGCGGTTACGAAGATGGAGTGCGGCAGCGTGCCCACCTTAGGCACCTTGTTGAAGGGACGAGCTCTAAATGCCGTCCACATGCCGGACTCAACTAACAGGTCAGTCACGTCCTTGGAGCTTAAATCGAGCAGCTTGTCAGCCGGGGTCTTCTTAAAGGCCACAGCGGGGCCGGCAGGATCAACTTCAATGACGACAGACTGGAAGGCACGGCGCTCGCCGCGGTTAACTGCAGTTACAGTGCCCGCAGCAGGAGCGGTAAAACGTGTTCCAGGGTTTTTCTTATCCTCGAACAGTACCTGCCCTTTCTTGACTTTAGTACCAGGCTCCACAGCCATTGACGGTCTTAAGCCCGTATAATCCACCTCGCCTAAAACAGCGACGTGCTTTATCTCCGGACCTTGGACTATCGCCTGCTGCGGCTGGCCGCCAAGAGGCAGATCCAATCCTTTTTTGATGTTAATCATAGGCGGTTCCAATCAATAATTACGGAAAGTCACAGCTTCCTCTTTATACCCTGTATAAAAACCCTGGTACAGCTTGAACACGGTCTGCCGTAAGGCGGCCGCAATGAATCTGTCCCGCAGTTTTCGTGCAGGTTACAACGCAAAAATTTTAGCATAACTGCAGGTCTTTAAACCTACTTTTTCTTTGACCGGGCTCACAGCCAAAGCGCATCACAGCGCGCTGTACCCCCTGCTGCCGCCGCCGGCGCAACCGTTTGCACTTTTCAGCAGTTCTGCACTATAAGCTGCTGCTGTACCGGACTGCACTATTTTAGAAACTTGTATACACAGGCAGACCGCACTTGTACACTATCTTTCTGTATTTTAAGCGTTTTTATTTAAATTTTTGCTGGCCGGCGCACAGACAGCCTGTACTTTGTCCGCTATAATGCCTGTAGTTGTATAGACAAGTACGCTTAAGGACTCGACATTAATTATGGCTGAGGCTGCCTACCGCATTATTGCCGCCGCTCTGCGGCAGGACATCCTGTCCGGGCGCTGCGATCATGCGCCCTTTCCCTCCGAGCAGGAGCTGTGCGCGCGCTTTGCCGTCACCCGCACTACCGTGCGCCGCGCGCTGGATCTTTTGGTACAGGACGGACTGATCCGCAAGCAGCAGGGCAGGCGCATCAGCTTATGCTTTACGCCGCAAAAGCGCCGCTCATGGAATTTCACCTCGCTGACTGAGACCCTGCGCGCGCAGCATGAAGTTCCCTGCTCGCGCGTCGATCTGGCGCAGCTTGAATCCGTGAATGGCCGCCGGGTTTTTCATTTAGTGCGCACCCGCGGCTTTCAGCGCGCCGGCGCCGTGCAGTATTTGACTCATGAGGATTCGATGCTGCCCTGCGAGCGCTTTGCGCAGATTGAGCGCTTTGATTTTGCCCAGCACTCTTTATATGCCGTCATGCGCGAGCACTATCAGATCTTCCCCTGCCGCGGCGAGTCCGTCTTAAGCGCCGTGCTGCCGTCACCTGAACTGTGCGCGGCCTTTAAGATTGAGGCCTTGCAGCCGCTGATCTGCGCGCGGCAAACCATATTTGATGCTGAAGATCGCGTCATTGAGGAGGTGACCATTTCCTACTCACCCTATTTTGAGATCAGCATCGCCCGCGCTGCGGGCCATTAACCCATTTTTAATAACCGTACGTATTTAAGGAGCTTAAATGCCTGAACTTGATAAAGCACAACTGCAGGATCATATCGCCGGCGCTCTGGCCGGCATGGTCTTAGGCGACGCCTTCGGGGTGCCGGGAGAACTGTGGCCGCGCGCTAAGGTGCGCGAGCGCTTTGGCGACATCACCGACTTTTTAGACGGCCCGGCGGATAATATCGTAGCCTGCTACTTTAAAGCCGGCCATTATACCGATGACAGCGCGCAGGCTTTGGTAATTCTGCGCGATCTGCTCAAATACCAGCGCGTGCCTGAGGTCAAAGTACTGGCGCAGGATTTAATCGACTGGGTTATTTCGATGAACGGCTTTGAGATAAATCTCCTGGGACCGAGTTCCAAGGCCGCGCTTACCGCCCATGTCAAAGGCGAGGACTATACCCAGTACACCAAAGCCGCCCTCACCAACGGCGCTGCCATGCGCATTGCACCCGTCGGCTGCTTCTTTAATTTGGGTGAAGAAGAGAGTCTCGCCCGCACTGTCGCCAAAGTCAGCGCCGTCACCCACGGAACCGATGTGGCCTTAGCCGGCGCATCCATGGTGGCAGCCGCCGTGGCAGCCTGGCTTGCCACTGATGACCGCGAGGCGGTGATCCAAAGCGTCATGAAAGCCCACGACTGCGCCCTGCCCTTAGGCGAGCCTACCTGGGCGGCCAATTTAAAGGCGCGCTTTAAGCTCTCCCTTGCCAAAATAGCCGAGCACCCGACTGAGGAGGAGATGAGCCTGTGGATTTATGAAGTCTTAGGCACCGGCACCATGACCTCAGAGTCCGTCAGCGCCGCCTTAGCTGCGGCTTTCTACGCTGACACCCCTGAGCAGGCCGCGCATTTATGCGCCAACATGGGCGGTGATACCGACACCATCGGGGCGATGGCCTGCGCCATTTTGGGCGCAAAAGTCGGAATTTCCGGATTTACCCCGGCATTAATTGACTATTTGGAAAAACAGAATAACTTGGATTTCCGGGCTCTTGCGGCTGAAATTATCACCGCCCGCCCGCACTTTAAGGCAGAGTAAAACGCATGACTGAAACCTTAAGCTTTAATTTAAAAGATCTGCTGGACCGGCTGCACCCGCAGCAGCATACCCTGATCGTAGGATCGGCTTTTATCGATCTGCTGATCCGCGTGCCGCAGCTCCCCAAATCCGGCGCCGATATGACAGGTTTATTTGAGGGCTCCAAAGTGGGCGGCTGCGCCTTTAACGTCGCTGACGTGCTGGCCAAGCTCCAGCTGCCCTTTGATGCTCTGCTGCCCATCGGCGAGGGCATGTTTGCCCATCAGGTCCGCGCCGAATTTGTCCGCCGCTCTTATCCCCAAAAGATCTTCCTGGGGCGCGGCGATAACGGCTGGTGCATGACCTTGATTGAAGAGGGCGGCGAACGCACCTTTGTCACCATGCCCGGCATCGAGACGCACTTTGAGCCTTCCTGGCTCAAGGCCGCCCATGTCGAGGACTTTGACTATATCTACATCTCGGGCTATCAAACTGAAGGCGAAAACGCCGAGGTAATGCTGGCTGGCCTGCAGAACGCGCGCGATGATGCGCTGATTGTCTATGATCCTGGCACCCGCACGCCCTATATCAGCGCCGCTTTCTTTGAGCGCATGGAGCAGCTGCCGGTGATGTATACCTTAAACGCCGCTGAAGCTGCCGCCCTTACCGGCTGCGACAGCCCTGAAAAAGCGGCGCTTGAGCTGGCGCGCCGCACCGGCCGACCGAGCGTAGTGACCATGGGAGAGCTGGGCGCTCTCACAGCTGACAAGGGGCAGTGCCTGCGGATCCCGGGCTTTAACATCACCCCGGTGGATACCGTAGGCTCGGGCGATGCCCACAGCGGAGGCCTGATTGCCGGCTTAATGTGCGGCCTGACGCTGCCGGAGGCGGTATATTTAGCCAACGCAGCGGCGGCCTACGTTACCGCCCATCAGGGGGCAGCCTGTGCGGCTGATCCTCAGACCTTACTTAATTTTCTGCAGCAGTAACAGCAGGAGCTAATTATGAGTATTGAGACTAACGGCATTAACGCCATTCCTGACTCTGAACGCTACGGCAAGCCCTCCGGGCTCTTCCCGGTATGGTTTTCGTGGAATATTTCCATTTTCGGCATCACCTGCGGCATGTACGTATTCTCGCTGGGCCTGTCAGTGTGGCAGGCTATGCTCGCCGGCGTGCTGGGCTACTTTCTCTCGTGCTCGCTGGTGGGCATTTTAGCGGTAGGCTCAGTGCGCACCGGTCTGCCGACGCTGGCGCAGTCGCGCCTGTGCTTCGGCATTGACGGCAACCGCATCCCGGCCTTTTTCGGCTATGTAGCCAATATGGGCTGGAAGGTGACCATGCTCTCCATGGCCTCCACGACGCTCGCCGATCTCCTTGCGCACTTAATGCCCTTTCTGGAAGATGCCGCCGGCAAGCCTTCCAGCGGCTGCCTGTTCTTCTCCTTTGCCGCAGTGATTGTACTGACCATGGTGGGCGCGGTCTACGGCTATCAGATCATTTTAAAGGTCGAGCGCTGGATTGCCCTTATTACCGGCATCATGACCGCCATTTATCTGTTCTTCTTCATCCCGCAGATTGACTTCAGTCAGCTGAACTCTGCTCCTTCAGGCAGCTTTGCCGCCTTCTTAGGCGGCGTAGTACTGGCCATGACCATGGTAGGCCTGGGGTTCTTAAATTACGGCGGCGACTACTCGCGCTATCTGCCGCGCAACAGCTCCGCCGGCGCGGTGATCTTCTGGACCACCACCGGCATTGCGCTGCCGGTCTCGGTACTGCTCATCTTAGGCGTGATGCTGTCAGTCGGCAATCCGGCGCTCTTAGAGCAGGCCGCGCATGAGCCCTTAGCCGCCCTCACCGGCATTCTGCCCTTCTGGTTCTACGTGCCTTTCTCAATGGTCATCATCATTTCGCTCATTTCCGCGGGCATGACCGGCGTCTACAGCTCAGGACTTGCCTTAATGGCAGCCGGCGTGCCGTTCTCGCGCGTCACTACCACTCTGATGAATGCAGTGATCATCGCCTTGGGCTGCTTCTATCTGACCTTTATCTCCGACAGCTTCCTCTCTACCTTCTCATCCTTCCTGGCCAGCATCTCGGTCATCATGGGATCGTGGGGTGCAATTGAAATCGTCGATCTGCTCCGCCAGCGCCGCATGCAGTGGGATATCAGCATGGCAGATCCGACTAATGGAAACAGCCGCGCCTATCGCTGGAGCGCCATGCTCTCTTTGCTGATCGCCACTATTATCGGCCTGGGGACCATTACCTCCACCGATCCCTACATCGGCCGCATCACCTCGTTTTTATTAAGCGAGGAGGCAGAGCAGAGCACCTTTGCCGCAGCCAATGTAGGCTTAGTCGCTGCAATGATAAGCGGCGCGCTGATCTACGCCCTGCTGACCTTTGTGATAAAGCCGCAGACGCGCAGGTAATCCGTCTGCCGTCAAGCGCTCCCTGCCGCGGGAGCGCTTGACTTCCCTGCGGTCTCAGCCCCACCCCACGGGGCGATCTTAAAGAGCAGGAGCATGCCGGGCACGGCCAAGAGCGTGCAGATCACAAAGAACTGCTCCCACCCGACTGCGGCTACAATAAAGCCGGTAGCGGCATTGCAGAAAGTGCGCGGCACCGCCGACAGCGAACTTAACAGCGCATACTGCGTAGCCGTGAAGGCCGGATTACTCTCGCGTGATATATAGGCCACAAAAGCTGCGGTGCCCAATCCCGTTCCAAAGGCCTCTGCGCCGATGACCAGTGCCAAAAGCCACACTGGAGCGCTGCCGTCAGCGCCTGCGTGCGCTAAGAGAACAAAGCCTAAGATGGGCAGCATCTGCGCTATACCGAACAGCCACAGCGCTTTATTGATGGTGATCTTAAGCATGATGACGCCGCCCAGGAGGCCGCCTGCCACCATCGACCAAATGCCCACGTTTTTGGCCACAATGCCGATGACGCTTAAAGAAAAGCCTAAATCGAGGTAGAACGGCGTGGCCAGCGCGGTGGCCATGGAATCGCCCAGCTTATAGAAAAAGACAAAACAGAGGCACAGGAGCGCGCCCTTGATGCCCTTGCGGGACACAAACTCGTGAAAAGGCTCCGCCACCGCCTGCCTGAGGCTTTTAGGCGTGGTTTTAACCTGCGGCTCGCGCACGCATAAGGTGAGGATCACGCCGGGCAAAAGGAAGAGCGCGGTGCCGGCAAAAACGTAATGCCACGGGAAGAAATCGGCGGCAATCAGTGACAGGCTGCCGGGCACTAAACCTGCAATGCGGTAGGAGTTGACAAAGAGGGAACTGCCCAAGCCCAGCTCGCGGTCCGTTAAGATCTCGCGCCGATAGGCGTCAATAACGATATCCTGCGTGGCTGAGGCAAAGGAGGTAAGGCACACGAGGCCCATAATGGGCAGCAATTGCGCCTGCGGGTCACACCAGCCCACGGAGCCGATGGCGAGGATCAGGACCACCTGCGTGGTCAGCATCCAGCCGCGCCGGCGGCCCAGCCCCCACAGTTTAAAGCGATCGACCACCGGGGCCCACAGGAATTTCCAGGTGTACGGGAAGGTCACCATGGAAAAGAGGCCGATGATCTTAAGATCTACGCCCTCGGATTTTAAAAAGGCGGCCAATAAGACAATGAGCACATAGAGGGGCATTCCAGAACAGAAGCCGGTGATAATGCAGATCCCCATCCTGGCAGAGAAGATCTCGCGCCACAGAGACTGCTTTTCTGCCGCTCCCTCTCCTAATTGTTCCGTGCTCACCTGCAGGCCTTAATCCTTGAAGTTGGTAAACTGCAGCGGCTGCTCAATCTTGGCCCCGCGCATTAAGGCAATGGCAGCCTGCAGATCGTCCTTTTTCTTACCGGTAACGCGCAGCGTATCGTCATTCTGCTTGACATCAACTTTGAGCTTGGCGTCTTTGACCAGCTTAATGATCTTTTTGGCCAGCTCCCGATCAATCCCCTGCTTGAACACTACCTGCTGCAGGCTCTTCTTTCCCGAGCGGGTAATATCCTTAAATTCAGCTGCCGTGATTTCAATGCCGCGCTTGACCAGCTTGGAGCGCAGAATATCGCCCATCTGCTGGATCTGAAACTCTTCATCGGCCTCCAGCTTGACCGAGGAATCGATCTTATTCAGGCTGAAGGACGCCTCGACATTGCGAAAATCGTAGCGGGTGGACAGTTCGCGATTGGCGGTATCCACCGCGTTGGTCAGTTCATCCTTTTTGATCTCGGATACCACATCAAATGAAGGCATGTTCTCTCCTTGTTTAATTCATGGCCTGCAGCTCACGCTCAACGCAGGCGGCAATCTGATCCGGGGTCAACCCCAAATCCTGCAGGATCTGCGCGCGGCTGCCTTCCATGATAAAGTGATCGGGCAGCCCCAGCGCTCTGAACCTCGTCGGGCAGTCGGCATTTTCGAGGGTCAGGGCGATCTCCTCGCCGATGCCGCCGGATAACGTGCCTTCCTCCACGCTCACTATGAGGTCATGAGTCCTGGCCAGTTCCAGAATCAATTCCGTGTCCAAAGGCTTGACGAAGCGCATATTCACCAGGGTAAAGCCCTGTTCCTGCGCCAGAGGAAGTAAGTCAGCCGCCATCGGTCCAAAAGCCAGCACCGCAGCGCGTTTACCCGCAGTCTCCGGCGCGGTATGCAGCACCTGCGCCCTGCCCAAAGTAATTTCATCCTGCTGCAGACCGCCGGGCAGTTCGTCCCGGCCGTTGGCGCGCGGATAGCGCACCGCACAGGGATGACCCAAGGCCGCGGCAAAGCTTAACATCTGCTCCTGCTCGCTTAAAGTGGCCGGGGTCAATATGGTTAAATTCGGCACCGCACGCAGATAGGCCAGATCGTAAGCGCCCTGATGAGTGGGGCCGTCCGGGCCCACAATGCCGCCGCGATCAACGGCCAGGACAATGGGCAGATCCTGAATGGCGCAGTCGTGGATCACGCTGTCGTAGGCGCGCTGCAGAAAGGACGAGTAAATCGCCACCACCGGATGCATACCGCCTGCCGCCAGGCCTGAGGCTAAAACCACGGCATGCTGCTCAGCAATACCCACATCGTAGAAACGCTCGGGGAACTTAGCGGCAAAATCATCCATAGCCGAGCCCACGCGCATCGCCGGGGTGATGCCGACGAGCAGCGGATCTTTGTTTGCCTGTGCGCACAGCCAATTGCCGAAGGCGCGCGAGAAAGACTTGTCATTGGGATGCGGGGTCTGCGGCACACCGGCTTCCGGATCAAAGGCCGGCACCCCGTGATAGCAGATGGGGTCGCGCTCAGCCGGCGGATAGCCCTTGCCCTTGCGGGTAACCACGTGCAGAAACTGCAGCCCGGGCAGATCCTTGATCTTGCGCAGAAGGGAAGTCAGGCGCAGTACATTATTGCCGTCCACCGGGCCGATGTAGTTAAAACCGAATTCTTCAAATAAGGTGCCGGGCATAACCATGCCCTTGGCATGCTCCTGGGCGCGCAGCGCAAATTCCCGCAGCGCCGGGAGCTTGGTTAAAACGCGCTTGCCTCCTTCGACCAATTTAACGTAATGCGGATTGGCCAAAACCTCAGCTAAACTCTGAGCCAGTGAACCGACGTTTTCTGAAATGCTCATCTCATTGTCATTTAAGATGACCAGGAGATTTAAATCCTTAAAGGTGCCGGCATGATTTAAAGCCTCAAAGGCCATGCCGCCGGTAAGCGATCCGTCGCCGATCACCGCCGCTACTCTGTCAGGCCTGCCCTGCGCGCGGGCCGCCAGAGCAAGACCCAAAGCCGAGCCGATGGAAGTAGATGCATGACCGGTAGAGAGCACGTCATACGGGGTCTCTCCGCGCCAGATAAAGGCGTGCAGGCCGTCTTTCTGGCGGATAGTGGCCAGCTCCTTTTTATGTCCGGTAAGGATCTTATGCGGATAAGCCTGATGCCCTACATCCCAGATGATCTTGTCCTGAGGGGTGTTAAAGACATAATGCAGCGCGCAGGTCAGCTCCACGACGCCCAGCCCCGAGGCCAAATGCCCGGCGGTTTTGCTCACCGTATCGATTAAATAGCGGCGCACCTCATCGCACAGCTGAGGCAGTACGTCGATCTTGAGCCTGCGCACATCGGCGGCATCGTGAATGGTATCTAACAGCGGATATTGCGGTTCGGCGCTCACAAGCCCCTCCTAATGACTGCGTGTGACGCAGAAGACGGCAAACTGCGCCAGAAGATCAGTATCCACGCCGGACAGTGCCGGCTCTTTTAAAGCGGCCAGAGCCTCATCCTTGGCGGCGGCGGCCAGTTCTTCAGCCTTATCGAGGCCAAAGAGCGCCGGATAAGTACTCTTGCCGGCGGCGGCATCATTGCCCACGGGCTTGCCGGTTACAGCCTCATCGCCAATGACGTCCAGCACATCATCCCAGATCTGGAACGCAAGGCCCGTTTTCTCGGCATAAATGGTCAAAACCTTAATCTGCTCCTCCGACGCGCCGGCACCGACAGCACCTAACTGTACTGCGGCCCTAATTAAAGCGCCGGTCTTTTTGGAGTGCAGAACTTTTAAAGTCTCGTACGGAATGTGCTGATGCTCAGCCTTTAAATCCATGGCCTGCCCGCCGCACATGCCGGTATAGCCCGCGTTGACCGCTAAAATCGCACACTGCCGCATGCCGATTTCCGGCGTCGGCGCACCGGCAGCTAAAAACTCAAAAGCCAAAGGCTGCAGCGCATCTCCGGCTAACAGCGCCGTCTGCGGCGAGAAAGCGGCGTGCACCGAGGGCTTGCCGCGGCGCAGCATATCGTTATCCATCTCGGGCATATCGTCATGAATTAAGGAGTAGGCGTGAATGCATTCAATGGCGCAGGCAGCGCCGTCAAGACTGTCTAAGGAAGCCCCGAGCGCCTGCCCGGCGGCGTAAACCAGGAGCGGACGCGAGCGCTTGCCGCCTAAGAGCAGGCCGTAGCGCATGGCCTCCTTAAGTTCGGGAGCCCACCCGTCCAAGGCGTCAATGCGCTGCTCCAGCGCATGGTTGACGCGCTCTAATACCTGCGCAGAATACTGCCTTAACTCCATCTGCATCTCCTTTACATCACGGGCCTGAAAACTTGAACAACCGGCTTAATAGAAAAAATTCGTGCCGGAACGATCTTAAAGTCAAAAAGAGGAAAAAAGATCGCACCGGCAAATATTTTAGACACAGGAACTGCACCGGCGCAATGCGCCGGCGCTGAATATTAGAGCGGAGGCTGCTCAGACGATGGCGGCGGCGCGCTGAGCGCCTGCTCGCGCACCGCCTGCACTTTGGCCGTGAGCTCATCTAAAGTCTGCCGGCACGAGGAAGCCAGCTTCATGCCCTCGGCGTAGGCGGCAATGGATTCATCAAGGCTCAGACTGCCCTGCTCCAACTGCGTGATAATCTCCTGCAGCCTGGCAAAGCGCTCTTCCAAAGCCTTCATTTTAACTGCCATGACAGCCTCCTTAGTGAGCTCTGCGCTCTTACGCTCTTAAATGACCGCCGAGCTTGTCGGCTACGGTCTGCACGATGGCAGCGGCCGCGCCGTCAGTCTCAGCATCATCAAGGGTCCTGTGCGTATCCTGGAAGGTCACGCCCAAGGCCACCGAGCGATCATCGCCCAGGCTCTCGCTTTCAAATACGTCGAAAATCTTGATGTCGGCAATCAGATCCGGGCAGGCTGCGGAAATTACTGCCGTCAGCTCAGCTGCGGACACGCTCTTCCTGATCACGAAGGCAAAGTCGCGGCGGTTGGCCGGGAACTTGGAGATCTCGTGATACAGCGGAATACTGCGCTCAGAGACGGCGTCCCAGGAGATTTCAAACACCGCTGCTTCCTGACGCAGACCTACCGCCTTGACGGCCTTGGGGTGCAGCATGCCTAAGAAGCCGACCTTCACGCCGTCCTTTAGGATGTCGGCGCTCTGGCCCGGGTGCAGGAAGGTCTCAGCGGAGGGCACAAAGGTAAAGGCCTCAGGCTTGACGCAGAGGGCCAGCAGACTTTCCACATCGCCCTTTAAGTCAAAGAAATCAACCTGACGCTTGGGCTGATTCCAGCACTCTTCCTCGCAGGCGCCGGTAATGAGGCCGCACAGCATCTCCTCCTGGCGCACGCCGTTTTCAGCCTCAGCGTCCTTAATGTACTTCAGGCCCTTTTCAAACAGGCGCAGACGGCGCTGCTGCCTGTTGATATTGTGCTTAGCGGCATTGATTAAGCCGGCGCACAGAGTGGTGCGCATGGCCGACAGCTCCGGGGAAATCGGAGAGGTCAGCATGATGGGCTCAATATTGCCTAAGGCCTGCAGATACTTGGGATCCGTGAAGGAGTAAGTAATCGCCTCGTTATAGCCTAAGTCAGTTAAGAGCGCGCGCACGCGGCGATCGGTCACCACGGCCTCGCGGCGGGCCGGCATCTTGAGATCGGAGACCGGCTGGCGATTGGGGATGCGATCGTAGCCGTAAATGCGGGCCACCTCCTCAATTAAATCCTCTTCAATTTCGATATCGAAGCGGAAAGACGGAGCGCTGACCTTAAAGCCGCCGTCAACCGGCTGCGGATTTAAGTCCAAGTGCTTTAAGATATCCTCTATCTCGCGGTCATCCACCCTGCAGCCCATGATTTTGGCGCAGCGCTCGGAGCGCAGCACGATCTCACGGCGCTGCGGCAGGAACTCCTCAGCAGTCTGCATGACCACCGGACCTGCCTCACCGCCGCCTATCTGCAGTAAAAGCTCAGTGGCGCGGTTTAAGGCTAACAGCTGCACCTGCGGATCCACGCCGCGCTCAAAGCGGTGAGAGGCGTCAGTATCGAGGCCGTAGCTGCGGGCGCGGCCCTTGATGGCAGTGGGGCTGAAGAAAGCGCTTTCCAGCAGCACATCTTTAGTCTCCACGCTGATGCCGGAGGCCTCGCCGCCGAAGATGCCGGCCAGTCCCACCGCCCCGGCGTCGTCAGCAATGACTAAGGTATCCGGGCGCAGAGTAAGCTCTTCACCGGAGAGCACCGTCAGCTTTTCCTGATCTTGAGCCATGCGCACGGTAATGCCGCCGCGGATTTTGCCTAAGTCAAAGGAGTGCAGCGGCTGGGAGAGTTCCAGCATCACGTAATTGGTGACGTCCACAATCGGGGAGACCGAGCGGATGCCGCAGCGGCGCAGCCGCTCCGTCATCCACAGCGGGCTCACAGCCTTCTGATTGACGCCCTTGATCACGCGGCAGCAGTAGCGCGGGCAGGCTTCCGGAGCTTCAACCTTTAAAGGTACGACCGCATCAGTGGTCTCCTTAATGTCAGCCATCTGCACATCATGTAAAGGTTTTCTGGTCAGTACGGAGATTTCACGGGCGATGCCGCGCATGCCGAGGCAGTCCGGACGATTGGTCGTAAGATCAATGTCGATGGCCTTGTCATCGAGCTTCATATACTGATGCAGATCCATGCCGACCGGTGCGTCAGCGGGCAGCTCGATAATGCCGTCGGACTCTTCGGCCATACCCAGCTCCTTATAGGAGCACAGCATGCCGTTGGACTCCACGCCGCGCAGCACTGCAGGCTTAATGGTGATGCCGGGCAGGACTGCGCCCACCTTCGAGAAGGCAGTCTTAAGGCCGGCGCGGCAGTTGGGTGCGCCGCACACTACCTGATACAGCTTACCGTCGCCGCAGTCCACGGTGGTGACGTGCAGATGATCTGAGGAGGGATGCATCTCACAGGTCTTAACCTCAGCCACTACGACGCCGGAAAACTCGCCGCAGACCGGGGAGACGGTATCGACCTCGAGGCCTGCCATGGTGATCTTATCTGCGATCTGCTCGGCAGTCAGGCCGCTGTCAACAAAAGTATCGATCCATTCTTTAGTGAAAATCATTTTTCTATAACCCCCGCCTTAGGCAAACTGCTTTAAGAAACGCAGATCGTTTTCAAAGAATGCGCGCAGATCATTGACGCCGTAGCGCAGCATGGTCAGACGCTCTACGCCCATGCCGAAGGCAAAGCCGCAGTACTTCTCAGTATCGATGCCGACATTGCGCAGCACATTCGGATGCACCATGCCGCAGCCTAAGACTTCCAGCCACTTGCCGCCTTTACGCTTTACGTCCACCTCAGCCGACGGCTCCGTGAACGGGAAGTAGGAGGGGCGGAAGCGCACTTCGAGCTCTTCCTCAAAGAAAGCGTGCAGGAAATCATAGAGCACGCCCTTGAGCTCGGCAAAGGAGCTGTGCTCTTCCACTAATAAGCCTTCCACCTGATGGAACATCGGAGTGTGGGTCATATCGTAGTCATTGCGGTAGACGCGGCCCGGGGCGATGATGCGGATCGGCGGCTTAATCTTCTCCATCACGCGGATCTGCACCGAGGAGGTCTGCGAGCGCAGCAGCAGGCCGTTGTCCAGCATAAAGGTATCATGCGAAGCGCGGGCCGGGTGATGCGGCGGCAGGTTTAGGGCATCGAAATTGTGATAATCATCTTCAATTTCAGGACCGCCCACGGTCTCAAAGCCCATGGCACCGAATAAATCTTCAATGCTCTCAATGGTGCGGGTCACCGGATGCAGGGTGCCGGTCACGCGGCGGCGGCCGGGGAGAGTAATATCTACTTTCTCGGAGGCCAGCTTGGCGTTAAGTTCGCGATTTTCAATTTCCTCGCGCTTGGCCTCAAGGGCTGCCACCACTTCCTGCTTGACGGCGTTGATCTCAGCGCCGCGGGCCGGACGCTCTTCTTTAGATAAAGCGGCCAGCTCCTTCATAAAGTCTGCAAAAATACCTTTCTTGCCTAAATACTCTACTCTGACGGCATCTAAATCCTGCAGATCTGCTGCAGCTGCGGCAGCCTGAATGCCGCGCTCTTTTGCTTCAGTTAATTTATCCATTATGCACCACAAAAAATGAGGTTACTGTCCGCACGGTCCGGCCAGCCCCTGGCGCTGCCGTGCGCGCGCCGCTGTATGGTCTTACTGCCATATTTAATGGCTGCGGCTGAATTAAAATGAGCATTATACACGGGATGCAGGGGCAAACGGCCCTCCGTCTGCAGAAGGCGGCGCCTGCGTTAAGAAAATCCGGGAGATCACAGGGCATCTGCACTGTCATAGTGCAGATCCCGCCGCCGACAGCTTAAGTCAGCAGAGCAGAGCGCTTATGCGCCGCCAGTGCTCAAGTCCGTCCGTAATAGTCCTGGTACCAGGCAAAGAAGCGGCCGATGCCGTCATGCAGCGCAGTATGCGGGGTAAAGCCGTAATCTTTCTGCAGACGGCGCACATCGGCGTAAGTCTGATGCACGTCGCCAGGCTGCATCGGCTCCATGATAAGCTGCGCTTTGACGCCTGCGGCCATTTCCAGCTCATGGACAAAGTCAAAGAGCTCAATCGGCGTGCCGTTGCCGATGTTGTAAACCGCATAAGGCTTGGCCGGATGCTTCGGCGCATTGCCGGAACCTTCGACGATGCGCACTAAGCCCTCAACAATGTCGTCCACGTAAGTAAAGTCGCGCCGCAGTCTGCCCTCATTAAAGAGGCGAATCGGCTGCCCGGCGAGCATGGCCTTGGTGAAGATAAAGGGAGCCATGTCCGGCCGGCCCCAAGGGCCGTAAACGGTGAAAAAGCGCAGCGCGGTGGCATCGATGTTAAAGCGCAGCGCATATGTCTGCGCGATGATCTCATTGATGCGCTTGGTAGCGGCATAGACTGACACCGGCTCAATACTGCAGTCATCCTCTGAAAAGGGGACATGAGTGCAGTCGCCGTACACTGAAGAGGAAGAGGCAAAAATCAGGCGCGGACGGCGGTCCTGCTCAATTGCGCGCACAGCCTCCAGAACATTGAAAAAGCCGTCGGCATTGCTGCGAAAATAAGCCTCCGGCTCCTGAGTAGATAAGCGTACGCCGGCTAAGGCCGCTAAATTTACCACCGCGTCAAACTGCCGGCCTTGGATTAAATGCTGCACGCTCTCTTGATCGGTCAGATCAAGGCGCATAAAAGTGAGTGCCCCGTCCTGCGCGGTCTCCTGCTTTGCGTACGCGGGGATCTGCGCAAAGCCTAAGGCCTTGAGGCGATCTTCCTTTAAAGAGGAGGGGTAAGTAATCGAGCTTAAATTATCAAAGCCTACCACCTTGTGGCCGCGGCTGACCAAAGCTTGGGCCAAATGCATGCCGATAAAGCCGGCCATGCCCGTAATTAAAACCTGCATCGTGCACTCCTTTATTCCGCCTGCGCCTGAGGGGCAGGCACGTAGATATTATCGCCTATATAATATCCGCCGCGCGCTTTGAGCTGTGCAATTAATTCAGGGTAACTGCGCAGCGCCGAGCGCCCGAC
Organism: uncultured Succinivibrionaceae bacterium; assembly: GCA_944389865.1. Taxonomy (GTDB): domain Bacteria; phylum Pseudomonadota; class Gammaproteobacteria; order Enterobacterales; family Succinivibrionaceae; genus Avisuccinivibrio. Next base: position 77,627 of record CALXNX010000003.1, read on the forward strand.
AAAGAGCGCCGCATTTTGACACTGGGCGCTGTGAAGATTGGCGTTTTTAAACACCGTAAAGCGCCGATCATATAAGGGCAGATTCTCGGCCTTAGCAATGCCCTGCGTGCAGATCGCAAGCTCAGTGCCAGCGCCTAAATCGCGGCTGGCCGCTTCCGCCATTTCCTGTACGCCCAAATAAGGATTTAAGGTTGGCAGCGCCAAACCGACGCAGCCGATGAAGACGAGAATGGTGAGCCCCTCAGCCGCCAGAGCTTTAGTCAGCACGCTGCGCCAAATCAGCCGTAAAGCCCAGCAGGATCCGGCAGAGAGGCAGAAAGCCCCGGCATACACCATGGGATGCTGCAGAAAGGGATAGCGCCCTGTGAAAAAGAACAGCGCCGGGAAAATTAAGGCAAAGGGCAGAAAATTGATCCCCAGGCACAGCTTTAACATGCGGGAGATTTGCCCCTGCAGCTCACAGCGTTTTAAAGCGCGCAGCACGTAGAGGGCTAAAAAGGGCAGCCCCGGCAGCAGGTAAATCTCCAGCTTGGAGGATGGCAGCGATATCACCGCGAAGACCGCGAGGAAAAAGCACAGCGAGGCCAAGCCGATACGATCCTCAGTTAAAGTGCCCTGCTTTAAGTCGCGGATGACTAAATAAATTGCCGGCAGAGTTAAAGGCGCGGCTAAATACCAGATATTGGTTAAATACCAGTAGAGGGGCTCGGGGTGGCCGGCAGAGCCGGATAAGCGCTTGGCGCTCTGGCCCACAAAGAGCTCGGTTAAATAGGCCTTGCCGCCGTCCAAATAGACGCCTAAAGCCCACAGCAGCACGCAGGCGAGAATAATCAGGAAGTAATGCGGGCGGAAGATCTTAAAATACGCCTTTACCTGATGCAGGGCCAAAAGGTAAAAGAGCAGACCGACCAAGGGGAAGATCAGCGCGTACGGCCCTTTGACAAAGAGTGCGGCAAAGACCGCAAGCGGGATCAGCCAATTGCCGCTGCGTACCGTCCGCCATGCTGATGCGGCGGATAATATGAGATCACCGCGCTTGATGATCTGCACATATGAGACCGCAATGAGCAGTGCAAACAGCATGTCCATGCGCGCCACTAAGGACAACCCGGCCATAAAGAGCACTGCACACAGCGCCAGCATCAGCTGGGCCTGCGGGCGCGGGCCGTCATCAGCAGCCGCAAAGCGCCGGCAGAGCGCTAAAAGGCCGATAAAAGGCAGCACGCTGAATAAAAGCAGCAGTCCTCCCGCCGTACCGGTTAATTTATAGGAGAGCATGCACAGCCACAGATACGTCGGCGGCTTGTCCGCGTAAGGCGCGCCGTCCTGATAGAAAGCAAAGACCGTGCCGCGCTCCAGGGCATCGGCAGCAATAGCTAAATAATTGAGCTCATTTACCGGATTAAGATCACGCAGCAGCATGGCCGGCAGCAGCAGGATGAAGATCAGCCCTAAGGTTAAATACGGCAGGGCCCGGGGACTGTTATTTTTTTGCAGCTTCAGCGGCATAATGACCTTTTCTGTAAAGCATGATATTGCGCACGTAGGTGATAAGTCCGCCCATTTGGCCGAAGATCAGCACCACATCAAGGCGGAAAACGCCGTAGATCTGCACCATTAAGCAGGCGATCAGGCTGATGATCCAGAACAGCGGCGGCAGCACCGACTGCTGAGCGCGGCGGGAGACGTACAGCTGATAGATAAAGCGCAGGGTAAATAAAGCCTGCCCCGTTGATCCGAACACCAGCAGCCAGTAAGGAATGTGCTCTTCATTTAAAAAGAGCGCGGCGAACTCTTCAAAGTCATGCACTTCACTTAAAAGCAGCGCCAGCGGTGCCAGAATGAGCAGAGCCGTTGCAATTTTGGGGATGCGCTGCAGCTCGCGCTTAAGCTTTAAATTGTAGATATATACATAGTAGGAGATGAGCTGCCACAGCATGATGGCCAAATCGTGGCGCAGATAACCGTACAGACTCATGAGCAGCGAGCCCAAGAGCGACAGCCACCAGAACAGCGCGGGATTGACCACCGCCCGGGCGCGCTCGGACAAGATCCACTGCACCAGCATGCGCGCGGCAAAGAGGATCTGCGCCGCCGCTCCGACGGCGGTAAACCATGTAATAATCGCCACGGCTTAATCCTGCTGCTCTACATTCTGCTCGCCAATCTGCGGATTGACAAAGCGTCGGCGCATCCACACGAAGGCCAGGAGATCACACAGGCCCGACAGCCCGCGGTTGAAGAGATTGAACTTGGACTTGCCCTGTCTGCGCTCCTGATGGCGCACCGGAACCGCGGTGACTTTAAGTCCGAAAAGCAGAGTTAAAGCCGGCAGGAAGCGGTGCATGCCCGAAAACAGCGGCAAAGCCTGTGCCAGCTTAGTGTCGATGAGCTTTAACGGACAGTTGGTATCGGTAAAGCCGTCATGGGTAACTGCTGAACGGATCTTATTTGCAATTTTGGACTGCAGCTTTTTAGATAAGGTGTCATGACGCTTGGCGCGGATGCCGCAGACCAGCTTCGCATCCTTTACATGCGGCAGCAGCAGCTCAAAATCCTCCGGGAAGGTCTGCAGATCAGCATCAATATAACCGCACCAAGGTGAGGCGGCAGCATGAAAGCCGGCCTTAAGCGCACCGGTAAGACCGCAGCGGCCGGCCAGCGATAAATAAAAGAAATCGGGCTCCCTGGCGCAGGCTTCTTTGATCAGGGACAGAGAATGATCGGCCGAGCCGTCGTTGACCAGGAGGATGCACAGCTTGACGCTGGCCTTTTTCTTATAGTCAGCAAGCGCAGTAAATAAGCCCGGCAGGCTCTCCTCTTCATTAAATACCGGAACCACAATGGTCAGGAAATAGTCAGCGCTGCGATTAGTCATATTATCTCCCCCTGCTGCCTAGGCAAAAGTGTGATGCAGCCTGCAGATTTTACTCCCTAAACGCTGCAATAAGCCGCAGGGCGGCAAAATTTTGTAATTGCGCGCCTGAGGTCTCAGGACAAAGAGCCGCGCAGTGCAGTAAACTGCACACGGAAAAAGCCGACGCTCTGCTGCCGGCTGCAGCACAAACGCTTTATTAAAGCATTGAGTTTTAGACAGAGAGTTTTATGGATAACTTCAATTTCTGCCGCCCTACCGACTTTTATTTCGGACGCGGCGTGGAAAACGATACCGGCAAAGTATGCGTCAAGCACGGCGCTAAGAAAGTTTTAATTCATTACGGCGGGCAGTCGGCAGTCAAGTCCGGCCTGCTTACCCGCGTGCAGGAGAGCTTGGATGATGCCGGTGTAGCCTATGTATGCTTAGGCGGCGTACAGCCCAATCCGCGTGCGGAACTGGTCTACGAGGGCATCAGGATCTGCCGCGAGCAGAGCGTGGATTTAGTCCTCGCTGTAGGCGGCGGCAGCGTCATCGACTCCGCCAAGGCCATTGCCATGGGCGTGCCTTACGACGGTGATTTCTGGGACTTCTTCATGGGCAGCAGGGTGCCTGAGCGCGCGCTGCCGGTAGGCTGCGTGCTGACCATTGCCGCTGCCGGCTCTGAAGGCTCCAACAGCTGCGTGATCGATCGCGTGGTGGACGGCGTGGTTAAGAAGAAGGGCAGCAACTTCCAGACCAATGTCTGCACCTTCTCAATTTTAAATCCTGAGCTGACCTATACTCTGCCGCCGTTCCAGACTGCCTGCGGCGCCTGCGACATCATGTGTCATGTCATCGAGCGCTATTTTACCAATACCCGCGCCGTCAAGATGAGCGATGAGCTCTGCGAAGGCGTGCTGCGCACTGTTGTGCAGATGCTGCCGCGCGTGATGGCCGATCCGCGCGATTACGATGCCAGAGCCAGCATCATGTGGGCCTCGACCCTCGCGCACAACAATCTCTTAGGAGCAGATCGCGAGCAGGATTGGGCCAGCCATCACTTGGAGCATGAGCTCTCGGCCATGTATGACTGCGCGCACGGCGCCGGTCTTGCAGTGGTTACCCCGGCTTGGATGACCTACGTGTATAAGCATGACGTAATGCGCTTTGCCCGCTTTGCAGTCAACGTCATGGGCTGTCAGATGGATTATGAAGATCCGGAGCAGACTGCCTTAGCCGGCATCGCTGCCCTGCGTCAGCTGTGGGGCAATGCCGGTCTGCCGCTGAACTTTGACGAATTAGGCGCCAAGCGCGAGGATATTGACGCCTTAGTAGCCAACATCGGCGGTCCTGATCATAAGGAAGGCCATTTCGTGGTGTTAAATAAGGAAGATGTGCGCCGGATCTATCAGCTGGCAGCTGACTACCAGCGCCCGCAGGCATAATCCTTTTGAGTTAAGGTTATAAACAGGCGCCCTGCGGGGCGCTTTGCTTTGCCGCCTGGTAGAAGAACAAAAAAGAAAAGCTGCTCAACTGAGCAGCCGTAAACACAACAAAAAGAGGAAAAATTATGAAAACTTGGAGCAGTGGCGGAACGGACGGGAATCGAACCCGCGACCTCCTGCGTGACAGGCAGGCATTCTAACCGGCTGAACTACCGCT